>JBEGTQ010000158.1:0-6707 GCA_041179305.1 Pseudomonadota bacterium | reverse complement strand
ATTGTCTGATAAATTGTTAAAGAGCAGTGCGTTAGCAACCGGCGGTTGGTAACGCGAGGTGCGCATATTACGCTTTCCTCATTCAGAGTCAACACCTAATTTGGCTGAATTTCTCTGTTTTTTCGGCTGGCTGTTCAGTTACCTGATTCGCTGTGTGCCGTGTCGATGGAGGCGCATTATAATAGGTTATTTCACAATGGCAAGAGTTTATCTTAAGCTTTTTCAGTTGATTGATTTTTAAACATAAAAATTACTTGTTACGCATTTTTATCGCTTTTGGCAGGTCTGCCAGACTATTTAGCACCCAATCAGCTATTGCCTCACCTTCTCCCGTAACAGGCTTGCCGGTACGAACTAACACTTTAGTGCCAATATTTGCCGCTAATGCCGCCTGCATATCTTCAATTTTATCACCGACCATGTAAGAAGAAGCCATATCGATGTTCAATTCGCGTTGTGCTTGCAGTAACATACCCGGCAGTGGCTTGCGGCATTCACATGTTTCACGGAACTTTTCTACACTCACTTCTTGATGGTGAGGACAGAAATAGATACCATCCAAGTCAACACCGCGGTCAGCCAACGACCAGTCCATCCATTCAGTTAGGCTTAAAAACTGATCTTCAGTAAACATGCCTCGAGCAATACCTGATTGGTTCGTCACCAGTACCAGTGCAAAATCCATTTCTTTCAATTCACGGCATGCATCAATAACACCGTCTATAAACTGAAAATTATCGATTTCGTGGACATAACCGTGGTCAATATTGATTGTACCATCACGATCTAAAAAGACTGCGGGAACGGGCTGAGTCACTTATTTGCTCCTTAGGGCTGTAATACCCCCTAGTATCGCATGTTTTACTGCCGGTTGAGAATGGAAGAGAATCTGCGTTGCCAGTTGACTTGGCCATCTAGACACCTTAACATCCGGTTCATGATTTGGTTTTGTTAAAATTTAATTTTTACCCGGCCACGGAACTCACTATAAAATAAGAATAATATGATTAAACTTTCTCACATTAACAAAGTGTTCCAACAGGGATCGAGCACCATAATAGCGCTTTCCGACGTGAGTCTACACGTCCCTGCTGGTCAGATTTACGGCGTAATTGGTGCATCTGGTGCAGGTAAAAGTACACTGATTCGGTGCGCCAATATGTTAGAACGCCCTACCAGCGGTCAGGTTCTGGTTGATGGGCAAGATCTGATGACCTTATCTGAAAGCCAGCTAAGTCGTGTTCGTCGTCAAATCGGCATGATTTTTCAGCATTTCAATTTACTCTCGTCCCGTACGGTGTACGACAATATTGCGTTGCCTCTTGAGTTGGACAACACATCACGCGCAGCTATAAAGAAAAGAGTGACTGAGCTGTTGGATTTGGTCGGTTTGGTTGACAAGCAAGATGCTTATCCGGCTAATCTATCTGGCGGCCAAAAACAACGTGTGGCTATCGCGCGTGCTTTAGCCAGTAATCCCAAAGTTCTGTTGTGCGATGAAGCCACCAGCGCGTTAGATCCTGCAACCACCCGTTCGATTTTAGAACTACTTAAAGACATTAATCGTCGTTTGGGTCTGACCATTTTACTTATCACCCACGAAATGGATGTGGTGAAACGTATCTGTGATCAGGTTGCAGTGATAAGTGGAGGAAAATTGATTGAAAAAGATAGTGTCAGCGAAGTGTTCTCTCATCCAAAAACACCTCTGGCACAACAATTTATTCAATCTACCCTGCATCTGGATATTCCCGAAGATTACGCCAGGCGTATGACGCAGCAACCCACTGCCGATCGTGTGCCACTGCTCAAGTTCGAATTCACCGGTAAGTCCGTTGACGCACCGTTAATTTCACAGGCGGCACGGCGTTTCAATATTGATATCGGTATTCTCAGTTCACAGATGGATTATGCCGGTGGTGTTAAGTTTGGTGTCATGTTGGCAGAGTTGCATGGCAACGATCAGGATGGCCTCTCCGCTATCAAATTTTTGCAAGATCATCATGTAAGAGTAGAGGTTCTGGGTTATGTCTGAGGCAATGATGTGGTTAATGGCCAGAGGCATCTGGGAAACGCTAATGATGACTTTCGTTTCCGGCTTCTTTGGTTTTTTGTTGGGGTTACCTGTCGGGGTACTACTGTATGTCACCCGTCCGGGGCAGATTATCGCGAACAAAAATATTTATCGCACCTTGTCTGGGATGGTGAATATCTTCCGTTCCATACCTTTTATTATCTTATTGGTATGGATGATTCCATTTACTCGGATGATTGTCGGTACTTCTATTGGTTTGCAGGCAGCGATTGTGCCGTTAACTGTGGGTGCAGCACCCTTTATTGCCCGCATGGTCGAAAACGCCCTACTGGAAATCCCATCCGGCTTAGTAGAAGCCGCCCGTGCGATGGGGGCAACACCGATACAAATCATCAAAAAGGTGTTATTACCAGAAGCCCTGCCAGGTTTAGTCAATGCCGCTACGATTACATTAATTACTCTGGTGGGCTATTCCGCCATGGGCGGGGCTGTAGGTGCAGGTGGCCTCGGCCAGATCGGTTATCAATATGGTTACATTGGCTATAATGCTACGGTAATGAATACCGTATTAATATTATTGGTAATTCTGGTTTACTTGATTCAATTCAGTGGTGATCGGATCGCAAAAACCGTTACCCACAAGTAGTTATTAACCTGCGACTGCCTCACACCGCGGCGCACCTTAACGAATGTCTATATGAGGAAGGGATATGTGTTTAAAATTCAAATCTATCGCAGCAGTCAGTGCATTGATTGGTGCCTTGACGCTGGCAGGCTGTGGTCCGGCAGAGAAAGATCCAAATCACATTAAAGTTGGTGTGATTGTGGGCAGTGAGCAGCAAGTGGCAGAAGTGGCCCAGAGAGTGGCAAAAGAGAAGTATGGTCTGGATGTTGAGCTGGTTACCTTCAATGACTATGTGTTGCCAAATGAAGCATTAAGCAAAGGCGATATCGATTTGAACGTATTCCAGCATAAACCTTATCTGGATCAACAAATCAAGGATCGTGGCTATACGTTAGTGGCTGTGGGCAACTCATTCGTTTACCCAATTGCAGGTTACTCTAAGAAAATAAAATCACTGGATGAGTTACAACCGGGTTCTCAGGTAGCACTGCCAAACGACCCGACTAATCTTGGCCGTTCACTGTTGCTGCTGCAAAAAGTGGGGTTGATTAAATTGAAAGACGGTGTTGGCTTGTTGCCAACAGCGCTGGATGTGGTCGAGAATCCTAAAAAGCTGAAACTGGTCGAACTGGAAGCACCGCAGTTACCACGATCTTTGGATGATCAACAAATTGCATTGGCTATTATTAACACAACTTACGCCAGTCAGATTGGCCTGACACCGGCTAAAGATGGCCTGTTTGTAGAAGATAAAGATTCACCTTACGTTAATCTGATCGTGGCTCGTGAAGATAATAACGATGCAGAAAATGTGAAGAAATTCGTTCAGGCTTATCAATCTGATGAAGTTTACGATGCCGCAAACAAAGCTTTCAACGGTGGTATAATAAAGGGCTGGTAATAAGATAATTAGCTATTTTACCGAATACTACATTAGCTAAACTCAATGTTTTCTAAATATATAACAAGGCGGGCTACGGTCCGCCTTGTTATTTGCTGGGTAGATTGCTTCAATAGCATCTCTTAAATGAAAAAGACTAAGGGAATTCTATGCGTGTGTTACCTCTGTGCCTGTTAGCCCTTTCGCTAACTGGATGTTCCATGCTTCAATCGAAGCCGTCCATCACAGATAGTCCGGTTAAGCAACCGATATCGGTTACCAAACCCAGCCCAGCCCCACGTCCGGTGCCGGTAAGACTATACAAAAACGCGGAAGAGCTTGTTGGCAAGCCTTTCCGCGATCTGGGTGAGGTGTTTGGTGAGTCTTGCCAAACAACCATTCAGGATTCGCCACCGAGCATTTCAACTGCTCGTAAGAGAATGCAAATTCGTGCATCTTATATGAAAGCCAATGCAGTATTGCTGCATGAATGTGAAATCCAGAGTGGGGTTCCCGGTTGCTACCGACAAGCCGTGTGCCAAGGTTCTGCATTGAAAGTTTCATCAAAATGAGTGTTTTCTCCTTTAATCAGATCGGTGTGATCCACTCTCCTTATAAAGAGAAGTTTGCGGTGCCACGGCAACCCGGCCTGATTGAAGATGGCGATGGTGAGTTGCATCTGCTCCCGCCCTACAATCAGCCCGAAGTCGTGCGCGGCTTATCTGACTTCAGCCACGTATGGGTGATGTTTGTTTTTCATCAAGCAATCGACGGGGGCTGGCGTCCCACGGTGCGGCCACCACGCTTAGGTGGCAATACACGGATGGGTGTTTTTGCCACTCGTTCTACATTTCGTCCTAATCCTATCGGCATGTCTTTGATTAAACTGAAAGGTGTACGTAATCAGGGAGGGAAAGTGATTCTGGCACTCGGTAGTATGGATCTCGTGGATGGCACACCAGTGATTGATATCAAACCCTACTTGCCTTTTGCTGATAGCCAACCGCAGGCGCGAGCTGGCTTTGCTCAATCAGCACCGGATGCAAACATGCAAGTTTGCTTTTCTGACCATGCGGAGCAACAGTTAGCAGAGCAGCAACAGCGTTACCCGCACTTACGCCGTTTTATCACCCAGGTTTTGGCACAAGACCCGCGCCCTGCGTACCGTAAGGAAGATAATGAAAGCCGTGAATATGCCGTTTTATTACTGGAATTTAATGTGCGCTGGCGGGTTTTGGTTCAGCAAACAGAAGTGTTATCACTTAACCCACGCTAAATTTCACCTTACTCTCTTTTGACAATCCATGCTCACTGGTAAACTAAACCACTTTTTGTTTTTTGGCTGCCTGTATACCCAATAGATGTCAAAATGCAGGAAGGCAGCAAACGAGAGCACCCCGATGATGCTTACATAAAGTAAGTGATGCGGGTGACCGAATGTAACCAATACACCTGTAATTTGAAAAATGACGGGTATACTTGCAGCGCTACTGGAACCAACACATCATGCGTACTAGCCAATATCTACTCTCCACTCTAAAGGAGACACCTGCTGATGCTGAAGTGATCAGCCACCAGTTGATGCTTCGTGCCGGGATGATCCGTAAACTGGCTTCAGGTCTTTATACCTGGTTGCCAACCGGGGTTCGGGTGTTGAAAAAAGTCGAAAATATCGTGCGTGAAGAGATGAATAACGCCGGTGCTATCGAAGTTTCTATGCCGGTCGTGCAACCGGCTGATTTGTGGCAAGAGAGTGGCCGCTGGGAGCAGTATGGCCCTGAACTGTTGCGCTTTGTCGATCGTGGCGAGCGCCCTTTTGTACTCGGCCCAACACATGAAGAAGTCATTACTGACCTGATTCGCGGTGAGATCAACTCTTACAAACAGTTACCGTTGAATTTCTTCCAAATCCAGACCAAGTTCCGTGATGAGGTTCGCCCACGCTTTGGCGTAATGCGCGCCCGTGAGTTTTTGATGAAGGATGCCTATTCCTTCCATATCACTCAGGCATCCTTGCAGGAAACTTACGATGCGATGTATGCCGCTTACAGTAAGATTTTCGAGCGTATGGATCTGAATTTCCGTGCAGTGCTGGCTGATACCGGTTCAATCGGTGGCAGTACATCGCATGAATTTCAGGTGCTGGCAGAAAGCGGTGAAGACGATATCGTCTTCTCAACCGGTTCTGATTATGCAGCTAATATTGAATTCGCCGAAGCGCTGGCACCTTCTGAGTCACGCGCAGCCGCGACAGAAGCATTGCGCATTATTGATACTCCGAATGCAAAAACTATCGCTGAATTGGTTAAGCAATTCAAACTGCCGATTGAGAAAACAGTGAAAACCTTATTGGTTCACGCTCACAAAGAGAGCGGCGATAAACTGGTTGCGTTGCTGGTTCGCGGTGACCATGAACTCAATGAAATCAAAGCAGAGAAACTGCCACAAGTCGCCAAACCACTGACCTTTGCCAGCGAAGAAGAGATTCGTGCAGTGATTGGCGCAGGCCCAGGTTCATTAGGCCCGATTAATTTACAGTTGTCCGTCGTGGCTGACCGCAGTGTGGTCGTAATGAGCGATTTCGGTGCTGGCGCAAATATTGACGGCAAGCATTACGTTGGCATCAACTGGGAACGTGATTTGCCACTGCCACAAGTTGCTGATCTGCGTAATGTAGTTGAAGGCGATATCAGCCCGGATGGCAAAGGCACCTTGCAAATCAAGCGCGGTATCGAAGTAGGTCATATTTTCCAGTTAGGCACTAAATACTCTGAAGCAATGAAAGCCACGGTTCAGGATGAAGATGGTCGTAATCAGGTAATGACGATGGGCTGCTACGGTATCGGAGTTTCCCGTATAGTTGCTGCTGCCATTGAACAGAATTATGACGACCGCGGCATTATTTGGCCGGATGCGATTGCGCCATTCCAGGTTGCAATTCTGCCAATGAATATGCACAAATCTTTTCGTGTCAAAGAATTAGCGGAAGAGCTATATAATACCCTGCGTTCTCATGGTATTGACGTTGTTTTTGATGACCGTAAAGAGCGCCCGGGCGTGATGTTTGCAGACATGGAGCTGATTGGCGTGCCGCACAATATCGTTATTGGTGACCGCAATCTTGATAGCGAAGAGGTGGAGTACAAAAACCGCCGAGTCGGTGAGAA
>JBEGTQ010000157.1:0-3846 GCA_041179305.1 Pseudomonadota bacterium | reverse complement strand
TTAATACTCGGCGACTATCGCGATAACGTTTATTCCAATAATCTTCATTCAGGCTCGATATTGTTACGCCAACCCGGGTTGATGCATGAACAAACTTATCGTTGCCCAAATAGATACCAACATGGCGGCCTGTCGAACCGACTCTGAACAGCACTAAGTCACCGGGGCGCAATTTAGTCCGTTGAATTTTCTTGCCAAGATTTCGCAGCTCAGATGTCGAGCGGGGCAAGTTCATACTAAATTGTTCACGGAAAGTGGTTTGCACAAATGCGGAGCAATCGATACCGCGCTTGGTATTTCCGCCTAAACGGTAACGCACACCCTTCCACCCTGCGTATTGTTCTAAAATCCGCGATTTAACGTTAACGTTGCGCACCATCGCTTCGAAATCATCCTGAGAGGCGTGCAGTAAAAGCCCATCTTTAACTGCACGCCTCTCAGTTTTAGCATTATGTAAGCTCGACGTCTGCGGTGAACCGCACGCGGATAATACTACCGCTGCGACAACGGCGGGAATTACCCGCAGAACATATCTCATAATAGGTTGAGATTTGACCATTGTTGTTGTTTTCCCTTGCTGTCCTTACGACGGATGTCGCTACAAAAAAAACCAAACGAACTGATATTATAAACTGCGATCCGATTAGATAACTACTCAACTGAATAACCGAGCCAGAACGCACAATATTAATCATGCAAGAGGCAAAAGAACCCAATCAGAACACAAACGTTTTTGAGATTACCGTAATGATTAATAAAAGGCGAGCGCTTTTAATCCGATAATTATAAGAAATTATAATGTGGCAATCTCCATAAGCTTACATCCGTAAGTCATTTGGGTGACAAATTTGTCTGGCGTTGCCAACACACTTACAGTTTGAAGGATGACGGGTGGTTAGTCTACCCGCCCCATATAGCGGCGCTCTGCGATATGAATGCGGATTTTATCTCCCGGGCTGATATATTCAGGTACTTGAATAGATACACCTGTGCTCATCACCGCAGCTTTGTTACGGGCACTGGCAGATGCCCCTTTAATGCTCGGCGCGGTATCAACAATTTCCATATCAACCGTTTGTGGCAACTCAAGCGCCAGCAATTGACTCTCCACTGTCAGCACTTGCATCCCCGGCATGCCCCCTTCGGGAATAAAGAGCAGCTCTTCTTCGATTTGCTCTTTTTTAAAACTGTACGGGGTGAAATCCTCATCATCCATAAAGACGTATTCGTCGCCATCAATGTAAGAGAAGTTGACTGAGCGGCGAGTCAGGGTGATGGTATCGAGAATTTCATCACCTTTAAAACGTTCTTCAACTTTTAAACCGGTACGCACATCAGAAAAGCGCATTTTATACAATGTGCTCGCGCCACGGGCGCTTGGACTTTGCACGTCGATATCTTTCACCAGTAGCAATTTTCCGTTGAGGTTGACTGCCATACCACGTTTTATTTCATTAGCTCTTGCCATTTATTAGCCTGCCAATCAGGATTGAAGATAAGTTGCCACAAGTTACTCGTGCTCTGTGTTCCAGGCAAGCAGATAGCTCAAAAAAGAGTTAGAGAGATTATCCAAAGTATTTAATGTTGCAGCCAGGCAGCAGTGAAAGCCCCTGCGACGTAAAGTGTTGTAGGGGTCTATTGGTAGACCGGTAACAAGCCCAGCAGTGCAGACATATGAATCACTGCATTGATCAAGCCAAACAGGATAATAAAACCAATCATAAAGCGCCCGCCGGGTGCCCGATAAGCCGCTTGCGGGAAGCGTTTACGGCTGGCTCGTGCCATCAGTGCCGGCACAATAACCGCCCATACGGTGGCAGCCAGACCCGCAAAGCCAATGGCATACAAGAAACCGTTTGGAAACACTAATGCACCGATGGTCGGTGGTACAAAAGTCACTAATGCCGATTTGGCACGCCCGTTACGGTCATCTGAAAATTTAAAAAAATCAGCAAGATAATCGAACAGCCCGAGGGAAACACCCAGAAATGAACTTGTGAGCGCCATATAAGAGAACGCATTCAGTAACTGGCTGGTAACCTGACTGGCGGAGACGATATCCATCTGTTTCAGCAGACTGCCAATATTTCCGCCATCAGCAATCACTTGTTTGAATGCCTCACGAGCGATATTGCCTTGAATGGCATATTGCCACAACACATAAATGACCAAAGCAATCAGTGTGCCGTAGAGCAAGCTGCGCACCACGGCTTTGCTATTTTTGTGATAGTACTTCACCAGCCCGGGCACATTGCCGTGATAGCCAAACGAGGTCAACAGGTAAGGTAATGCTACCAATGCATAGGGCAGATAGTTGGCGTTGTTGTCGGTTTGATTAAACAACACACTCGTCTCGACATGGTTGAACATATCACCGACGGACATAATAAAGGTGATCACCATGCCACCGATTAATATTGTACTTAAGCGGTCCACAGCGCGAGTGGACAACCAAACAACAAAGGCCACCAGTATGGCAAAGATAAAACCGGCGCCGGTCTGACCAATACCTGTGGCATTTTGCAATGTATGAGAAATGATTGAACCACCCGCAGAGATATAAGCGTAAGTCAGGATGTAGAGCACAAAGGTGATAGATAACCCGTTGATTGAGCTCCACACGTTGCCAAGCAAATCTTGCACCATCGTGTGGAAACTGGCACCGCTCGGGTAGTTCAGGTTAGCTTCCAGAATCATCAGGCCGGAAAGCAGCATGCAGGCCCAGGTATAAATCAGCAACATTACTGAACCGCTAAACCACACACCCGCAGTGACGATCGGAATTGAAAACATACCTGCACCCACAGCGGTTCCTGCGACTATCATCGCACCGCCAAGCAGCGAAGGCCGTGACATAGGTTGGGTTAAGTCTGTTGACATCTGCAACTCCAATTATTCTTCATTTTTTGACGTTACAGTTGTGTTAGCGGCACTTACTTACCCTGATGATTTACTTGTATAAGTTAATCGGGATGAATGAGTTCCTTTGAGGTTCACTCTGTGGGCTAGCATTAATACGGTTCAAACCGGCTCCGGATCGATTTGGTCTTTGTTTTGCCGTGACGTCAATCATTTTGAATATAAATTATAGGTTAATTATTTTTTTGTACTAGCTTGATGGTACGTGATATATGCGAGACTGTAAACAGATGAATGTGTCTATGGTGAACATTTACTGAGTGGTTAGTCTGGGGTACCAGGTGCTGAACACCGGTGTACAGGTTTTCCAATTCCCGCAGGGTATCGCCTGGGGTGAGGATCAAATAGCTTATATTGTTATCGGTATTGCCGCCCGTTCAGATGAACATTTGGCTTTGCTGCGCCAATTGACGCATGTATTAAGTGATGACGCAATTGCTGCACGTTTGGCTAAAACCGCGTCAAATGAAGAGCTACGTAGTTTGCTGATGGGTGAGCAAAGATCCTCTGGATTCCATTTCGATACGACACTTATCACACTGGATATCGCCGCTGACAATCTGATCACGCTGCAAGCATTGAATGCGGGTCGCCTGCAACAAATTGGTGCTGTTGATGCTCGTTTTGTTAGCGATGTGATCACCCGTCAGCCGCTGAACTTGGGGCAGGGAATCTGGTTAAGTGACAGCACCGAAGGCAATTTGGTCAGCGTGGCAACCGTTAGCCGCCCGGTCACTGCTTTTGAACACAATGGTGAGAGAGTTGCACTGCTGTTGACGCTGTCAATGGCTGATGACCAATCGTTGTTGGTACTGAACTGTTTAAGCGATCTGCTACTGGCGAAAAAAGCTGACGCCTTGCTGAACGCTGACGCTGCGGCATTGTTGGCGTTGCTAACCCGCGAGTCTGTCGAACAAAACGAAATCA
>JBEGTQ010000156.1:0-33088 GCA_041179305.1 Pseudomonadota bacterium | reverse complement strand
AAAAAAACACCCTCCGGTTAGCTTGAGGGTATTCTCATCGCAATAGTATAAATAAAACAATACTATTACAGCAGGAAATCATCCAGTGACTTGCCTTGCTCTTCAATAGCGTTCTTAATTACTGCTGGAGTACGGCCTTGACCTGTCCAGGTTCTCAGTTCGCCATTTTCATCTTTGTATTGATATTTAGCAGGACGCGCTGCGCGTTTTGCTTTGCCCGCAGTTTTGGTTGCGGCTAAAGTTTGCAGCAGTTCATTTGGATCAATACCGTCTGCAATAAGCATTTCACGGTATTGTTGCAATTTACGTGTGCGTTCTTCAATTTCGGCTTGTGATTGAGATTCTTCTTCGCGGCGTTCGTTAACGACCACTTCGAGTTTCTCAAGCATTTCTTCCAGCGTTACAAGAGTGCACTCGCGTGCTTGTGCACGTAGCGTACGGATGTTGTTAAGAATCTTTAGCGCTTCGCTCATTGTCTTGGTCTCAAATTATAATTGGTGGGGGTCTGGATAATAATAGAGTGCTATTTTAATTTCTGCAATAGCCAATTTGATATATGTGTTCGAATTTACGTATTTTATTTGTAGAAAGTTGCCGTTCGCTACTAATAAACGGTGACGATTTGTTATTCTTAGCACTGTTTTTAGCACAAATTTTCATTTTACTGCCAAATGCCCCTACAGGTTCACATGATTTCCTTACTAAGTTATAAGTTAGCTTTATATCAATAAATCAAGAATAGACTGCTCCTGCGTTTGTATGTCAAATAACCGATAGTGCAAAAAAATCGAGATATAGGTGTGGCGAAAAATTCAGTAAGTCAAAAAGGTATGTTTTATTGGGTTTGTCTGGTTATGACAATATTTGTAATCACTATTTTACTCATTAATCATGAGGGCACATTACTTGTATCATTAATGAACCGATTGTGCCAATTGCATATACAGTGGTTTCTTCTTCTTTTATCTTTAATCTGGTTAATGTTTAATCAGAGTGTTTTTACTATTGCAATATTGTGAGATTAGTAGAGTAATGTAACTAATAATAGGGAAATATTTCAAATGAAAGTTAGCCCCTACCTCATTAAAAATATCTATTACTTAATAGAGAAAACAGTAATATAGCGAAGCTTCGAGTGCTATATAGCGCCTGAATTTATGATAAACTGGATGGTATGTTGTCATTGTGACTATTTATTAAACCATTGGAGTTACAGGCTCATGGCTCAACTTTATTTTTATTACTCTGCAATGAATGCAGGAAAGTCCACTGCGCTGTTACAGTCTTCTTATAACTATCAGGAACGCGGTATGCGTACTTTGGTATTTACGGCTGAGATAGATAACCGCTTTGGCGTCGGTACCGTCAGCACTCGCATTGGCCTTTCTTCACAAGCACTTCTTTATAATAGTGCGACATCACTGTTAGCTATAATTACTGCCGAACATCAGGAAAAACCCATACATTGTATTCTGCTTGATGAATGCCAATTTCTAACCAAAGAACAGGTTCAGGAACTTTGTCAGGTGGTTGATGAGCTAAATATTCCTGTACTGTGCTATGGGTTGCGCACCGATTTTCTTGGCGAGCTTTTCCCCGGGAGTAGATATTTGCTGGCATGGGCAGATAAACTGGTTGAGTTGAAAACGATTTGTCATTGTGGGCGTAAAGCTAATATGGTGCTGCGTTTAGATGCGCAGGGCAGAGCAGTACATGATGGTGAGCAGGTTGTTATTGGTGGTAACGAAAGTTACGTTTCCGTTTGCCGCCGCCATTATAAAGAGGCGATTAAAGTGGCCTGTCAGCTAAAACATTCCTCATAGCAGAACCCGTTATTTTTCAAGTTACTAAGGTGCTGGCTGCATTCAATAACCCGAATCACTTACTTATGTCAGCCTGTTGGGATTATTTCGCTTGTCGTTTTTCTGCATCTGGAAATTTTTTGGATATAGATTTGACGTTACAGCGTTGTTATAACCCCCAGTCCATTAAACTGGGGCGTTTTTTTGCTACGGCTTGCGAGCGATTAATACCGCTCTGAGTGGAGCCGGGTAGCCTTCCACTGTTTTGCTCGGGTCTTGCGGATCAAGGAATTCAGCCAATGATTCGCTGGTCATCCAGCAGGTACGGCGCTGTTCTTCGGTGGTTGTCACTGCACTGTCGACAATGCGCACATCAATAAAGCCGCATTTTTCCAACCAGGTTTTCAAGGCCTCAGCCGACGGAATAAAGTAGACATTACGCATCTGGGCGTAGCGTTCACCAGGCACTAACACTTGCTGGCTATCACCTTCAACCACTAATGTTTCAAGCACCAGTTCTCCTTCGCTGACGAGCTGATTTTTAAGCTGACAGAGGTGCTCCAGCGGCGAACGGCGGTGATAGAATACACCCATGGAGAACACGGTGTCGAAGGCAGTTAATTCGGGTAGTTGCTCAATGCCCAGCGGCAGTAGATGGGCACGTTGATTGCCGCCTAATAATTTGCGAACGGCTTCAAACTGGCACAGAAAAAGTTGCATTGGATCGATGCCAACGGCCAGATGAGCACCCTCGCCAATCATGCGCCACAGGTGATAACCGTTGCCACAACCGACATCGAGAATGGTACGGCCCACCAGTGGACTGATATGGGGTAATACCCGCTGCCACTTCCAATCGGAACGCCATTCGGTATTGATGTCTAAACCATATAAAGAGAACGGGCCTTTGCGCCACGGCATCAGCGCACGCAACATATTCTCCATGCCTTCATGCTGACCGGCTGAAATCGGAGGGTGCATTTCAGCGCGCACGCCATCACGTAGATCCAACGTGGTTGGGGTAAGCGGGGGTAAATGTGCCACTGCGTTAAACCAGGTTTTAAATTTACCGTGCAGCGATTCACGTTGCCAGGCGCTAAGTTGGGCGGGCAGGGTATCTAACCACGGCCTTAATGGGCCTTTGGCAATTAGCTGATAAAAATCGCCAAATTCTATCATTGAGCCTCTCCGGCTTTCAGGGCAATTAGCGAACCAAAATTAAAACACTGGAACCATACTTCTGCGTGTTCAAACCCAGCCTGATGCAAGCGTTTTTTATGCATTTCGACGGAGTCAGTCTGCATGATATTTTCTAACATACTGCGCTTTTGGCTAATTTCTAACTCGCTGTAGCCATTAGCACGTTTAAAATCGTGATGCATATTGAATAGCAATGCGCCAACATCACTGTCTGTAAAACTGAATTTTTCAGATAACACCAGAGCACCACCTGGGCGTAACCCTTGATAGACTTGATTAAGTAGCCGCTGACGATCGGTGGGCGCAAGAAATTGCAGCGTAAAGTTAAGTACCACCATTGATGCGTTTTCCAGCAGGATATCTAGAATATCAGCTTCAACAACCTCAACCGGTGTCTCTGCGCGAAAAGCATCAATATGACGGCGGCAGCGTTCGACCATCGCCGATGAGTTATCCACGGCGATAATTTTGCAACCTTCTGCTTTTATGTTGCGGCGCATCGACAGTGTTGCCGCCCCCAGCGAACAGCCGAGATCATAAATTTGACTGTTGGGTTGCACAAAACGCTCGGTCAACATGCCAATCATTGAAATAATACTGGAATAGCCGGGAACCGAGCGCTGGATCATATCGGGAAACACTTCAGCGACTTTTTCGTCGAAGGTCCAGTCGCCTAAGCTAGCAATGGGTACTGCAAACAAACGGTCACATAGCGGCTCTATAGCCTCAGCAGGCTGTTGTGCATCGTTTTGAAATTGAGTGTCGCGGTTTGGCATGACAGTCTTTTAGAATAAACAAGAAATTTAAGCCGGGCATTGTACCAGAAAACCATAGTAAAAGACCGCACAGATAAGCGCGATAATGAGTTTTTAGATAGCGAAGCAGAAACATTGAAAGCGGCCATAAGCCGCTCGAACTTGCGGTTGTTCTGGTTGTCTGAGCGTTCAAACACAGATAATCAGAACAGATACTGTGTCAAGGCCGCATCAGGTAAAACTGAAAACCTGATCCCAAGGCAAATAGTAAATATTTGCAATAACCATTAATATTAAGGAAACATAAGTGGCGCTCATCCCCGAGCGACGCCAGCGAATTTCACGATGGCGCAAACCATAATAATGCAACAAGCGACCAACGATCAGCATTAATCCGCAAATATGGATCATCCAGGTCTCGGCACCATTCATTTCCATCATAATGAGTAAAATGACTGCGATAGGTATATATTCTACAGCGTTACCATGCACACGGATGGCGGTTTGTAACTCATAAAAACCACCATCGCCATACGCTACCCGGTACTCGTTTCTCAATTTTATCACATCAAATGAAAGCTTGATCAATAACAGTGCGCCCAACACGACATAAAGCGAGCTAACCATTTTCAACTCCCTTGCCCAACCAGAAACTGGCCGAATAATGATAACCGTACACTGGATGACTGTCGCTAGAAATATGTTGGCTCGGGATATCATCTGCGGAAAGTGACGTCAAAATCCCATTTGAGTAATAACATTTATGTCAACATCTGTTACAGGGCGATCGTTGTGAGGAGAGAAATTTGTTAAATGATGTATTAAAACATCACTGAAGCGGATTTTGTGATGGCAGAGCTGTGCGTTTACTCTTATCTATGCCATGAAATTCCTTTATAATGGCTGCCTTTTTTCAATATTCTTTAATTCTAATACATATATGCCTAATATACGGTTTTTTGGGTAAGAACAGGGCGTGTCGTACTTGCAACCATCGATTAGAGCAAATTGCAGAAATTTTTTGACGCGCCCCTGACTTAATGCGTTGCGTACCCGTAGCTGTATTATCGAAACAGATCTGCGGCCGGTTCTCAGTTGAAAGGCGCCGGTGGCATGCGGCTGATTTCAAACCAGGCGCTACCAGTAAACCAGACCGTGGTCATCAGTGATAGCGAAAAACCGCCGTCTCACTTGAAAAAGAGAATAAGGGTTCACCAGAAAATAGCTGCACGGACACTGCATAACGCGTGCGGCACCGGCTGAGTAAAAGGATATTGTATGCGTACTGAGTATTGTGGGCAGTTGAATCTGTCCCATGTGGGTCAAAGCGTAACGCTGTGTGGTTGGGTTAACCGTCGCCGTGACTTGGGTGGCCTGATTTTTATTGATATGCGCGATCGCGAAGGTATTGTTCAAGTATTCTTCGATCCAGATCATAAAGCCGCTTATGAGCAGGCTTCTGAACTGCGTAATGAGTTCTGTATCCAGGTTAGCGGTATTGTGCGTGCACGGCCTGGCAGCCAAATCAATAAAGATATGTCTACCGGTGAAGTGGAAATTTTTGCCAATTCACTGACTATCATCAATCGCTCTGAGCCATTACCGCTGGATTTCAATCAGAATAACAGCGAAGAGCAGCGCCTTAAATATCGCTATCTGGATTTACGTCGCCCGGAAATGGCTGAGCGTTTGCAAACCCGTGCCAAAATCACCAGCTTTGTACGTCGTTTCATGGACAACCACGGTTTCCTTGATATTGAAACCCCGATGCTGACCAAGGCGACACCTGAAGGTGCCCGTGACTATCTGGTGCCTAGCCGTGTTCATAAAGGCAAGTTTTATGCTTTGCCGCAATCACCACAGTTATTCAAGCAATTGCTGATGATGTCCGGTTTTGACCGCTACTACCAGATTGTCAAATGCTTTCGTGATGAAGATCTGCGTGCCGACCGTCAGCCTGAATTCACTCAAATCGACGTTGAAACCTCTTTCATGACCGCCGATCAAGTACGTGAAATGATGGAAAAACTGGTGCGTGAATTGTGGCAGGAAACTAAAGGTATCTCACTGGGGGATTTCCCCGTGATGACGTTTGCCGAAGCTATGCGTCGTTACGGTTCCGACAAACCGGACTTGAGGAACCCTCTGGAATTGGTGGATGTTGCGGATCTGGTTAAAAACGTTGAGTTTAAAGTTTTCTCCAACCCAGCTAATGATGCCAAAGGCCGCGTTGCCGCGTTACGTGTACCTGGTGGCGTTCAGATTACCCGTAAACAGATTGATGAATATGGTCAGTTTGTGGGTATTTATGGTGCCAAAGGGCTGGCATGGTTGAAAGTGAATGACCGCGCAGCCGGCATGGAAGGCGTGCAAAGCCCAATTGCGAAATTCCTCAGTGCAGAGGTGCTGGAAGCTATTCTGGCTCGCACTCAGGCAGAAAACGGCGATATGCTGTTTTTTGGTGCTGATCGCTACAACATCGTGACTGACGCAATGGGCGCACTGCGTCTGAAAGTAGGGCGCGATTTAGAACTGGCTCAACCTGGGGCATGGGCACCGCTGTGGGTGGTCGATTTCCCGATGTTTGAAGATGACAACGACGGTGGCCTGACGGCAATGCACCATCCGTTCACTGCACCGAAAGACATGAGCCCTGAACAACTGGCTGTTGCACCAACCAACGCTATTGCTAATGCCTATGATATGGTGATTAACGGTTATGAAGTGGGAGGGGGGTCTGTACGTATTCACCGTACTGAAATGCAGCAGCAGGTGTTTGGTCTTCTGGGCATCAATGAACACGAACAGCGTGAAAAGTTTGGCTTCCTGTTAGATGCGCTGAAGTTCGGCGCACCACCGCATGCCGGTTTGGCCTTTGGTCTGGATCGTTTGGTTATGCTGTTGACCGGGACCGATAACATTCGCGACGTTATTGCATTCCCGAAAACCACCGCAGCGGCATGTCTGATGACCGAAGCACCAAGTTTCGCTAATCCAGCTTCATTGCAAGAATTGTCTATTAGCGTTGTCGCCAAGAAAGGGGCGGCAGAAGAGAATCAGTAATGAATTATAAACGCGCTGAGTCTATTCTGGCGGTTATTTATGCCAGATCTAGCGGCCGGGTGTTGATGCTGCAACGGCGTGATGATCCTGATTTCTGGCAGTCGGTTACCGGCAGTCTCGAAGACGGAGAAACACCGTTGCAAACCGCGCAACGTGAAGTAAAGGAAGAGGTTGGCGTTGATATACAGGCTGAACACCTCGAATTGCTCGACTGTCAGCGCTGTGTGGAATTTGAATTCTTTGCGCATTTGCGCCGTCGCTATGCACCGGGTGTTACGCGCAATAAAGAACATTGGTTCTGTTTAGCGTTACCCGATGAGCGAGATGTGGTCATTACCGAACATCTTGCCTACCAGTGGTTAGATGCTGTGGACGCCGCAGCATTGACTAAATCCTGGAGTAACCAGCAAGCGATCGAAGAGTACGTTCTTTATTCAGTCTAGTTAGGCTATTTTGGAGATACTTATTTATGGCAGGTCATAGTAAATGGGCCAACACAAAACACCGAAAAGCGGCACAGGATGCCAAACGTGGTAAAATTTTTACTAAAATTATTCGTGAGCTGGTCACCGCAGCACGTCTGGGCGGTGGTGATCCCGATGCGAACCCACGTTTACGTGCGGCTATCGATAAAGCGTTATCAAACAACATGACGCGCGACACCCTGAACCGCGCGATTGCCCGGGGTGTTGGTGGTGATGAAGATAACAACATGGAAACGATCATTTATGAAGGCTATGGTCCAGGCGGCACTGCCGTGATGGTTGAATGCCTGAGTGATAACCGTAACCGTACCGTATCGGAAGTTCGTCATGCGTTCACTAAAACCGGTGGTAACCTGGGGACTGATGGCTCTGTTTCTTATCTGTTTACCAAAAAAGGTGTTATTTCATATGCTCCGGGTTTGGCAGAAGATGCGGTAATGGATGCGGCTCTGGAGGCGGGTGCTGACGATATCGTGGTCTACGACGACGGTACGATTGATGTATTTACAGCATGGGAATCCCTGGGTGCGGTCAAAGATAAATTAGATGCCACTGGCCTGGTGGCCGAAGGCGCTGAAGTATCCTTGATCCCATCAACCAAAGCTGAACTGGATGCTGAAACCGCACCAAAGTTGCTGCGTTTGATCGATATGTTGGAAGATTCTGATGACGTGCAGGAGGTTTACCATAACGGCGAGATTTCGGATGAAGTTGCTGCAACGCTGTAATTCAGCACTGCTCCAGATTTGAGTTTTAGAGTAGCCTGCTTTTTCTGGCACCTCACATGTTCAGCGGGTGTGGTGCTTTTATGGGTTAATATCGCTGATGAGTAATATTGCTTACAAACACATTATTTACAAACAACATTGCTCATAAATAACGCAGAAAACAAGGTAAACAAACAGGCATGGCGATCATCTTAGGCATTGATCCCGGTTCTCGTGTCACCGGTTATGGCGTTATTCGCCAGCAAGGTCGTCAACTCAGCTATCTGGGCAGCGGATGTATTCGCACGATTGTTGATGACATGCCTACGCGTCTGAAACTGATTTATTCAGGCGTGACAGAAATTATTACGCAGTTTCAACCAGATTTTTTTGCCATCGAACAGGTATTTATGGCAAAAAATCCCGATTCAGCGTTAAAGCTGGGGCAGGCGCGAGGTGCGGCGATTGTAGCGGCAGTAAACCTGAATTTGCCGGTTTCCGAATATGCGGCCCGTCAGGTAAAACAAACCGTTGTCGGCTCGGGGGCTGCTGAAAAAAACCAGGTGCAGCACATGGTGCGTTCACTGTTGAAATTACCTGCCAACCCTCAGGCTGATGCTGCCGATGCATTGGCCATTGCCATCACCCATTGCCATCTCAGTCAGAATACTGTGCGGCTGGGAAATGATCTGATGACATTGGCACGTGGCAGGATCCGCTGACGGATATTTTAATGCGAGCGGGTTAACTGTTATTGTAGGCTGGATATCCATCCAGCCTTTTTTGTGCTATAAAAACCATTAGGGTTATACCCAATAGATTTCAAGGTGCAGGAAGGCAGCAAACGAGAAAATTCCGATGAGCTTACAATAAGTAAATCATTTGGATGAATGCGTGTCGCTAACACCCCTGAAGCGTCAAGTATACTGTGGGATTATGGGCAAGGAGAGAGTCAACGTGATAGGGCGCCTCAGAGGTATTATTCTGGAGAAGCAGCCACCACTGGTGCTACTGGAAACGAACGGGGTTGGTTATGAAGTTCAACTGCCAATGACCTGTTTTTATGAACTACCTGATCTTGGACAGGAAGCTATTATTTTTACTCAGTTTGTAGTGCGTGAAGATGCACAACTGCTGTACGGTTTTAATGATAAACAGGAGCGGGCGCTGTTCCGTGAACTGATTAAAGTTAACGGTGTTGGGCCAAAGCTGGCACTGGCTATCCTTTCCGGCATGTCCGCCCAGCAATTCGTTGCCGCAGTTGAGCGTGAAGAGATAACCACGCTGGTAAAATTACCGGGTGTGGGTAAGAAAACGGCCGAACGATTGGTGGTAGAAATGAAAGATCGCTTTAAAGGTCTTAACGGCGAACTGTTCAATAATACGGTTGATATTCAATTACCCGCATCCTCTTCGCAAACCTCAGATGCTGATATTGAGGCCGAAGCGGTTTCTGCGTTGGTGGCTCTGGGTTATAAACCACAAGAAGCCAGTCGCCTGGTGAGTAAAATTGCGAAACCGGGTGCAGATTGTGAAACCCTGATCCGCGACGCTCTGCGTTCCGCATTATAGAAAATCATTTTATATAGCTAAAATAACTGGCGTGGCAGCGGCCTCGCAGAGGCGAGGTTCAGCGATGGGCCGGGTAACCGGTGTCGCTAGCCCTTGCGGCCTCAAGAAGATAAGGGCATGAAGAGGTAAAGGATGATTGAAGCAGACCGCCTGATCTCTGCAGGTATTATCAGTGATGAAGAAATCATCGACCGGGCTATTCGCCCGAAACTGTTGGCTGAATATGTCGGGCAACCGCATGTCCGTGAACAAATGGAAATTTTTATACAGGCGGCAAAGCAGCGTGGGGATGCACTGGATCACGTATTGATCTTTGGCCCGCCGGGGTTAGGTAAAACCACCTTGGCTAATATTGTTGCCAATGAAATGGGCGTGAACCTGCGCACTACCTCCGGCCCGGTGTTAGAAAAAGCCGGTGATCTGGCTGCCATGTTAACCAATCTCGAGCCTCATGATGTGCTATTCATTGATGAAATCCACCGTTTATCACCAGTGGTAGAAGAGATCCTTTATCCGGCAATGGAAGATTATCAACTGGATATCATGATCGGTGAAGGTCCGGCTGCTCGTTCGATCAAACTGGATTTGCCGCCGTTTACCCTGGTTGGAGCCACCACCCGCGCAGGTTCTCTAACCTCTCCGCTGCGTGACCGGTTCGGTATTGTGCAGCGCCTGGAGTTCTATCAAGTGGCCGATTTAGAACATATCGTTTTGCGCAGTGCCAAGTGCCTTGGGTTAGAGTTAACGCCAGAGGGCGCACACCAGTTAGCACGTCGTTCAAGAGGAACCCCGCGTATCACTAATCGTTTATTGCGTCGCGTGCGTGACTTCGCTGAGGTCAAGGCCGACGGCGCCATTAACGCCGATGTGGCGATGAAAGCACTGGATATGTTGAATGTCGATGCTGAAGGTTTCGATTTTATGGATCGTAAATTATTGCTGGCAGTTATCGATAAATTTATGGGCGGGCCAGTAGGGTTGGATAACCTGGCCGCCGCAATTGGCGAAGAGCGAGAAACGATTGAAGACGTGTTGGAACCTTATTTGATCCAGCAAGGTTTTATTCAGCGCACCTCGCGCGGGCGAATTGCGACTGATCACGCCTATAAACACTTCGGTATCGCTCGTGAGGAGTAAGATATCCCCGTCGTATCTTCAAGATGTCGGGGTGTTGGCCGCACTCGATAACCCGAATTACTTACTGATATAAGCTCATCGGGATTATCTCGCTTGCCGCCTTCCTGCAGCTTGAAATCTTTTGGCTATAAGAGAATAAACCCTGTTTAATAACACGATTATCCGCGCGCTTTTTGCGACAAGCTCAGTACAAACATAACCGCAGCACAAAGCACTACTGATGGCCCGGCGGGCGTGTCGTAGAAGGCCGAGAATGTCAAACCCCCGGTCACAGCAACGACACCAATACCTATGGCAATACTTGCCATTTGCTCTGGCGTACGGGCGAATCGGCGAGCGGCCGCGGCAGGAATGATCAGCAGTGAAGTGATAATCAAAGCCCCGACGAACTTCATCGACAACCCGATGGTTAGTGCGGTTACCAGCATCAGCAACATCCGCACTCGCTCCAAATTAACCCCATCTACATGGGCCAGCTCTGGGCTAATGGTCATCGACAACAGTGCGCGCCACTGCCAGTATAATACCGCTAAAACCACGACCATACCGCCCGCAATCAGCCAAATGTCACTTAGCGTCACCGACAGCAGATCACCAAAAAGGTAGGCCATGAGATCGACACGTACGTTATGCATCAAACTGACAACCACCAAACCCAACGACAGAGCGCTGTGAGCCATAATCCCTAACAGGGTATCAACAGCCAGTTGTGGGCGGCGCTCCAACCACACCAGAAGCAAGGCCAGCACCAGGGTCATTACAATGACGGCATAAAACGGGTTAACATTTAGCAGCAAGCCAAAAGCTACACCCAATAAAGAGGCGTGGGCAAGAGTGTCGCCAAAGTAGGACATCCGGCGCCAAACAACAAAAGATCCTAATGGACCCGCCGCTGTAGCCAGTAATACACCGGCCAACCAGCCGGGCAGCAATAACTCAATCATGCGTCACCATTCCTGCTACTTTTCAAAATAATCTTTCCATGCAAATCGTGACGATGATTATGGTGATGCCGATATACCGCTAACTGTTCGGCGCCACGGTTGCCAAACATGGCGATGAATTCAGGGTGAGTTGAAACGACTTCCGGCGCGCCGGAGCAACAAATGTGTTGGTTAAGGCACAACACTTCATCGGTTTTAGCCATCACCAAATGCAGATCATGGGAAACCATTAAAACAGCACAACCTAGCTCTTTACGCAATTGCTCAATCAGGTCATACAGTGCCAGTTGCCCATTTACATCAACACCTTGGGTCGGCTCATCCAGCACCAGCAACTGTGGTCGGTTTAATAGCGCTCTACCCAGTAGCACACGCTGATTTTCTCCACCCGACAATCTTTGCATCGGTTGATCCAATAGATGAACCGCATGTACCCGATTTAGCGCTGGCAGAATGTCTGCTTTTTTAACACCGGGCTTCAGGCGCATAAAACGACTGACTGTAAGTGGCAAGGTAGCATCTAAATGCAGTTTTTGCGGAACATAACCGATACGTAAGCCAGGTTTGCGTGTAAGGGTACCACTGGTAGGGGAGATCAGACCCAAAACCACACGTACCAAGGTAGATTTACCTGCACCATTTGGCCCCAACAGAGTGAGGATCTTCCCTGGATGCAGAGAAAGGGAAACATCATTCAGAACCCGTCGGTGATCAAAAGTGACGGATATCTTATTAAGGGTTGTCAATGTAGACATTATGATTACGTTTGCATAATTGAATGAATGTTATAATATTACCTTCCTCCTGTCGAAACGTCGAGAACTTGTATTATGTTACATAAAAATAATTGGTTTAAGTGGGCAATGTTGGCCGGTTCGGTTTTAATTGCTAACCCATTTTATATTGCGTCTGCCGCGGTTATTACATCAATACGCCCGTTAGGATTTATTGCATCAGCCATTACTGATGGTGTGACGTCAACCGAAGTATTGTTGCCAGATGGCGCGTCACCTCATGATTATGCGCTTAGGCCATCAGATGTCCAGCGCCTACACAGTGCAGAGTTGGTTATTTGGGTTGGGCCAGAAATGGAAACCTTTTTGTCAAAACCTTTAATGCAACTTACTGATAATAAAAAAATAGCTTTATCACAGTTGCCGTCAGTTATGCCATTACTGATGAAAGGCGATGTACATAGTGAGCATGAAGGAAAAGAGGTCGGGCATGACTATGATCATGCTACCGATAGTCAGAATGAGGAACATCATCACGGTGAGAACAACATGCATATTTGGCTTTCACCAACGATTGCGAAACAGTCAGCAATTGCAATCCATGACAGATTATTGGAACTTATGCCACAAAATAAGGATAAGTTAGATGTAAATTTACGCAGATTCGAGGATCAACTGGCGCAAAATGAAAAAAATATTGCTACTATGCTAAAGCCTGCCCAAGGTAAAGGATACTTCGTTTTTCATGATGCCTATGGCTACTTTGAAAAATACTTTGGTTTGAGTCCATTAGGGCATTTTACAATCAATCCTGAAATACAACCTGGTGCGCAGCGTTTACATCAAATTCGAACACAGTTGGTTGAGCATAAAGCGGTGTGCGTTTTTGCTGAGCCACAATTCAGGCCTGCCGTCATTGATGCTGTTGCCAAAGGAACCGACGTCCGTTCAGGCACCTTGGATCCGTTAGGGAGTGGCATAGTATTAGGCAAGGACAGCTATATGAACTTTATGTCTCAGTTGTCGAACCAATACGTGAGCTGTCTGAAGTAATATTAAAAGGATATTCATAAGTGCAGCAGATAGTCCGAACTATCACCTTGGCCTATAATAATCTCCCGCGCCTCCATCGCATCATGTTGGGGTCGCTGACCGTAATGACACTGGCCGTTGCTGTTTGGCGGCCGTTTGTCTACCATCCTGGGCATACTCTTGTCGCCAAAAAGGGGGTATTAGATACCCGTCAACCCCGCATCTTATTACCGGAAGCCAGTGAAACTATCGATCAACCCACGCCGGACGATGAAATTCCGCAAGATGAGTTGGATGCAAATGAAACAGGCGTCCATGAGTATGTTGTCTCGGCTGGCGATACGCTTAGCAGCATTTTGACTCAGTATGATATTGATATGTCAGATGTATCACTGTTGGCAACGCAAAACCGTGATTTGAAAAACCTGAAGATCGGGCAGCAAATATCCTGGACGATTAATGCCAGTGGTGACTTGCAACGTTTAACTTGGGAGGTCTCTCGTCGTGAAACCCGTACCTATGATCGTGTCGGCAATAATTTCAAAGAAACTAAAGAGTTGCAGAAAGGTGAGTGGAGTAACAGCGTTCTGACTGGGCAACTTGAGGGTAGTTTTGTTGCGAGTGCCAGGAAGGCGGGGTTAACCAGCACAGAGATTCGTGCAGTGACCAAAGCGTTACAATGGCAACTGGACTTTGCCAAATTGCGTAAAGGCGATCAGTTTTCGGTATTAATGTCACGAGAAATGCTGGATGGCCGCAGCGAACAAAGCCAATTAGTCGGGGTGCGTATGCGCACTGGCGGTAAAGATTATTATGCCATCCGTGCTGAAGACGGTAAGTTTTATGATCGTCAAGGTTCTGGTCTGGCGCGTGGTTTCATGCGTTTCCCTACTATAAAGCAATTCCGCGTCTCTTCTAATTTTAATCCTCGTCGTATCAACCCGGTGACAGGCCGTATTGCACCGCACAAAGGTGTGGACTTCTGTATGCCGGTTGGTACACCAGTATTAGCTGTGGGTGATGGTGAAGTTGTTATTGCCAAGCGTAGCGGTGCCGCCGGCAACTATATTGCTATTCGTCATGGTCGCCAGTACACCACACGTTATATGCACCTGAAAAAAATATTGGTTAAGCCAGGCCAAAAAGTGAAGCGTGGTGATCGTATTGCTTTGTCAGGTAATACGGGTCGCTCTACTGGCCCACATCTCCATTATGAATTCTGGACGAGCCAGCAAGCAGTTAACCCTATGACGGCTAAATTGCCACGTTCAGAAGGGCTGAGTGGTAAAGACCGCATTGAATACCTGACACTTGCCAAACAGGTCATTCCGCAGTTACAACTGGATTAACCACAGTCCCCGATGATAGCGCTTGCCTATTGGCAAAAGGGTGGCGCATAAAATTAGTATTTGCATAAATATTGTCTGTAAAATAAGTTAGCTGCAATTATCATTAGCCCACGATCAACTCCAAGAGTTCCCCATGCATAAAGAGAAAAACGATGCAGGTGGTTTTATTCCTGTATTTCAGAAATCGTTCCTGCACCCACGTTTCTGGGCCGTATGGTTGGGGACTGGCGCAATGGTGGTGATGGCTTATGTCCCACCGAAATTCCGTGATCCTCTGTTGGCCTGCATAGGTCGCCTCGCCGGGAAACTGGCTAAAAGTGCTCGTCGTCGTGCCAGAATTAACCTTTTTTATTGTATGCCAGAGCTGCCTGAGTCTGAGCGTGAACATATTATCGATCAGATGTTTGCTACCTCGGCACAGCCTTTGATGATGATGACTGAGCTTTGCTGCCGTGATCCGAAAAAAGTGTTGTCACGCGTACATTGGCATGGGCAGGATATTCTGGACAAATTGCAACAGCAGGAACGGAGTGTCATTCTGTTAGTGCCTCATGCCTGGTCTATCGACATACCGGCCATGTTATTAGCAGAACAAGGCAAACCGGTTGCTGGTATGTTCCACCATCAGCGTAATCCACTGGTGGATTATTTATGGAATAGTGCCCGCTTGCGGTTTGGAGGGCGTATTCATGCGCGTGAAAGCGGTATTAAACCTTTTATCAGCTCTGTGCGCCAGGGCTTCTGGGGCTACTATTTACCCGATGAGGATTACGGCCCTGAGCAGAGCGAATTTGTCGATTTTTTTGCTACCTATAAAGCAACATTACCGGCTATTGGTCGCCTAATGAAAGTATGCCGTGCTGCAATCGTGCCGATGTTCCCAGTATATAATTATCGTGAACACCGTCTTGATATCTATATTCGTCCACCGATGGATGATTTGGCTAATGCTGACGATGTTTATATTGCCAGACGGATGAATGAAGAGGTTGAGTGGTTAGTTAAGCCGAATCCAGAACAATACACCTGGATCCTTAAACTGCTAAAAACGCGTAAAGAGGGTGAGATAGAACCTTATGCTCGTAAAGATCTTTAACGATTAGTGCTATTATTTTAAAATAGAAAGGCTAAAAACCGCTATTTATCAGCGGGTTTTGCTGTCTATTTATTAAAAAATTTTATTATTCAACACGAAGGATACGGCTGGTATTGGTCGTGCCAATGGTTCCCATCACATCGCCCTGAGTCACTATAACCAGATCGCCGGAACGCAGGTAACCTTCATCTCTCAGACGGTTAACAGCTTCAGTTGCTGCGAGGACACCGTCAGTATGGGTATCACAGAATACAGGCGTTACGCCACGGTAGATGGCGGTCAAGTTTAAAGTATGCTCATGACGTGACATGGCAAAAATCGGTAAACCGGAGCTGATACGGGACATCGTCAGGGCGGTTCGGCCTGACTCGGTCATGGCGATAATCGCAGTGATACCTTTTAGGTGGTTTGCGGCGTACATGGTCGACATCGCGATAGCTTCTTCAACATTATCGAATTGCATATCCAGACGGTGTTTCGACACATTGATACTTGGGATCTTTTCAGCACCCAGACAAACTTTTGCCATCGCGGCAACGGTTTCAGCCGGATATTGGCCGGCGGCTGTTTCTGCTGACAGCATCACCGCGTCGGTACCATCCAGCACGGCGTTGGCTACGTCCATAACTTCTGCACGAGTTGGCATCGGGTTAGTGATCATCGACTCCATCATCTGCGTTGCGGTGATCACCGCACGGTTTAGCTGGCGAGCGCGGCGAATCAGCTTTTTCTGAATACCGACCAGCTCAGGATCACCAATTTCAACGCCTAAATCACCACGAGCCACCATGACAACATCTGAAGCCAAAATGATATCATCCATTGCTTCATCGGTGGCAACTGCTTCTGCACGTTCCACTTTTGCGACAATTTTTGCATTACAGCCAGCATCACGAGCCAGACGGCGAGCGTAGTTTAAATCTTCACCGGTACGTGGGAAAGAAACTGCCAGGAAATCCACACCAATCTTGGCGGCGGTAATAATATCGGTTTTATCTTTTTCGGTCAGCGCTTCTGCCGAGAGGCCACCACCTAATTTATTGATACCTTTGTTGTTGGATAGTGGACCCCCGACAGTTACCTCGGTGAAGACTTTCATGCCCTGAACGTCAATAATCTTCAACTGCACACGACCATCGTCCAGTAACAAGATATCATCGGGCACCACATCTGCTGGTAACCCTTTATAATCAATACCGACTTTTTCTTTGTCACCTTCGCCTTTCGCCATATTGGCGTCCAGCAGGAATTTATCACCAATATTCAGGAAAATTTTACCTTCTTTAAAGGTAGAAATACGAATTTTAGGACCTTGCAAATCAGCAAGAATTGCTACATGACGCCTCAATCTGGCTGCGATTTCACGAACCTTATTTGCACGCAATTCATGATCTTCGGCGCTACCATGAGAAAAATTCAGGCGGGCTACGTTAGCACCGGCAGCAATAACCTTTTCCAGATTGTCGTCGCGGTCAGTGGCTGGCCCCAGTGTAGTAACAATTTTTGTTCTTCTAAGCCGTGTGCACATCTCTTACTCCGTTGACTGATGAAGCAGGGTGTTGTTAAAACAGCAGATAATAAACACGAGTGTAAAATGTAGTTATTTTACGACGACATGTATTATCGCCACATGGTGTTATGCATAACAGAAATAATTTATTGACCACTTATTTGCTAAGGTAATATTTATCTGAGCTATGACAATGATCATTTTCAGATAATACGTCAAATTATTCAGGCAGAAGGTGTGTTAACGCAAAGCAAAGTCATTTCTGCCGCTGGCACTATTTAGTGCTACCACTGTTTACGGGTGATGAACTTTTATCGAAGCGCAACTCTTTCAATGTATCTTTAACTCGCTTCAGGTTATCTCTGAATTTTGCTCCCCGACGCAGGGTAAACCCCGTTGCCAGTACATCAATTAGGGTAAGTTGGGCGATGCGGGACATCATCGGCATATAGATATCGGTATCTTCCGGTACATCTAACAGCAGGGAGAGCGTTGCCTCATTGGCGAGTGGGGTATCACGCGAGGTAATGGCAATCACCGTGGCATCGTTTTCACGCGCTAACTGTGCCAGTTCTATCAGGCTTTTTGTCCGGCCAGTATGTGATATCAACATTACCACATCTCCTTCACTGGCGTTCATGCAACTCATACGTTGCATAACGATGTCGTCGAAATAAATCACTGGAATATTGAAGCGAAAGAATTTATTCATTGCATCATGAGCTACGGCGGCTGATGCTCCTAAGCCAAAGAACGAAATTTTCTTCGCTTGTGTCAACAGATCCACCGCACGGTTAATGACTGCGATGTCTAAATTGGATTTCACCATATCGAGACTGGCCATTGTCGATTCAAAAATTTTTCCAGTGTAAGCGGCTACACTATCATCTTCTTCGACGTTACGGTTCACATAAGGTGTACCATTGGCCAGACTTTGCGCCAGATGCAGTTTAAAATCAGGGAAGCCCTTGGTCTCCAGGCGACGGCAAAAACGGTTAACCGTCGGCTCGCTGACATTGGCCATTTTGGCGAGGGTGGCAATGCTTGAATGGATGGCGATTTGTGGGGAGGCGAGGATCACCTCGGCGACTTTCCTTTCAGATTTGCTCAGGAAGTCCAGATTATTTTGGATATTTTCCAGCGTATTCATATTACGAGAGTCACCCCTGGATTTTGCTGATTTCATTTAAAGGAGAAATCTATACCCAGAAGATTTCAAGATGCAGTCAACATGCTTGTAACTTGAAAGATGACGGGTATATATCTGTTTGATGAAAATATACTACGAGCGGGTGCCGGTTGGCAGTGGCATCTGATGGGAAGTAAGGTTTTTTCATTAGAATATGACCTGTGTCTAATTTTCATAATGGTAAATAGTTATCAAAAAAATTATAAAATTACATTTTAATTGCTCGCGATTTGATTTGGCGCAGATCAGGACTTGAAAGGATGTTTTTTAACCCGCCTTTATCTGGGTTTACGGGTTGTAGTCAAAGAGAGTACATTAGTAATGTAAGAAAATTACAAATATCCTGCAACAAAGGAGAATAACATGGCGGTAACGAATACAGCCCAGGCGTGTGATCTGGTGATTTTCGGCGCAAAAGGGGATCTGGCTCGCCGCAAACTGCTGCCTTCCCTTTACCAATTAGAAAAAGCGGGTCACATTCACCCTGAAACGCGCATCATCGGCGTAGGCCGTGCCGAGTGGGATAAAGACGCGTATACATCTGTGGTCAAGGAAGCCCTTGATACCTTTATGAAGGAGAAGCTTGATGATGAACTGTGGCAAAAACTCAGTTCTCGTCTCGATTTCTGTAATCTTGATGTCAATGACAGTAAGAACTTCGCTAAACTGGCTAAAATATTAGATCAAAAGAATCGCACCACTATCAACTACTTCGCTATGCCGCCTAATACCTTTGGTGCAATTTGCAAGGGGTTGGGCGAGGCAAGGCTAAATAAAGAACCAGCCCGTGTGGTAATGGAAAAACCGTTGGGGAAAGATTTAGCTTCTTCCCGGGTGATCAACGATCAAGTTGCTGAATATTTCAACGAATGCCAGGTTTACCGTATCGACCATTATTTAGGCAAAGAGACGGTGCTGAACTTACTGGCTCTGCGTTTTGCCAATTCACTGTTTGCGTCCAACTGGGATAACCGCACTATTGATCATGTGCAGATCACCGTTGCTGAAGAAGTTGGGATTGAAGGGCGTTGGGGTTATTTTGACCAGGCTGGTCAGATGCGCGACATGATCCAAAACCATCTGTTGCAAATCCTAACCATGATTGCCATGTCACCGCCTGCGGATTTGAGTACTGACCGTATCCGTGATGAAAAAGTAAAAGTTCTGCGTTCATTACGCCGTATTAACCACACTAATGTGCGTGAAACCACGGTGCGCGGCCAATATACTGCGGGTTTTGTGCAGGGCAATAAAGTGCCCGGTTATCTGGACGAGGAAGGTGCTAATAAGAGCAGCAATACCGAGACGTTTGTTTCTATTCGTGTCGATATCGATAATTGGCGCTGGGCTGGAGTGCCGTTCTATCTAAGAACCGGTAAACGCCTGCCAAGTAAATGTTCTGAAGTGGTGGTGTACTTTAAGAGTCCGGCTCTGAATCTGTTCCGCGAGTCTTATCAGCAACTGCCACAGAACAAGCTGACCATTCGTTTGCAACCGGATGAAGGCATTGAGATTGAAGTGCTAAATAAAGTGCCGGGTCTTGAGCATAAGCACCGCCTGCAAACCACCAAACTTGACCTTAGTTTCTCCAAAACCTTTAATGAACAACATCTTGCGGATGCCTATGAACGTCTGTTATTGGAAACCATGCGGGGCATCCAGGCATTGTTTGTGCGTCGTGATGAGGTCGAAGAGGCCTGGAAATGGGTTGATTCCATTATGGATGCCTGGGCTGCCGATAACGAAGCACCGAAGCCTTATCAATCAGGTACTTGGGGGCCAGTTGCTTCTGTTGCTATGATCACGCGCGATGGACGTTCGTGGAACGAGGTCGAATAAGTTATCTGTTCCAAAAAATAAAGAGTGACCCCTTTCACCCAAGCCGGCGTGGTTACAGGGTCAGGATGTTCGGGCAATAATAAACCGCCGTTAACTGATTCACAGCCTGACGCTTTTAATGGCAAATGAGTCACGGCTGTGAACTCTCGGTGTGCCATTTTGCAACTGACAGCGTTGGGTGAGTACATAACAATCGGCATAAATGGGGATAGCAATGGATGAAAAACTGGAAAACGAGCGCAGAACAGATCATGGCCGCAGGCCCCGTTGTCCCGGTGATTGTAATTGACAAACTTGAGCAGGCTGTACCCTTAGCAAAAGCGTTGGTGGCTGGTGGTGTTTGGGTGTTGGAAGTCACGTTGCGTACTGCCTGTGCTGTTGAGGCTATTCGTACCATTGCGAAAGACGTTCCTGACGCTATTGTGGGGGCTGGTACGGTGCTTAACCCACAACAGTTAGCGGACGTGGTGGAGGCTGGCGCGCAGTTTGCGATTAGCCCCGGGCTGACTGATGAATTATTGAAGGCGGCGACCGAAGGCTCTATTCCATTGATCCCAGGAATTAGTACTGTTTCAGAACTGATGCTGGGTATCCGTTATGGCCTGCGTGAGTTTAAATTTTTCCCGGCGGAAGCGAATGGTGGTATTAGAATGTTGCAAGCGATTGGTGGCCCATTTTCACAAGTGCGCTTCTGCCCAACGGGGGGCATCACCTCGAATAACTATCGGGATTATCTGGCACTGAAAAACGTATTATGTGTCGGTGGTTCATGGCTGGTTCCTGCTGACGCGTTGGAAAAGGGTGACTACGCTCGCATTACTGAATTGGCAAAACAAGCTGTAGCGGATGCAACAGTATAATCTGTGTTAATTTTTTACTGAATATAAAATATTGTTTATACAAGGTGTTAGGAGAATAATACCCCGTCGTGCAAACAAAAAATGGCTAAACCGCAGGTGACTAAAAAGAGCGGTATTGTGTTCAAAACGAATTGAATTACTTTCAAAATATTCACATGCCAACTCTTCCTGGTAGCATAATAAAGAATGATAATGTGTGGTCGTGGGACGATAGGCTTGGCATAATCGGCGCTGATTTCACTCGGAAGAGAAAGCGTGATAGACGATTTTGCAACAGACGGCCAATTAGCACGGGCCATTACAAGTTTTAATCCCCGTGAGTCCCAGCGCCAGATGGCTGCGGCGATCAGTGACGCTATCGATGCCAAACAACAACTGGTGGTTGAAGCTGGCACTGGCACCGGTAAAACATTTGCCTATTTGGCGCCGGCACTGCGGGCAGATTGCAAAGTGATTATCTCCACTGGCTCCAAGGCGCTACAAGATCAGCTCTATTCACGCGATCTCCCCACCGTTGCGGCAGCACTAAAATACCAAGGTAAAATAGCCCTATTGAAAGGGCGTTCAAACTATTTGTGTCTGGAGCGCCTTGAGCAGCAATCGCTGGCGGGGGGGGAGCTTGCCAGTGAAACCTTGGTTGATCTGGTGCAACTGCGCGGCTGGTCTGCCGAAACCGTTGATGGTGATATCAGCACCTGTGGGCAGGTGACGGAAGATAGCTTTGTCTGGCCTTTGGTCACCAGTACCAATGATAACTGTCTGGGCGGCGACTGCCCACGGTATAAAGAGTGTTTTGTGGTGAAAGCGCGCCGTAAGGCGATGGATGCGGATGTGGTGGTGGTCAATCATCATCTGTTCCTGGCAGATATGGTGGTGAAAGAAAGCGGTTTTGCTGAACTGATCCCCACCGCCGATGTGATGATTTTTGATGAGGCTCATCAGATCCCGGATATTGCCAGCCAGTATTTTGGCCAGCAACTGACCAGCAGACAACTGATGGATTTGGCGAAAGATATCATTATCGCCTATCGTACCGAAGTGCGTGATTCAGCTCAATTGCAAAAAAGCGCCAATCGCCTGACACAAAGTACGCAAAATTTCCGCTTAGTGCTCGGTGAGCCAGGTTATCGCGGTAACTTGCGTGATGTCATGGAACAACCGGCTATTCAGCGTGCACTGTTGCTGTTAGATGATGCACTGGAGCTTTGCTACGACGTGATGAAGCTGTCTCTTGGCCGTTCAGCTATGCTGGACGCAGCCTTTGAGCGGACGACGGTGTATCGTAGCCGTCTCAAGCGTCTAAAAGATGTCTCTACCCCTGGTTACAGCTACTGGTATGAATGTAATTCGCGTCATTTTGTACTGGCACTGACACCGCTCTCTGTCTCTGACCGTTTCCGTGTATTGGTCGAGGAGAGGCCCAGTACCTGGATTTTCACCTCAGCTACGCTGTCGGTGAATGATCAATTATCGCATTTTACCTTGCAGCTAGGGCTGAAGAATGCCAAGGCTTTGCTGTTACCCAGCCCGTTTGATTACGCTAATCAAGCGCTACTCTGTGTTCCACGCAATTTGCCTGCGGCCAATGAACCGGGGGCGGCGCGTAAACTTGCCGTGATGCTCAAACCGTTGATTGATGCAAACCAAGGGCGCTGTTTCTTCCTGTGTACTTCACATCAGATGATGCGAGGTCTGGCAGAAGAGTTCCGCGCCAGCATGACATTACCGGTGCTGGTGCAGGGTGAAACCAGTAAAGGGCAATTATTAGCGCAGTTTGTTGCAACAGGTAACGCGCTGTTAGTTGCCACCAGCAGTTTCTGGGAAGGCGTTGACGTACGGGGTGATGCGCTTTCTTGCGTTATTATCGATAAACTTCCCTTTACCTCGCCAGATGACCCACTATTGAAAGCACGGATTGAAGATTGCCGCCTGCGCGGTGGCGATCCATTTAATGATGTGCAATTACCTGATGCCGTTATTACGCTCAAGCAGGGGGTAGGCCGATTGATCCGCGACATTAATGATCGTGGGGTGCTGGTTATTTGTGATAACCGGCTGGTTATGCGCCCCTACGGTGCCATGTTTTTAAACAGTTTGCCGCCTGCACCGCGCACCCGTAGCCTGGCGAAAGCCATCGCTTTTCTCCAACAACGCGATCAAGGGTAAAGCGAGGAGGGGTGTGCTATCATCCGCGCCCTGTGTTGAATTCATTCTATTTTCCTGCCGAGGTTGGCATGTCCACGCGAATTTTAGCGATCGATACTGCGACAGAAGCTTGTTCTGTTGCACTCTGGAATAACGGTGAAGTTCAGGCTCTGTTTGAGCTTTGCTCACGGGAACACACCCAACGTATTTTACCGATGGTGCAACAGGTATTGGTTGAGTCAGGTTTATCACTGCAACAACTGGATGCCCTGGCGTTTGGCCGTGGCCCGGGGAGTTTTACCGGGGTACGTATTGGCATTGGTATTGGTCAGGGGCTGGCATTAGGCGCTGATTTGCCGATGATTGGCGTTTCAACTTTACAAACTATGGCACAAGGCGCATTGCGTCTAACCGGTGCAACACGGGTATTGGCCGCAATAGATGCCCGTATGGGCGAGGTCTATTGGGGGATGTTTGAATGGAATGGCGAAGGGAATTGGTTGGGTGACGAAACTGAAGCGGTGATGACACCCGAACAGGCGGTTATCTGCGCGCAGTCGTTAAGCGGCAACTGGGCGACGGTGGGCACTGGCTGGAAAACTTATCCTGACCTGATTAGCGGCAGCAATGCGGTACTGATTGAGGGGCAAATAACCCTGCCACATGCCGAAGATATGCTGCCTTTGGCATTGTCATTATGGGCGAACGGGCGAGCGGTGAGTGTCGAATTGGCTGAACCGGTTTACCTGCGCAATAACGTTACCTGGAAGAAACAACCAGGGCGTTAGAAACGTATATTCAATAGATTGTAAGATGCAGGAACGCTGCTTGTAGCGGTCTTGCAGAGGTGAGCCACGAGGATAGATCGAGTAATGAGCGCAGCCAACACACCTGCAACCTGGAATATGACAGGAATAGCAACTTGTTATTGATATTAGAGTCTAAAATAGTATTACAGCCAAAGGAATAATAAGGAGTAACAAGCGATGGCGATAAATACGTCAACAACTCAATCGACGAAATGCAGAATTCGTAAATGGACGTATGGTTTGTTGGGCTTAGGGGTATTGCTACTTTCGGGGTGTGTAACTATCCCTGCTTCGATTCAAGGGACTACGGCGACGCCACAACAAAATCTTAGTTTGGTGAGAACATCACCGCAGGTTTTTATCGGTCAGGAAGCGCGTTTTGGCGGTACTGTTGTTAATGTGACTAACGAACAGCACCGTACCCGGCTTGAAATTGCCAGTGTGTCATTGGATTCAGGCGCTCGGCCTACCTTGGGTGAACCATCACAAGGCCGTGTTATTGCCTATGTGAACGGATTCCTTGAACCGAACGATTTCCGTGGCCACCTGGTTACCGTAGTTGGCCCAATTACTGGCGTTGAGGCGGGTAAAATCGGTATGACACCGTATAATTTTGTGGTGATCAATGCGACAGGTTATAAGCGTTGGAATCTTGAGCAACAAGTTATGATGCCAGCAGCAATAGGGCCTTGGGGCTACCACAACCCAGGGATGTGGGGCCCGGGATGGGGCGGTTGGTATAATCCCGGGCCAGCACAGATACAAACTATCGTCACGGAATAAGAGTTTGTTATCTTAATCTGTAAGCTATCAATAGTTGTTATTAATCGACAACAGCGCTGATATCAGCGCTTTTTTTATAACGATTTGATGCTGAATAATATGGCTGAATTTTGTCACTGTACCCAAGTTACTTCAAGGTGCAGCCAGGCAGTGACTGGGGTAGGTAAAGGTAGCCAGCATTTCTGTTTCTTGATGAGCGATAGGTATAGATAATACGTATGAGGTTAAGCAATTAAAAAGGATGACCCCAATTCTCACCAAGAACCGCTAAAGCTATATAATCAATCCGTTACATTTATTTTTAAAATGAACATACTATAATATTTTGATTTTTATGTTTATTTTTCGATATTAACCGTCATGATTATTTTTATGATTTCAGCGTCGGAAAATAGTGACCTATATCCCAACCTCAAAATTGTTTAAAAGCAAACTGGTAAGCTGAGTTAAAATATTGTTAGGGTTCCGGTGTGGGTTTGAATTCGACCATGACGACTAATAATTATTTCAGGAGTGCTACCTTGGAAAAAGTATGGCTAAAGCGTTATCCGGCAGATGTCCCTGCAGAGATTGACCCGGATCGCTATTCTTCTCTGGTGGAAATGTTTGAGAGAGCTGCTTTACGCTATGCAGATAAGCCTGCGTTTATCAATATGGGGGAGATGATGACCTTCCGCCAGTTGGAAGAGCGTAGCCGTGACTTTGCTGCCTATCTGCAACAAGGCCTCGGCTTGCAGAAAGGCGACCGCGTTGCATTGATGATGCCAAACCTTTTGCAATATCCTATTGCCCTGTTCGGTATTTTACGTGCGGGTATGGTGGTGGTGAATGTGAATCCACTGTATACCCCGCGAGAACTTGAACATCAGCTCAATGATAGCGGGGCTGCGGCCATCGTTATTGTCTCCAATTTTGCTAATACCCTTGAAAAGGTCGTGTTTAAAACTCAGGTAAAACACGTCATTTTAACGCGTATGGGTGATCAGCTTTCAACGGCAAAAGGGACGTTGGTGAATTTTGTCGTGAAATACATTAAACGGTTGGTACCAAAATACTATCTGCCGGATGCCATTTCATTCCGCACGGCACTGCAAAAAGGTCACCACCTGCAATACGTTAAGCCTGACGTGATCAATACTGATATCGCGTTTCTGCAATATACCGGAGGGACGACCGGTGTAGCCAAAGGAGCGATGCTAACACACCGCAATATGCAATCGAATTTGGAACAGGTAAAGGCTGCCTATGCCCCGTTATTTCCACCTGGCAGTGGGCTGGTCGTGACGGCGTTACCTCTCTACCATATCTTTGCATTGACCATGAACTGCTTGCTGTTTGTCGAATTGGGTGGGTTCAATTTATTGATAACCAATCCGCGTGACATTCCTGGAATGGTAAAAGAGCTAAGTCGCTATCCATTTACAGCGATAACAGGCGTAAATACATTATTTAACGCATTGTTAAATAATGAAGAGTTCAGCAAACTCGATTTCTCCACGCTGCGTCTTTCGGTTGGCGGTGGGATGTCAGTACAGAAAGCGGTGGCTGAACGGTGGGAAAAATTGACTGGTAAGCACCTGCTGGAGGGCTACGGTTTGACGGAATGTTCACCACTCGTTACCGGTAATCCTTATGATTTGCAACATTACAGTGGCAGTATTGGCTTGCCGGTGCCGTCAACAGATGTACGTCTGGTTGATGATGAGGGTAATGAGGTTGTTGCGCCGGGTGAACCCGGTGAACTGTGGGTGCGTGGGCCACAGGTTATGTTAGGCTACTGGCAACGGCCAGAGGCTACTGATGAAGCATTAAAAGACGGTTGGCTGGCAACTGGGGATATCGCCACATTGGATGAGCAAGGTTTCTTGCGTATTGTTGACCGCAAAAAAGATATGATTCTGGTTTCAGGTTTCAACGTTTACCCGAATGAGATTGAAGATGTCGTAGCGTTGAATACGAAAGTGCTGGAGTCTGCCGTTGTTGGGGTACCTAATGAGGTCTCCGGCGAGACGGTAAAACTGTATGTAGTTAAAAAAAATCCATCATTAACAGTGGAAGAGTTACTTACCCATTGCCGCCGGTACCTTACTGGGTATAAGGTACCGAAGATTGTGGAGTTTCGTGACGAATTGCCGAAGTCAAATGTCGGTAAAATTTTGCGCAGAGAACTCCGTGATGAGGAGGTTAAGCTAAAGGTGAATGACCAAAACGCGGCCTAACTTATGTGAGTCACCCAATCATCATCAACAACGCCGGTCATCACCGGCGTTGTTGTGTTTGTCATAGAACTATAGCCAATAGATTTCAAGAGACAGGAAGGCGGCAAAAATCATAATTCCGACGAATTCATTCAACAAATTTATTTTGATTATAAATAATCAGTGAACGGATTTGAACACTGCTTACAGCGGCTTCATAGAACCTCAGCGAGCCGAGTAACGCAAGTACCCAACCCGCTTGCCACCTGAAAGATGCCGGCTATAACGACCAAGAGAATGATGTTTTGAATTATCAGTTGATCACGACCAATAGTGCATTACAGCAGGCTTGCGAGCAAGCCCGGGCACACGCTCATATCGCGCTGGATACCGAGTTTGTCAGAACACGTACCTATCATCCTCAGTTGGGGTTGATTCAATTGTATGACGGTGAACAACTCTCATTGATTGACCCTTTGCCCATTACTGAGTGGCAACCTTTCCGCGAGTTACTGCAAGACTTGAATGTTGTGAAGTATCTGCATGCTGGCAGCGAAGATCTGGAAGTGTTCTTAAATGCTTTTGAGCAGATGCCGGCGCCGATGATCGATACGCAGATTCTGGCAGCATTTACAGGGCGTACGTTATCCTGCGGTTTTGCCATGTTGGTCAGTGAGTTTGAAGGTGTCGAGCTGGATAAAAGTGAATCACGTACGGACTGGATAGCGCGCCCACTGAGTGAGAAACAGTGTGATTATGCTGCGGCTGATGTGTTCTATCTTTTGCCGCTGGCGGCGAAGTTGGTTGAAGCTACCGAAGCGGCAGGATGTATGGATGCGGCTAAAAATGAATGTGAGCTGTTATGCCGCCGCCGCAGTGAAACACTCGATCCGGAACTGGCTTACCGCGAAATTACCAATGCCGGGCAATTGCACAGTCATCAACTGGCCTGCTTGCAAAAGTTAGCGGCGTGGCGTTTGCGTCAGGCGCGTGAACGTGATCTGGCGGTTAACTTTGTGGTGCGTGAAGAAAATCTGTGGCAAGTTGCTCGCTATCAACCAACGTCGTTAGGCGAATTGGACTCTCTGGGGTTGAGTGGGCAGGAGATTCGTTACCACGGGCGCACATTGCTGGCACTGGTTGCAGAGGCAAATACGGTACCTGAAGAACAACACCCACCGCGAGTAGTTAATCTGATGGATCGACCTGGCTACAAGAAAGTGTTTAAAGATATTAAAGTATTAATTATGTCAGCCAGTGAACGCAGTGGGTTAAGCAGTGAATTGCTGGCATCGCGACGCCAAATTAACCAGTTACTCCGTTGGCATTGGACATTGAAACCGTCTGAGATCCGACCTGAATTATTAAGTGGCTGGCGTGGGGATCTATTGTCTGTGGAGTTAATGGCGATTTTACAGCAATATTAATTTGATATTCAGGGGGGGCTATTGCGCCCTGGATATAAATAATTAATAAAAGAGAACCCCCTGTAAATAAATACAGGGAGGTTATTGCGCAGCAATCATTTAGGCGTTTCTTCTGTTTCCGGTAGTGTTACGTTAAGTTCAAGTACCGAAATATCATCTCCTTTCTGCTCGAATTGAACATGCAACATTTCAGGGTCGATCTGGATATATTTACAAATAACCGCCAAAATATCGCGTTTCAAGTCAGGCAAATAATGGGGCTCACTGTTTCCACGACGACGTTCAGCGACGATAATTTGCAACCGTTCCTTGGCTATATTGGCTGTCGGTTTTTTGCGGGACAGAAAAAAGTCTAATAAAGCCATGGTTTATCCCCCAAAAAGGCGTTTCAGGAAACCCTTCTTCCCTTCTTCAATGAAGCGAAAGGGGCGTTCTTCTCCTAGCAAACGGTCAACGGTATCGTCATAAGCTTTACCAGCATCTGATTCTTTGTCCAGAATAACAGGCTCGCCTTGATTCGAAGCGCGTAATACAGACTGGTCTTCTGGAATAACGCCAACCAATGGGATCCTCAGAATATCGAGGACATCTTCCATGCTAAGCATATCGCCGCTATTAACACGGCCCGGGTTGTAGCGAGTCAACAGGAGATGTTCTTTAATTGGCTGCTGGCCATTTTCAGCACGGCGTGACTTGGATGACAGTATTCCGAGGATACGGTCTGAGTCACGCACCGAGGAGACTTCAGGGTTGGTGGTGATAACGGCTTCATCGGCAAAATAGAGTGCCATTAGCGCACCGCTTTCGATACCGGCCGGAGAGTCACACACCACGAACTCGAAATTCATTTCACCCAGATCGTGCAAAATTTTCTCAACACCCTCTTTGGTCAAGGCGTCTTTATCACGAGTCTGTGATGCGGGAAGAATATAGAGATTATCTGTACGCTTATCTTTTATTAATGCCTGATTCAACGTGGCGTCACCCTGAATCACATTGACAAAATCATAAACGACTCGGCGCTCACATCCCATGATCAAATCAAGGTTCCGCAGGCCGATATCGAAATCGATAACCACAGTTTTCTTGCCCTTTTTGGCCAAGCCGGTTGCGATAGCCGCGCTTGATGTGGTCTTGCCAACGCCCCCTTTACCCGATGTAACAACAATAATGCGTGCCATGAAATGGATTCCTTGTCAAAGGGCTTAATTTAACGGTTGTATAGTTAATTCATTATCCAGCAGATGCAGATGTGCTGCCTGGCCAACATAGTCAGGTGGGATCTGATCACTCAACCAATACTGCCCTGCGATAGATACTAGTTCAGCACTCAGATGCGTGCAAAAAATCTGACACTGTGCATCACCGGATGCACCTGCTAGCGCACGGCCTCGCATCATCCCGTAGATATGAATATTGCCGTCGGCGATTAACTCAGCACCGGCACTGACACTGCTGATAACAATCAAATCACAATTTCGGGCATAAATTTGTTGGCCAGAGCGGACAGGGGCACTGATGATTTGCGACTTGACAGGAGAACTTTCTACTGGGTTGACGACAGGTTCAAGGGCCATTTTCTGACCTTTACCTTCATTTAGTAACGGTAAGCCTACCTGTGCTATCGCCCGTTTTTGATGTTCATCCTGACAGCCACTGATGCCAACAATACGCAGACCTGTTGAAGTGACAGCCTGTTGTAGATCTTTCCAGTCAGCACCGTCAGGTAACGTTGCAACGTTAATCACAACAGGGGCGTTTTTCAGGAAAGCGGGAGCCTGGTCCACTTTTTCCTGTAAAGCCTGACGGATTACCTCTGGTCGAGAATCATGTAACTGAATGACCGACAAGGTAAAACTGCTGCCTTTTAACTCAATTGGCGATTGTGACATCTATTCTGACTCAGTTTCAGCTACGTTTAATCCCCGTAACATCATTCGGGGCACAAGATTCCGATGGGTCTAGGCATGTTATAGGTAATATAAAAATAAATCTATCCGTATCAATATATTGAAATCTTAAGATCATAATCATTCCAAACTGATAGGAAATTACAGCATAACTTATTGTTATTCGCTAGCCTCGGCCTGCTTATATTCGCTGTTATTTTTTGATTATGTGTTTTTTCAACATGTCAATTTCTGGGCGGAAGGTTTATGCCTGCCCATGAAAAGAGCTTTTTTGTCACCCTAATCACTCACGGACGTAAGTGGTTAGGGACTGATTCGCTTGCTGCTTGCTTGCATTTTGAAACCTGTTGGGTATAAGAGTGAATGCAGTTGTCGCTAAAACATAAAACTGTTAGGCGATGTAAGGGCTGGTTATGACTAAGTACCGGCGGCGTTATCGATTACTTTTTCCACAAGATATGGCAAATTTTGTGGTCTTTTTCACGACACAGCAAAACACGCGCAAAGATATCGTTAATATCTTCGCCATCATTATCAGCAAGGCCAATAACAACTTCAGCGAAGAACTCAGGGTGTAAATCAAAATCGACATGTTTTTGCCAATCTTCAGCAGGGTCAAACAGTTCCGCGCCGCCACGCTCTTCGAACTGGAGGTTAAATAACAAGATATCTGCTGGATCGAGGTTATCTTCAGCTAATTCCAGAAAGATATCGTAAGCCTGCTCCAGTGTTTCATCTTTGGTTAGGCGGTTATTGAGATCCATTGAGTCTGGTTGTGGTGCGTTCTGATCCATTTACCGATTCCCATTCATCATTATTTGCGGATTGCGCTCATTAAAACACTCTCTGCCCAGTTTTTACAATTACTATGCTGCCATTATTCAGTAACTCAGCGTATTTACAATTGCTTGCTCTTCAATCGCAGAACTTATTACAGTAACGGGCTGAAAAAATAGAATAATCTCTCGGTAACGCGATGCCAGAGAGGGCGTTTATTCCACAGTTTTCCGTCCAGCAATACCGATTGGGCGATATAGTCACCCTGAACCTGGGCTAAATCTGCACCAAAACCATCATCATCAATGACCAGCGTGATTTCGAAATTAAGCCACAAACTGCGCATATCCAGATTAACCGTACCGACTAAGCTCAGTTGACCATCGACCAGAACACTCTTGCTGTGTAGCAGACCACCTTTAAATTGGTAAATTTTGACGCCAGCCTCCAGCAATTCGGTAAAGAAAGCACGGCTGGCCCAACGCACCATTATGGAGTCGTTTTGATGTGGAACAATAATACTGACATCAACGCCACGTTGTGCGGCAGTACAGATGGCGTGTAACAGATCATCGCTGGGCACGAAGTACGGTGTGGTCATAATGAGTTGTTCACGTGCAGCATAGACTGCAGTTAATAATGCCTGATGAATCATCTCTTCCGGGAAGCCGGGGCCAGATGCAATTACCTGTATAGTATGGCCACTTTCCTCTTCAAACGGCATGATATTGGCGTCTGGTGGCGGCGGCAATATGCGTTTGCCGGTTTCAATCTCCCAGTCACAGGCATAGACGATACCCATAGTGGTGGCGACAGGGCCTTCCATCCGTGCCATCATGTCGATCCATTGTCCCACACCTGCATCTTGTTTGAAAAAGCGTGGATCGACCATATTCATGCTGCCGGTATATGCAATATAGTTGTCAACCAGCACAACTTTTCTATGTTGGCGCAAATCCATTCGCCGCAAAAATACCCGAAAAACATTAACTTTCAGTGCTTCGACCACGTCTATGCCAGCGTTACGCATCATGGTGGGGTATGGGGTGCGGAAGAACTGTTGGCTGCCTGCGGAATCCAACATCAGCCGGCAATGAACACCACGACGAGCCGCTGCCATCAATGATTCGGCAACCTGATCTACCGATCCGCCTGGCTGCCAGATATAAAACATCATCTCTATATTATGGCGTGCCATTTCAATATCGCGCGTCAGTGCTTTTAAGGTGTCATCGGTGGTGGTCAATAATTGTAATTTATTGCCTTTAACACCACTGATACCTTGGCGCCGTTCGCATAATTGAAACAGCGGGGTGGCAACTTCACTGTTTGAGCTGGCGAAAATATGTTGACAATCTTTCAGTTCGCTTAACCAACAGACAGTAGAGGGCCACATGGCTTTTGCCCGTTCGGCTCGGCGCTTACCCAGATTAAGCTCGCCAAACGAGAGATAAGCGATGATTCCGACCAAAGGAATAATATAGATAATAAGTAGCCAGGCCATCGCCGAAGGAACCGCTCTGCGTTTCATCAGAATACGCAACGTTACCCCGGCAATAAGCAACCAATAGCCAAACACTGAAAGCCAACTGATCACTGTATAAAAAGTTATCATAAGTGCGGGAGCCTTGTTCACAAACGGTCTTAAAGAGTGTACGCAAGGTATTACAAAGGCGAAACCTTTAATCGGAATATCACAGGATAAAATCTTTTAAGCTAAAGCACTTGCAACGGTGACTAAATAATAAGTCGCGGTTTGATGTTC
>JBEGTQ010000155.1:0-35558 GCA_041179305.1 Pseudomonadota bacterium | reverse complement strand
TTTGCCGGAGCACGGCCCATCGCGAAAACGTATTGATCTGTGGTTTCGCCGCCAACGCATCAATAACCCATTGATTTACGCTACCGTTTCCGGCCATGAGGCTATTGTTTCGATGGTCGCGCTGGGGTGTGGGGTGGCATTGATCCCATCAGTGGTGGTAGATAACAGCCCAGAACCGGTGCGTAATCGTATTTCTCTGCTGGATAATATTTCGCGGGTAGAACCTTTTAAACTGGGTATTTGCGTGCAGAGAAAGCGGCTCCAGGAGCCGCTGATTGAAGCATTTTGGCGGTTGCTGTAGTTTTACCGCACTTAAACCCTACGAATGCAATTAAATAGGGTATCTTCTATCGGGAACAATGCTCCTATGCCGTTCTGGTATCTGGCTGCTGATAATATTATCAGCAGGGGTAGGCGTGCTCTCTTTAGTAGGAAAACTGCTTATCGAATCAGCTAGTTGATTTACATCACCGAAGATGTTATTCGACATTAACAGATTACTCACTGTGTCGAAGCTTGTTTTAATAGGCTTAAGGCCTTCGTCAAATACTTCCATTGTTGGAACAAATCCTGTCCCTTCACCAGCACGGTAACGTAATTCACCCACAGAATTTAACCCTTCTGTAACAGAAAGAATTACATTATCATAATAATCAAATTGTTGTCGTATTTTGACAGAGTTCGCTAACTCTCCATTAGGAGCAAAAACTTTCTCTACTTTAGTCGTAAAGCTATTTTTATCGTTAAATCTACCATTGTAATATGTATATTTAGTTTCATTGGCGGTAGCACCATAAAAAGTAATAGTCTCCTCTACCATTTCTTTTTTTATAATGACTTCATTCGCATTGAATATTTGATTAACTTTCACTCTGCCTGTAAATTGACCATTAGCATCGTACGTATCCTCAGTGCTTGAAATTATATTGTTATTTGAATTAAATATTTTATTAACTTGAACTGTGCCAGTGAGGTTTTCGTTAGCATCATATGTGCTTTTAGTGCTGTAAATAATGTCGCCATTAGAATTAAATTCTTGTTCTAATCTGGTTTTATTCACTATATTATTTTCATGATCATATACAACCTCAGCTTGTAAGGTAACATTCCCTTTAGAATCAATTGTTTCTGTGGTTTTATTTATCCAGTTAGGATTGATGTTTTGCGACGTTTTAATTCGTTCCATCAGTACAAATTTCTTGCTAATTGATTCATAATAAAATTTTTCTACCTTACTATTTTCTACAGATCCTTGAGATCCAATGTCTTGTGTTGCTTCAATGCGATTAATAGGTTTTACTGTTTTACGAACAGAATCATAATCAAATTCTTCCTCGATCCATTTTTTTGTATTACCATTATATTTCTCGGTAATACTTTTTATCTTATTAGTAACAGAATCAAAAGATTTTATTTTAACTGTTTTTATATTATCGACAATTTGTTCCTTTGTTAGTGTTGCTTTAAATATTTTCCCTCTATTATATATAGTTTCACTTTTTGTCTCCCAACCATCCATTGAGTAAACATTTATTACATTTTCCAGCCGTTCAGAACCTCGACTCAGCGGCACATAATTATGTGTTGATGATTTAGTCGATGATATTAATTCACTCATATATAAACTCCACTGTATTATTTTAAGATTGAATGATTCAATAAAACCTCAATCATTCAATCACGTAATATTAACTACGACATCATTCATCAGTATTAATAATGCCGATAATTATCTTACGCTGTAATAACATATTATTTTATTTATAATACTTATTTTTGAGAGTATATAAGAAGATAAATATGATTAAATCACCAATAAAAAACTCAGATGTTACAGCCCTGAGTTCTTATCGTCGTAAATATGTATTTACTGCCATGCCATTCGCTAGAATTTAGCCCGCCAAAAAGAACTTAAATGCCCGGTTATCGGTTTCATCGTGGCAATCGTAACCCAATGCCGTCAGATGCTGTTCAAATTGTGGTTCAGAATCCGATAACTCAAACGCTGCCAGTACCCGGCCAAAATCGGTACCGTGGCTACGATAATGGAATAAAGAGATATTCCAATGGGTGCCAAGCGTATGGAGGAATTTCAACAATGCACCCGGTGATTCAGGGAATTCAAAACTGAATAAACGTTCGCGCAGTGGTTTGGAAGGGCGCCCACCGACCATATAACGCACATGCAATTTGGCCATTTCATCATCAGATAAATCCACCACCTGATACCCCTTCCCTTGTAGCTCTGACAGGATCTCCGCCCGTTCAGCATAGCCGCGAGTCAAACGAACACCAACAAAGATGCAGGCATTATCCGTATCGGCATAACGGTAATTAAATTCAGTCACTGAACGGCCACCCAGTAACTCACAGAAACGCAGGAAACTGCCTTTTTGCTCAGGGATAGTCACTGCCAGCAAAGCTTCGCGTTGTTCACCTAATTCACAACGCTCTGATACATAGCGCAGCCCGTGGAAGTTGACGTTAGCACCGGAAAGCACATGAGCCAGACGTTCACCTTTGATATTATGTTGCTGCACATATTTTTTCAGCCCGGCCAGCGCCAAAGCCCCCGACGGTTCGGCAATCGCCCGTACATCCTCAAACAGATCTTTAACTGCGGCACAGATAGCATCACTGTTGACGGTAATCACCTCATCCAGATACTTTTGGCACAGGCGGAATGGTTCGTCGCCAATGCGCTTAACCGCGACACCTTCGGCGAACAACCCGACACGGGTCAGATCAACCGGTTTGCCAGCATCCAGCGCAGCACGTAAACACGCAGAATCTTCGGCTTCAACCCCAATCACTTTAATCTGTGGCATCAATTGCTTGATAAGCACCGCCACACCGGCCACCAGCCCGCCGCCACCGACCGGAACAAACACCCGATCGAGATGGGCATCTTGCTGGAGCAATTCCATTGCCAGTGTTCCCTGCCCAGCGATCACCGCTGGATGGTCGAACGGCGGCACAAAGGTGTAACCCTGCTGCTGAGACAACTCGATAGCTTTGCCTTTGGCTTCATCGAAATTGGCACCGAACAACAGCACTTCGCTGCCAAAACCACGTACCGCATCCACTTTGATGTCAGCCGTTGCCACTGACATCACGATCAGCGCCTTGATCCCCAATTTACTGGCCGAGAGTGCCACACCTTGCGCGTGGTTACCGGCTGAAGCGGTAATGACGCCACGGGCTTTCTGCTCTTCTGTCAGACCCGCCAGCATCGCATAGGCACCACGCAGCTTAAAGCTATGTACCGGCTGGCGGTCTTCGCGTTTCACCAAAATGGTATTGCTCAAGCGGGAGGATATTTTTTCCATCACTTGCAACGGGGTGATTTGCGCTACCTCATACACCGGCGCACGTAGTATTGCCCGCAGATATTCGGCCCCGCAGGGGGCAGCAGATAAGGGTTGTGATACCGCCATGAGATTTAGCCTCCCAGCTTACTTTTATCGCGCACCGCACCTTTATCAGCACTGGTTGCCAGCAGAGCATAAGCGCGCAGTGCATAAGATACCTGACGTTCGCGTGCTTTAGGCGACCAAGCGGCATCGCCTCGGGCTTCTTCAGTTTCATGACGGGTAGCCAGCTCAGATTCACTCACATCCAGTACAATGCTGCGGTTCGGGATATCGATATCAATGAAATCACCGTTCTGCACCAAGCCGATCAGGCCACCACTGGCCGCTTCCGGCGAGACATGACCAATCGACAAACCAGAGGTTCCGCCAGAGAAACGGCCATCGGTCAGCAAGGCGCAGCGCTTGCCCAATCCCATTGATTTCAAATAAGTGGTTGGGTAGAGCATTTCCTGCATCCCCGGGCCACCTTTGGGTCCTTCGTAACGGATAACAACGACGTCACCCGCTACAACTTGCCCGCCAAGAATCGCTTCTACCGCATCGTCCTGACTTTCATACACTTTTGCCAGACCACGGAAGGTCAGGCTCTCTTTATCCACACCGGCGGTTTTAACGATACAACCGTTCGCGGCGATATTACCGTACAACACAGCTAAACCACCGTCCTGGCTATAGGCTCGTGCATGAGTGCGGATACACCCCTCGTCACGGTCAGTATCCAGTGACGGATAACGGCAATTTTGCGAGAATGCCGTGGTGGTGCGAATTCCTGCCGGGCCTGCGGCGTACATTTGTTTAACCTTTTCGTCGCGTGTCAGCATCACATCATAGGCTTCCAGAGTTTGTATCAGATTCAGCCCCAACACGTTACACACCTCGCGATTCAGCAACCCGGCTCTGTCCAGCTCGCCTAAAATACCCATGACGCCACCGGCACGGTGTACGTCTTCCATATGGTATTTTTGTGTGCTCGGCGCCACTTTGCACAAATGAGGCACCTGACGCGATAAACGGTCAATATCGCTAATATCAAAATTAACGTCCGCCTCCTGCGCCGCAGCCAGTAAATGCAACACGGTGTTAGTCGAGCCACCCATCGCGATATCCAGCGTCATGGCATTTTCAAATGCCGCTTTGTTGGCGATGCTGCGCGGCAAGGCACTGATATCATCCTGTTCGTAATAACGTTTGGTCAGCGCCACAATATATTTACCGGCACTGAGGAACAGTTGTTTACGATCAGCATGGGTCGCTAACAGTGAACCATTACCTGGCAAAGCCAGACCCAACGCCTCATTCAGGCAGTTCATCGAATTGGCAGTAAACATGCCGGAGCAGGAACCACAAGTCGGGCAGGCAGAACGCTCAATCTGCTCGCTGTCGGCATCGCTGACATTCGGATTTGCGCCCTGAATCATGGCATCCACCAGATCCAGTTTGATGATTTTATCGGATAATTTGGTTTTACCCGCTTCCATCGGGCCGCCGGACACAAAGATCACCGGAATATTCAGGCGCAGAGACGCCATCAGCATCCCGGGGGTAATTTTGTCACAGTTAGAGATACATACCATCGCATCGGCACAGTGAGCGTTAACCATGTATTCCACCGAGTCGGCGATCAATTCGCGTGAAGGTAGAGAATAGAGCATGCCACCGTGACCCATCGCGATCCCATCATCCACCGCAATGGTGTTAAACTCTTTAGCCACACCACCAGACGCTTCAATTTGTTCTGCGACCAATTTTCCTAAGTCGCGCAAATGAACATGACCTGGTACAAACTGGGTAAATGAGTTAACCACGGCAATAATCGGTTTGCCGAAGTCATCATCGGTCATACCGGTAGCGCGCCATAATGCACGTGCGCCAGCCATATTGCGGCCATGAGTGGTGGTATGGGAACGATACTTAGGCATTGTCTCTTCACTCCAGCTATTCTGTGTTGCAAATGATTTTTTGTATTGCAAAGGCCAGTGTATGACAGGTGGCGAATAAACCACCTGCTGATGCTGTCTGCTTATCGTTATTGTGGATTGACTGGATCCAGCCAGCCCCACTTGTCTTCGGTTTCACCGGTGAATAAGCCAAAAAACGCTTGTTGAATTTTGACAGTGATCGGGCCGCGTTTACCAATACCAACCTGAATACCATCCACGCTGCGTACCGGGGTAATTTCTGCCGCAGTACCGGACATAAACACTTCATCCGCCAGATAGAGAGATTCACGCGACAACACTTGCTCGCGCACTTCCAGCCCCCTATCTTTCGCCAGTTTGATAATCGCATCACGGGTGATACCCGGCAAGGCTGAGGAAGTAAACGGCGGCGTGAGCAAAATGCCATCTTTCACCTCGAACAGGTTTTCACCGGCACCTTCAGACAGGAAGCCGTGAATATCCAGCGCAATCCCTTCCTGGTAACCGTGACGGCGTGCTTCACTGCCTACCAGTAAGGAAGAAAGGTAGTTCCCGCCCGCTTTAGCCGCAGTCGGAATGGTATTGGGTGCCACACGGTTCCATGAAGACACCATCGCATCAATACCTTGCTCCAACGCCTCGGCACCCAGATAGGCACTCCACGGAAATGCCGCGATAATCACATCTGTTTTATAGCCATCTGGCGGGTTTACACCCATGCCGACATCACCGATAAATACTAATGGGCGGATATACGCGCTGGTCAGGTTATTTTTACGCAGTGTCTGGCGGCAGGCTTCCATTAGTTCATCAACTGTCTGAGAAACCGGCATGCGATAAATTTTGGCTGAGTCATGTAAACGTTGCATATGTTCACGGTGACGAAAAACTACCGGCCCTTTGTAAGATTGGTAGCAACGGACACCTTCGAAAACTGATGTGCCGTAGTGTAACGCGTGGGACATCACATGAACTTTAGCCTCTGCCCACGGAACCATTTTGCCATTAAACCAAATATAATCAGCGTTCTTTGTCATTAGTATCTATCCTTATGGCGCATCAGGCGCGTATCTGTAATGTATTAAGTTGCAGGATCTCAACGCAGGTAACATCCATAAGCTTATTCAACTGAGAAGACAGTAAATCGACAGGTCGCCAACTGGCAACGGTCAATTCAATATTAACATTCTCGTCGTTAATCATTGGCAACATATTCATAGCACAAACCTGAAAACCGCGGTGTCGCACAACCCGCAATAGACGCTCTAGCATTTCAGGGCGAAAGCGGGCTTGGATAGAGAGCTGATGGTGCATCATGAGATTTTCTCCAACATGGTTTCATTACTTGCGCCTGGCGGCACTAACGGCCAAACGTTTTCGAGTTCATCAATGGAAACCTGGAGCAAATAAGGGCCTTTGCTGTTAAACAATGCATCCAGGGCGGCGGTAACCTGGTCTTTGCGAGTGATGCGTTGACCGGGAATATTGAAAGCACTGGCCAGTGTGATAAAGTCTGGGTTATCAGAAAGATGGGTTTCGCTATAACGCCCATCAAAGAACAGTTGCTGCCACTGCCGAACCATACCCAATCGTTGGTTATCCAACAAAACGATTTTCAGTGGCAACTGTTTGCGTTTTATCGTGCCCAACTCTTGAACATTCATCATAAACGAACCGTCACCGGAGACACAGATAACCATGTCATCTGTGCGAGCCATCTGAGCACCAACGGCAGCAGGTATGCCAAAGCCCATCGTGCCCAACCCACTGGACGTAATGAAATTCTCCGGTCGGGTAAAGCTCATATGCTGCGCCGCCCACATTTGATGCTGACCGACATCGGTGGTCACCACAGTCTGTGGCGCTTTACGTTCAGATATCTGCTTCAATAACAACGGAGCATAGATTGCCTGACCGGGGTGATCATAACGCCAGCTATGCGATTGTTTTAATAGCATAACTTCATCGCGCCACGGTTGAATATTTAACGATTGCTGTAATGCAGGCAACAGTGCGTTCAAATCGCCTTGCAACGCGACATGTGCCTGACGCAATTTACTCAGTTCAGCCGGATCGATATCCATATGGATAACTTTTGCTTTCGCAGCGAATGTATTCAGATTGCCGGTTACGCGGTCATCAAAACGCGCGCCAACGGCTATCAATAAATCACAATCTTGCACTGCAAAATTTGCCGCTTTGGTGCCATGCATACCCAACATACCTAAATAACAGGAGTGATTGGTATCCGGTGCACCCAGCCCCTTCAGGGTGGCAACCACAGGAATACCGGTCACCTTGATAAAATCACGCAATGCATGAACGGCCTGTGCCATGCCGACCCCACCACCGACATACAACATCGGCTTTTGAGCCGTGGCAAGCATCTCTTTAGCGTGCTGTAACTCTACGGCGGAAGCAACAGTGTGCTCCTCAACTGGCATTAAATGCGGGGTCAAATCACCCACAGCCAACTGAATATCTTTCGGAATGTCGATTAATACCGGCCCTGGACGACCACGGGTAGCGATGGCAAATGCCTCAGCCATGATGCCCGGCAGCGCATCCAACGACTCAACCAAAAAACTGTGCTTGGTACAGGCCAGCGATAACCCCAAAACATCTATCTCTTGAAATGCGTCGGTGCCAATCAACGTGGAACCAACCTGCCCGGTGATGGCAATTACTGGAACAGAATCCAGCAACGCATCAGCTAACCCGGTGATCAAATTAGTGGCACCGGGGCCAGACGTGGCAATACACACGCCGACTTTACCGGTTGCGCGGGCATAGCCAATCGCCGCAATCGCTGCGCCTTGTTCATGGCGACAAAGCAAATGTTCCACTTCACCATCATATAAAGCATCGTAGACGGGCATAATTGCCCCCCCCGGATAGCCGAATACCGTACTAACTCCTTGCGCTCGCAACGCTTGAACCACCCACTGAGCACCATTCATAGTTATTTCCCCGTTCTTTCGTGTGAGGAGTAGAATTTTATTCTGTTGCACATTTTATGTTCCTCACGTCTTTTAACGTATCAATAAAAAAACCCCCGGGCCTTTCGGTACGGGGGTTTTCTTGTGATTACGGCCTGATTTTTATGCCGTTATTCGTCCAAGTGCAGCCCCGCACGGTGGGATAATAATCACCACCACGCTAATTAGGACTAGGTTAATCACTCGGAAAATCGCTTTCATAATTAGGTTGTTCATCTGCCTGGTTTCGAACGAATAACTAAACAGTTACCACAGTTATTGGATATCTGACAATATTTATTTAAATAATTATTTTGTAATTTCGCACATTAAACACCATAAATATATTAATTATCAATCAGTAAAGCTCGCGCTGGCTGTTTGGTTTTTTTGCGGCTCATATCGCAACGTTTAATTCTGCTGCATTTCCTGCAGCGAAATTTCTCGCGAGCGTTCGCAACTTCATTCTTTTTTTGTGTACTGAAAAAGAGTTTGAGGCACCTTAGTTGCAGTTACCACCCACCGCCACCTCAATATGGCGGCAAGGATGCATTAAGACAAAGGAAAGCATCATGTCACTGGCAATTATCTATACCCGCGCAATCCTGGGTATTCAGGCACCTGCGGTTACGGTAGAAGTTCATATAAGTAACGGATTACCTGGGCTGATATTGGTTGGTTTACCGGAAACGACAGTAAAAGAAGCTCGGGATCGGGTTCGTAGTGCATTAATCAATAGCGGCTTTACCTTTCCGGCCAAACGAATCACGATCAATTTGGCACCCGCCGATTTACCCAAGGAAGGAGGGCGTTATGATTTGCCTATCGCCTTAGCAATATTGGCAGCCTCAGAACAAATTCCTGTGGATAAATTAGCGCAATATGAGTTCTTGGGTGAGTTAGCCCTGTCGGGGGCGCTAAGGCGTGTTAGCGGCGCAATTCCGGCAGCCCTCGCCAGCAGCGAGGCCAAACGCCGGTTAATTCTTCCATCCGCCAACAATCTTGAAATTGGTCTTATCCCACAAGGTGATAGCTGGGTCGCTGACCACTTACTTGCAGGGCGAAAATACGCTCGCTCAGGGTCAGCCGCATGAAGCCACCCGATCATGGGATGACAACCTCGATCTGCAAGATATTATCGGCCAGTCACAAGCTAAACGCGCGCTAGAAATCACCGCAGCTGGTGGACATAACTTATTGCTACTTGGGCCACCCGGTACTGGTAAAACCATGCTGGCCAATCGCTTAACCGGCTTGTTACCACCGCTGACAGATCAAGAGGCTCTGGAGGCGGCGGCAATCAATGGCTTGCTGCACAGTAACGAACGCCCCGATCAGTGGCGCTGCCGAGCCTTTCGTGCCCCACATCACAGTGCATCAATGGCCGCTCTGGTGGGCGGCGGGTCAATACCTTGCCCCGGTGAGATATCTCTGGCACATAACGGTGTGTTGTTTCTTGATGAACTACCTGAATTTGAACGGCGGGTATTGGATTCGCTGCGTGAACCGCTGGAATCAGGTGAAATTATCATTTCCCGAGCGGCAGCCAAAGTTTGCTTTCCTGCCAGAGTGCAACTTATTGCTGCTATGAATCCCAGCCCCAGTGGGCATTATCAGGGGGTTCATAACCGAACACCGCCACAACAGGTTCTGCGCTATTTGGCAAAACTGTCTGGGCCATTTCTGGATCGGTTTGATTTATCGATAGAAGTTCCTTTGCTACCTGCAGGTACGCTGGGAATGCAGAAAAATCTGGGGGAAAGCAGTGAAATAGTCCGGCAACGGGTATTACAGGCAAGAAAAACACAATTGGATCGGGCGGGTAAAATCAACGCACAGCTTGATAGCCATGAAGTGACAGAATATTGTTATTTAGCACCTGCGAACGCGGTCTTTCTTGAACAGGTATTATTGACGTTAGGCCTGTCGGTGCGTGCCTGGCACCATATTCTGAGAGTAGCACGAACTATTGCCGATCTCGCGCAGGAAAATAACATCCAAAAAAATCACCTTTCTGAAGCACTGAGCTATCGTTGTATGGATCGCCTGCTTACGCAGTTACACAAGAGCATGACATGAAAAAGGGAGCAAAAGCCCCCTTTTTTCAATCTCTTTTATTGTACCCAAAATCATTGGGGTTGCAGGCGGGAAGAATCTCCCTATAACTTAAAGTATGATAAATATTAATCGTCACTGTCGGTATAATCTTCCACTGCGTCCATCTGTGGTTTGCCGCCAGAGAGTGTGTGAAAGCGCTTAGGTCGACGAGTTTGGGTCACATATTTTGACCAAACTTTTTCCTCGACACTCATCGGCTCACGTTCGCCGCGACAAACAGCAACAAACTGTCGCTCTTCTTCGGTAGCAGGCTCACGTTTACCTAAGTCGAGTTCGTTGAAGGCGTAGCCGTGGAACTCTAGTAATTGCGCTTCTTTAATGGTGAAATCACCGTGACGCGAGAACCCGCGAGGATAGTGTTTATTATCAAAAAAACGATTGGTCGTGATGAAGCTATCCGCCATCTGACACGCTCCTAATTCTCTCATGGTCGTGCTGTTTATGGCGCGGAGTATTAGATAGGCTTGACATTGTGTAAAACAAAATATTTAAATCTTAACGACAAAAAAAATTGGAGATAAGTTTGGATACCGAATTACTGAAAACCTTTTTGGAAGTCAGTAGAACCCGCCACTTTGGGCGCGCGGCTGAATCTTTATACTTAACACAGTCGGCTGTTAGTTTCCGTATCCGTCAGTTGGAAAACCAGTTAGGTGCAAATTTATTCACTCGCCATCGCAATAATATTCGTCTGACGCCTGCCGGTAAACGGTTGGTTCCCTACGCTGAATCGCTGATGAGTACATGGCAGTTAGCTAAAAAAGAGATTGCACATTCGCTGCAACACACGGAGTTATCCATCGGTGCCACCGCGTCGCTGTGGGAGGCATATCTTACGCCATGGTTGCAACTGATTTATAAACAACGTGGCGCATTGCGCCTTGAAGCCCGAATAGCGCTCAGAAAATCGCTGGTGAAGCAGTTGCACGAACGACAACTGGATTTATTAATAACAACCGAACCACCGAAAATGGACGAACTGGCCAGCCTGTTGTTGGGGCATTTTTCTCTGCGGTTTTATTCTGTGGTTTCGCTTGATTCATTAAAAGAAGCAGCACCACCTGCAGAGCATAAAAATGCAAATCAAGCCCCCTTTATCAAGCTTGAATGGGGCACTGACCTTCATCAGCAAGAGAATAGATTGTTCGACAGTGAACAGATACCTGTATTAACCACGACCTCCGCCCATTTGGCCCGGCAATTACTGGAAACTACTGGCGGCAGTGCCTTCCTGCCAGAACATTGGCTAAAAGAATACCCCCAGCTTGTTATCAACGCTGACATTCCTCCTATTGTGAGACCATTGTATGCAGTTTGGTTACAAAACAGTGACCAGCAAACCTTGATCAGACAACTGTTAAAAATACCAATGAATAACGCCACCCAAAATACGACACAGGATTAAGTGCCGGTGAATAAAATCATCAATATTACGGGTAATGTGAGTATTGCTCGTGGTGCAGAGGCAGCGGGTATTGGGTGTGGCCATGGCATAGGCTGCCATATTACGGGCGTTGATCTCCCTCAGTGATGGCAAAGGAAATCAATGCCCACCGTTATTGCAAAAAATGAAGCAGAAGCAGTAATGAAAAATAGACAATGAGTTAGTGTGTCGGTGGTTGAAATAGCAACTTGCAGTCATGATCCTGCAACTCTTCCACCGATGCACGGTGCGGCCTTACCAGACTCGCCTGGCTTGCCAGCAGCAAAAAATCTCCGTCAGGTAATACTGTCATTGCTATACCGTAACGACCCATATCTTCCTTTGCTCCTGCAACTTCATCAGCCAACAGACGAAACGCACCTGATTGCTGTAATTCGCCCGCGGTAGTGCGTCGAACCAGATAATCATGCCCGATCAAGCCAACGGGAAGTGGTTGCCATTGCTGACTGAACTCATAGTTATGAGTCGTAAGAAATGCCTTCACCTGTGGCTTTAGGCAGGAAATATGAATATGTAATTGATCCTGACTTCGGCCATATTTCGAATTGATAGCAAGTGAGATATCTGCATCGTCAATCGGTGCGCCGTATTTATCTGCCATAAAGTGGCGAGCCTGCCAGGCATTGAAGAAATAGTTCGGGCTGCTGCCAGTTAACAATTGTGGACTTTCTATGCCGCTGATTTTCGCAGTTGGCATCAGCAAATACTGCAACGGACCGTGGATATCCTTATACACCACAAAACCTGCCTGCGTGTTGACCTCAATGCAAGGTTGCGGACTGTGCAATGTTTCCATATTAGGAACACATTGCTGGTTGACAATCCGCCATAACGCATCGGCATTACTGAAGCGAAATTTATATATTAGCAAAGCTGCCAATACAACAACTGCGAGCAGTATCAGTAAATACCAACGGCATTTTATATAGCGAGGCATTGATGACTCTCCATGATTGTGATGAGACACCAGTGTAGTGATAAATCAGAGGCATTGGCAAACCCGATAGTGCTTATTTATCATTATGGGGTTTTAACCTTACCAATTGATATAGCGGTTTTTTTTGGTAAAACGCGAAGGTATACTAAGGCTCTTCTGTTGTGTTACAGCCACCCTGCTGAAGCAAGGTTACATCCTCTGCATACTGTGCTGTGGCAATCCAGGCGGCGCAGAATAAGGTGAGACGGGCAAAAAAATAGAAAAAGGCCATTAAACCAATTACTGAACCAAAGGCTGCACCAGACGGTGAACTGGCAAGGAGGGGTAGCATCATGGTCATAATAAACTTAATGATTTCAAAACCGATAGCAGCAATCAGTGTCCCGCGTAACAATGCTTTTTTCTTCGGCTTATGGCGCGGCAGAATCCAGAATATCCATAAAAATAATAGATAATTCGCCGCGATAGATATTGATAACGCAATCAGAGTCATGATCGGGCGCAGCCATTCAATACCACCTAACCCGAACGCATTGACAATCGCAGACTGCGCCGCGCCAGCAAGCGACGTTAATGAGAGCGTGATTATCAGCGCAATGACTAATCCGGTAAGCGATATAAAATCACGGGCATAGCGGTAATAGAATTTTTCCTGATCTTGTGGATTACGTTCCCACACATCCCGCGATTGAGCGCGGATCGCTTCACGTAAGTTCCCCATCCAACTGATACCGGAATAAAGCGCGATAGCCAGGCCGGTTAATCCAACGGTAGTGCGTTGTTGAATAGCAGTATTCACCGTATTTTTGAGTGTGGTGGCTAAGCTTGGGTCACTGATGGTATTAACAATTTTGTTAATTAACTCAGCCAATAAATCAGGATTAGAGGCCAGTACAAAACCAACTGCGGCAAAAGAAACCATCAAAATTGGGATGAGCGACAAAAAAGAGAAGTAGGTGATAGCCGCGCCAAACTGGCTGCCCAATCGATCATTAAAGCGGTCTGTTGCACGAATAATATGAGCGACAGCCGGGTACATTTTAATGCGACGGCTCAGACGCGTCATGTAGGATATGGCCTTTTTACTGGTTTCAATTCCGGTAATTAGCGGTGCTGAGGTGCCTTTCGGTGTGTTCGGCATCATTCTCCTCGTTGGCCTTAGTCGATGCTTTATACAGATGATTATTCTACAAAATATGATATTAAAATACGGGTGATTTGTTGATACTAGTATAGTCGGAAGCTATCACAAATCGAGACCGTTGCTTACACCATACTTTTATTTTTTAACATCCGAGTTATTGCCAGATACTGTCGTGCGGCCCGTATCTGACACACGTTTTATTACGTTAGGTAGCCCGCACGAACGCAATGGTTCTGCTGGGGGTGTGGCGAATGGTTTTATTCAGGGCTGATATGAGCGAATCCGAGGATGTGATGATAACGCGGAGTAAACAGGGAATTGTCTGTGCCTGCGCAGAACATCAGATGATCCTGGTGGTAGCTTGTGGTGGGAATATGCGCGTTTAAATCAACAGCAAGCCATTAGAAATGACTCTACGACGTCTTTACGATCTGGCTGTTCTTACAGCGACAGACATTTTATGCTTAACTTCCAACCTGACTTAAAAGTCAGGGTTTTGAAATTTGGTCGGCGAGAGAGGATTCGAACCTCCGACCCACTGGTCCCAAACCAGTTGCGCTACCAAGCTGCGCTACTCGCCGAAATCGGGGCGAATATTACTGCTACCACTTAGGGGCGTCAATCAATTTTTAACAACCGGTGAGTGACTGCGGTTAAAAACACCACTCACGGTTGAAATCACACCATTCGCTTGAATTTGGCTGCAATTCAGGCGACTGCGTCCTCAGAAAGGGCAGCAAGAAAAATTAAAGGAACGTTAAAGTACAATTACCTGGTGGGTGCCTCTATTTTGTCGTCTATACGTTGTAACATGTACGAATAGAATGGGTTTGATGAAATTCGCATCAATGAATCTAAACCTACCACCAGTACTGCACGCTCACCGCGAGCAGCAAAAGTGCCCAGGCTGATACCGTATTGGTCACGCGGTTCAGGATAGCGGCCATACAATGAGTCACTCATCGGGAAGGGTAATGCTACGTGAGATAACGAAAAAATATCCGGGGGATAAACCAGCCCGGTGGGAACTGAAGTCTGGGTAATTTCCCCAGCCAGCGTCGTTAACGCTACTGTTTCATTACGTTGCGGTGAAACGTTAGTGATAATTGTTGCGCTGTAATGACGTGGCGGTGGCGGCAACAAACGCGCCAGCGCGGTATAAGAAGAAGTTCTTAATAGTGGGCCAAAACTGACGGCACGATTTAAATCGAACAACACCACTTCACTGCCATTGTTCGGCAAATGATTATAGAGTGCAGTTACCACAGCTCGAGTGCTGACCGTTGAATCCATCAGTGACTGGAAGGTCAGAATTGGCGGTAATTCATCCATTTTATTATTTTGAGTATCACGGGCAATTTGCTGTTGTAGCACGGAGGTCAGCAAATAAGATTGGCGGGCTGCATTTACCGGGAACGAGTTGTATTTGAAAGGATTAAATTCCGGTACAATCCCCAACCAGGCTGCTTTAGCAAAGGCTGGGAAGATAGCCGGCAAACCGGCAATACCCGCAAAGCGTGCAAAGCTGGTCACTCCAATCATTGGTGATATCAATATGACACGTGCAGGTTTCACCAGTGACGAGTCATCCATTGAATCCAGCGTATATTTCATCGCCAGCGCGCCACCATTAGAGAAACCAACAAGATGCAGTGGCAGGTCAGGGCCACTCAGCACTTTGGCTTCCCGTACCGCGAGACGCGTCGCGGCTAACCAATCCTGCCATTCAACATTAGTCAGAGCAGCAGGAACTGTACCGTGGGCCGGCAAACGAATACCAACAGCAACGTAGCCCCGCTGGCGATAATTTTCAGCAATATGCCGCAAGCTATAAGGTGTGTCGGTCAAACCGTGCAGTAATACCACAGCACCTTTTGGTTTACCGTCAGGTTGCAGAATATAGGAACGGTTCCAGTTATGTTTAAAATGGGGCGGATAAATGGCACTGCCAGAATAATAACGATTTAAAGGAACCTGAACTCTTGATTCCAATTTCTCGGTAACATGGGTGCGAACTTCATCCAAAACGTTATTTTCGGCTTTCATATAATCCGCCCAACTGATTTTATCAATATCAGCCGCGCGCATCTCATGGGGAACAAATGTGTGCCAAAGCTCCAGCTTCGGGCCACGTTGTGTATCGTAAATACGTATCGCCAGTATAGTAACGGACATCACTACCAACACCAAAACAATCCGTTTTATCCACCGCTTAATAGCTATGGCAGGCATGAGCCGTTACTCCGTAAGTATGTAAGTTTTCGCCATTGGGATCAGTTTATCACTGTCTTGTCATCATAATATTACTTGTTTCAACAGAACAATGCCTTGCCGTGGAAAAGTTAAGCCCCCTCCATATGAAGCCTTTTTATGGTTCTATATCTTGAAAGATGACGGGGATATGTCAAAATTTTAACGTCAGGCTATTTTGGCCAAATGAATATGTGGGCTGAAGTCGGTATTAACCTCGGTGTTTATTGTTTGTATCAACCCTGAGAGTTATCGCTAATATGCGCTATCGCATAACGTACCTGTAAGAGCTAAAAACAGCGGCCACGAATTAACACCGTTTTAACGGGTTGACAGTCTTTTTCTTCTCGGCGTAACATGCGCTCACTATTCTTAATGAGGACATTCGCCTTGGACACACCCAGTAGATACTGGCTCAATAACCTGTTCATAGGGTGCAACTTCTAAGACTATCCTCATATTTGCTGATAGCCTTCGTGGTTGTCAGCAGCCTCGCTAAACTGCTGCTGTGAGTCAGATCTCCTTATGGTTTGAAACATTCGGTATTTATCAATACTCATCTGTTTCTGTGCTTCAATGCGTATTCCCTATCCATCACTGCAAGGGAGTTTTGGCACATGCTAAGCGCATTTAAATTAAGCAACAATCGCTTATCCCGTTTGGAGCTTGATGAATCAGATGACCTGACTTCTTCACTCTGGGTCGATTTAGTCGAACCTGAAGAGGGAGAGCGGGAACGTGTCCAGTCTGAGTTGGGGCAAAGCCTGGCGACCCGGCCAGAGCTGGACGACATTGAGGCTTCCGCTCGATTCTTTGAAGATGAAGACGGCCTGCATATTCACTCCTTCTTTTATTACGAAGATGCAGACGATCACGCCGGTAACTCGACCGTAGCATTTACCATCCGTGATGGTCGCCTTTATACGCTGCGCGAGCGTGAATTACCGGCATTCCGTTTATATCGTATGCGTGCCCGTAATCAGACACTGGTTGATGGCAACGCCTATGAGCTACTGTTGGATTTGTTCGAAACCAAAATCGAACAGTTGGCAGACGAAATAGAGAATATTTACAGTGACTTGGAGGCGCTAAGTCGCGTCATTATGGAAGGTCAGCAGGGCGATGAGTACGATGCTGCGTTGTCCACATTAGCGGAACAGGAAGATATCGGCTGGAAAGTACGGTTGTGTCTAATGGATACCCAGCGAGCACTGAATTTCCTGGTGCGTAAAGCTCGCTTGCCAAGTAGCCAATTGGAACAGGCTCGCGAAGTGCTACGCGATATCGAATCTTTGCTGCCACACAATGAATCGCTGTTCCAAAAAGTTAACTTCCTGATGCAGGCGGCGATGGGCTTTATCAATATTGAGCAGAACCGGATCATCAAAATCTTCTCGGTGGTATCGGTGGTATTCTTACCGCCGACGCTGGTGGCATCAAGCTACGGGATGAACTTTGAGTTTATGCCTGAATTGCGTTGGTCATTTGGTTATCCGGGGGCAATCAGTCTGATGATTATCGCGGGGTTAGCGCCGTATCTCTACTTTAAACGCAAAAACTGGCTATAACCGTCTTCAGCAGTTACCGCCAGTAATCGCAGGTGTTTACTGTTACGACAGACACTGCGCATCTGCGGCTGACAGCAGATAAAATAGGCTGCGACAGCAAAAAGAGTGCCCTGACGAGTGCGTTGTTTATCCATAAAACGGTGTTGCTTGAAACAGGATAGGTGATGCGGTGAGGGTACTGAACTTTGCGTTACGAATCATCACCGCAGTCGATCATATCAGCCAACCAAATAGGTCGCCGTCGCACTGGCGATATGTATTTGGTTTTCATTATGCAGCTCAACTCGGGCAACAGACACCTTGTTACCGCTGCGTAAAATACTGCTATTGGCGATAAAATGCTTGCCATGGCCAGGGCGCAGATAGTCAACACGCAGGTCGATAGTGCCCATTTTGGCCAGCTTCATTTGCAGTTGTTCCTGAATCAGCGGCTCATGGCGTACCAGGCTATTTCCTACGCACACCAGCCCTGCAGCCACATCTAATACTGCCGCAATCACTCCGCCATGAAGGATCTGTTGCGCGGTATTACCCACCAGCTTCTCATTGTTATCGAAGGTAATTTCAGCGTAATCTTGCTCAAAACGGGTTAATTTTAGCCCTAGTTCACGATTAAATGGCATGTGATACACAAACACCTCGCCGATCATGCGGCGAACATCCTTCAACGTTAATGCTGTCACTGACATTTTTCCCCTACTCTCTTAGCCGTTGCATGTTATAGCCTGGCAATAAAAGCCAACAAGTCGTTTATTTTATGCTCAAATTTTGTTGTTTTCCAGTCGCTACATCATAAATCGAAAGAACTGTGATCCCAGATAACACTTGTGTGTGAAATGAACTACTTTCATTACAAATAGAAATAATTATTAAAATAGCCGAGGGCATTATGAACAGATTTGGGCGGGTTTGGATCGCATTATTACTGGTGTCAACGTTGGCGCGGGCAGAAGTGGCAATATCGGAGAAAATTCATGATGCGCCTACTGTGCGTGGCAGTATTATCGCGGCAATGTTGCAGGATCACGATAATCCTTTCTTGCTTTATCCGTATGAAACTAACTATCTGCTGTATACCTATACCAGTGACATCAATAAAAGCGCTATCAGCTCTTATGATTGGGCGCAACATGCTAATAAAGATGAAATTAAATTCCAATTGAGTTTAGGCTTCCCAATTTGGCGTGGCATTGTCGGTGACAACTCTCTATTGGGTGCCTCTTATACCCAGCGTTCATGGTGGCAGGCGTCCAACAGCGATGAGTCTTCGCCATTTCGTGAAACTAACTACGAACCGCAGTTGTTCCTGGCATGGGCCACAGATTACGAACTGGCAGGCTGGACTTTCCGTGAAGTGGAATTGGGTTACAACCACCAATCCAACGGTAAAGCTGACCCGACCTCGCGTAGTTGGGATCGCGTTTATACACGGGTGATGGCACAACGTGGCGATTTAGAGATTGACCTGAAACCTTGGTATCGTATGCCACAAAGTGACAGCAAAGATGATAACTCGGATATCAATAAGTACATGGGTTATTATCGCCTGAAAGTGGGTTACGCGTTGGGTGATAGTGTGTTCAGTATTGATGGCCATTATAACTGGAATACCGGTTTCGGCGGTGCTGAAATGGGCTGGAGTTACCCAATCACCAGACATGTCCGGTTCTATACTCAGGTATTCAGTGGCTACGGTGAGTCAATGATTGACTATAACTTTAGGCAAACACGGGTGGGTATTGGTATCATGTTGAACGATGTCCTTTAACGCCATCCGGTGTTAAAAAAGTTTCAGACAAAGGTCGATGACTCGGCCTTTTCAGGTCTAATAGTTGGGGAAGAGTGTGTCAACCGCAGCAGTGATAAACAGGGAATTACTGGTCGTTCAGGTATTGCGCGATACATTCGGCTACCAACAATTTCGGCCAGGGCAACAGGAAATTATCAATGCCACCCTATCAGGGCAAGACTGTCTGGTTGTGATGCCAACCGGCGGTGGTAAATCCTTGTGTTATCAGATCCCGGCACTGGTAACGGATGGGCTGACGCTGGTGGTATCCCCCTTAATTTCCTTAATGAAAGATCAGGTGGATCAACTGCTGGCCAATGGTGTAGGGGCGGGGTGTTTAAATTCGTCGCAAACGCGTGAACAACAATTGGCGGTAATGGACGGTTGCCGTAGTGGTCAGATAAAACTACTGTATATCGCACCGGAACGGCTGGCGATGGAAAGTTTCCTCGAACAACTGCATCAGTGGCGGCCAGCCCTACTGGCGGTGGATGAGGCGCACTGTATCTCCCAATGGGGGCACGATTTCCGCCCGGAATATCGCGCTCTCGGCCAGTTAAAGCAGCGTTTCCCCAATTTACCGGTCATAGCACTCACTGCCACCGCTGATGAAGCGACGCGCGGTGATATCTTACGTTTACTTAATCTGGATCAGCCATTAATTCAGATCAGCAGCTTTGACCGCCCTAATATCCGTTATACGCTGGTGGAGAAGTTTAAACCGCTCGATCAATTGTGGCGATTTGTCCAAAACCAACGTGGCAAAAGTGGCATTATTTACTGTAACAGCCGAGCCAAAGTGGAAGACACCACCGCCCGTTTGCAAGGCCGTGGCTTAAGTGTGGCGGCCTACCATGCTGGGTTAGATAATGAGCGCCGGGCGCAGGTACAGGAGGCCTTCCAGCGGGATGACTTGCAAGTGGTGGTCGCAACCGTGGCTTTCGGTATGGGCATAAATAAGCCTAACGTGCGCTTTGTGGTGCATTTTGATATTCCGCGTACTATCGAGTCCTACTACCAGGAAACAGGTCGTGCCGGGCGTGATAGTTTGCCCGCTGAAGCTATGCTGCTGTATGACCCTGCGGATATGGCGTGGTTACGTCGCTGTCTGGAAGATAAGCCGGCAGGCACTCAGCAAGATATCGAACGGCATAAATTAAATGCGATGGCGGCCTTTGCACAAGCGCAAACTTGCCGCCGTCTGGTGCTGCTCAACTATTTTGGTGAGGGTAGGCAGCAGCCATGTGGCAATTGCGATATCTGTCTCGATCCACCGAGGCGTTACGACGGTTTAGCGGATGCACAAAAAGCGTTGTCGTGCGTTTATCGGGTTGGGCAACGGTTTGGCATGGGCTACATCGTTGAAGTGTTGCGCGGCGCAAATAACCAGCGTATTCGCGAAATGGGTCATGACAAGCTTTCTGTCTACGGAATTGGCTCCGAGCAAACCCATGAACATTGGGTCAGCGTATTGCGCCAACTGGTGCATCTGGGGCTACTAAACCAGAACATTGCCATGTTCTCAGCGTTACAACTAACCGAAGCTGCCCGCCCGGTATTACGCGCTGAATTGCTGTTGCAACTGGCTGTGCCTCGTATCCAAAGTCTGAAAGTACGCAGCAATACCAATCAAAAATCGTATGGTGGTAATTACGATCGTAAGTTGTTTGCCAGGTTGCGAAAATTGCGAAAATCTATCGCCGACGAAGGCAATATTCCGCCTTATGTGGTGTTTAACGACACCACCTTGCTGGAGATGGCGGAGCAGATGCCAATTACGGCCAGCGAGCTGTTGAGCGTGAACGGTGTGGGGCAACGTAAACTGGAACGCTTTGGTGCGCCGTTTATGGCAATGATCCGCGATCACGTCGATAATAATGAAGATTGATGATGTGGCAGCAACGAAGGGACCAGGAAAGCAATATTTATCGGTTAATTGATGAACAGCGTGGGTTTTAACAATTTGCACTGCGGCATGCCGTTAGCTCATGCATGAAAATTTAGTGCTCCTACGGCTCGCGATTGCCGCAAACCGAGCTTTCTGATTTCATCAAATATTGATCAACCCCAGTCAAAGGATGTAATCAATCAGGCTATGCCATTAGATAATCATATGAATAGCTGGTTAACCCGCGAAAAGCAGTTTACTGCCTTTGTTGACGGGCCGCTGTTGGATTTCTGGCAGCTAAGAGATGAAGATGAGTTTACTGGTGCTGATGGTATTCCGATTCGCTACGTCCGTTTTCGTGCGCCACAGCATAACCGGGTAGTGCTGGTGGTTCCGGGTCGTATCGAATGCTATGTTAAATATCCTGAAGTGGCCTATGACCTGTTCCAACAAGGCTATGACGTCATTGTGCTGGATCATCGTGGGCAGGGGCGATCAGGGCGGCTGCTGGGCGATCATAATCGCGGTCATGTCATTAAATTTGATGATTACATTGAAGATTTTTCGCAGTTGGTGCAGCGCGAAATTGCCGATAGCCATTATCAACAACATTTCGCGTTAGCCCACTCAATGGGTGGGGCTATCCTGACGAGATATCTGGCGAGAGAACCTAACACATTCAATGCGGTGGCGCTATGTGCGCCGATGTTTGGCATTCATTTACCCATGCCGGTCTGGTTGGCACATCGTATTCTGGACTGGGCTGAAGGGCATCAGAAACTGCGGGATTACTATGCCATCGGAACCGGCCAGTGGCGGCCGCTGCCGTACCTGATCAATCTACTGACCCACAGCCGCGAACGGTATCGTCGCTACCTACGCCAATATATTGATACACCGGAAATCCGCGTTGGTGGGCCGACCTACCATTGGGTACGCGAAAGTCTGTTGGTGGGAGAGCAAATTATTGCTGAAGCAGACAAAATCACAACACCGGTATTATTGTTGCAAGCCAGTGAAGACAAGGTGGTGCATAACCCGGCTCACAACGCTTTTTCTCGAGCCATGACTCTGGCGGGGCACCCTTGTGAAGGGGGGCAGCCTAAAATTATTCAAGGTGCATGCCATGAGATTTTGTTCGAGCGGGATCCGCTGCGTGCCGAGGCGTTGAGTGCCATATTGTGTTTCTTCGCACAGCATCAAACTTTTTTGCAACATAAAACATTATTTACAACATAAAACATTATCTACAACATAAAACAGCCCGTCGGCCAGTAGACTCCGACGCCACCAGAGGTTAGAACATACCGCTATGTATCATGTCGTTGCTTCCGATTTAGATGGCACGCTGCTATCGCCTGATCACCTTTTAACGCCCTATGCCAAACAGACCCTCAAATTGCTGACGCAGCGTGGTATTCATTTTGTGTTTGCGACCGGCCGTCACCACATTGATGTAGCGCAAATCCGCGATAACCTTGAGATCCGCACTTTTATGATCACCTCTAACGGCGCGCGTGTGCATAACACGGATGGCGAGCTGATTTTCAGCCATAATCTTGATGCGGATATTGCACGTGACCTCTATAACATCGAACATCATAATCCAGATATTCTGACTAACGTTTATCTGAATGATGAATGGTATATGAACCGTGAGAGCCTGAAACAGAAAGTGTTTTTCCGTGAGTCGGTGTTCAACTATCAAGTATTTGAACCTGCACTGCTGCCAACGGACGGCGTGTGTAAGGTTTATTTCACCGGTGAAGACCATGACAAGTTATTGATTTTAGAAGACGCTATCAATGCACGTTGGGGCGATCGGGTGAACGCCAGTTTCTCCTTCCCGACCTGCCTTGAAGTGATGGGCGGCGGTGTCTCGAAAGGTCATGCGCTTGAGCAAGTTGCTAACATCATCGGTTATTCATTGAAAGAATGTATCGCTTTCGGTGATGGCATGAATGATTTGGAAATGCTGTTGATGTCCGGCAAGGGCTGTATCATGCATGATGCGCATCAACGGCTGAAAGATATGTTACCGAACCTGGAAGTGATTGGTTCGAACGCAGATGATGCGGTGCCACACTATTTACGCAAAATGTTTTTAGGTACTGATAAATAAAGAGTTATTTGTTGAAAATGAGAATCAGCAGTAAAAAAAGCGGCGCACTAACCGTATTGCGCCACTTTCTTACTCTGTTGATCAGGCGATAAATTTATTGGTGTTGTCCCTGTTTTTGCAGGAATTGTACGCCTTTATCCGGGAAGTCAGTAAACACCCCGTCAACCTGCGCTTGATTGTAGATAATATCAAACAATTGATTCACGTTAGTGGCGTATTTCGGCAACTTATCTGTACGGACAGTATACGGATGAACCATCATGTGGTTGGCATGTGCATCTTTGACCATATTGGTCAGCTTGATGTTATCCGGTGTAGAAGACTCAACCACCAGCATATGGTAGTCAGGCCCAATGCCATCTGCATACTGTGCCACTTGTTTCATCGCACCTGGCTTGAACATCCAGTCGTAGCTGTAGTTAACCCATTTGCCATCGGGTTTCTGTTCGTAGGTTTCATTCCAGTCGGTATAAGCCACCAGTTGCACCAGCTTAAGATCCATACCCATCTTTGGTTCCAGCTCATTTTTAATGCGTTTTAACTCATTCGCATCAAAGCATTGCAGATAAACTTTATCGCCCTTAGTGGTGTAACCGTACTGTTTCAGTACTTCTAACACGTTGGTTGAGATGTCTTTCCCTTCCTGCTGATGGAACCATGGCGCTTTGATTTCTGGGTAAATGCCGACGTTTTTCCCGGTTGAATGATTCAAACCCTGAATAAATTCAATTTCTTCCTGGAAAGTGTGCACCCGAAAGTCAGATTTACCCATTGGGAAACGTCCCGGATAGCTCTGCACTTTTTTACCATTTTTATCAATATCAAAACCTTCGGTAAATTTCAGTGACTTGATTTCCGGCAACGTAAAATCTATAGCGTAATAACGGCCATCTTTACGGGCGCGATCTGGGAACCGGTCAGCAACATCGGTGACGCGATCCAAATAATGGTCGTGTAACACCACTAACTCATTATCTTTGGTCATCACCAAGTCTTGCTCAAGATAATCAGCACCTTGTGCATAAGCCATTGCTTTGGCTGGCAAGGAGTGTTCCGGTAAATAGCCACTGGCACCGCGGTGGGCGATGACGATTTTATCTGCTGAAAGTTGGGTAGATGACGGCTCTGCGGCTTGTACCTGAGCGACGACTGAGGATGCCAGAATAATACTCGCCAACAGTATGTTGATGTGGGTTTGCATTGATAGTGCTCCATTTATACCCTTAATACTTGAAGCCGCTGGGGTGCTGGTCGCGTTCAAATCTGCTACCAACAGATTTGTTACCCGAATCACTAAATGGTCTAAGTTCATCGGGATTTGTTTGCTTACTGCCTACCTGCAACTCGAATTACTTTGGGTATCTTTATAATAAAATTATAAGTTCTGCTTCTTAGCCAGTTCTTCGTGATGTTTTTTCTCACTGCACATGACAACAATCAGTAACAAAACAGCCAGAATGCTGCCGCCGATCATAACCATAAAGCCGCCGTCCCAACCGAAGTAGTCAACGGTGTAGCCGACGATAGCACTGGCGGCAACCGAGCCACCGAGATAGCCGAACAGACCGGTGAAACCCGCCGCAGTACCTGCTGCTTTTTTCGGTGCCAATTCAAGTGCGTGTAAGCCAATCAACATGACCGGACCATAGATAAGGAAGCCGATAGTGATCATGCAGGCTATGTCAACACCAGGGTTACCGACCGGGTTCAGCCAGTAAATAATGGTAGCGATAGTCACCAGCGTCATAAAGAATACGCCGGTTGCACCACGGTTACCTTTAAACACTTTGTCCGACATCCAACCGCACAGCAGCGTCCCTGGAATACCAGCGTATTCATACAGGAAATAAGCCCATGAGGATTTATCCAGCGCGAAGTGTTTCACTTCTTTTAGGTAGGTCGGTGACCAGTCGAGGATGCCGTAACGCAGCAAATAAACAAAAACATTCGCAATCGCTATATACCACAACAGCTTGTTGGGTAAAATGTATTGCATGAAAATTTGTTTCGCGGAGAGTTCTGTTTCTGCTTGTTCGCTGTAATCATCTGGATAGTCATTTTTGTATTCTTCAATCGGCGGCAAACCCACGGATTGAGGGGTGTCACGCATCAGGCCAAAGACAATTAATGCCACCAAAATGGCGCCAAAAGCAGGCATATAAAGTGCTGCTTTCCAGTCATTAAACCATGCCATTCCTAACAAAAATAGCAGTGGTGGCAAGCCGCCACCGACGTTATGAGCACAGTTCCAGACTGATACGATACTTCCGCGCTCTTTCTTTGACCACCAATGCACCATAGTACGGCCACATGGCGGCCAACCCATACCCTGGAACCAGCCACACAGGAATAACAGCACGAACATCACGGCGATACTGGAGGTTGCCCACGGTACGAAACCCATAAACAACATCACGGCAGCGGATAGAATCAAACCGGCAGAGAGAAAGACCCGTGGGTTTGAACGATCAGAAACCGAACCCATAATAAATTTTGAAAAACCATAAGCGATAGAAATACCAGACAAAGCAAACCCCAGATCCCCCCGAGAGAAGCCTTGTTCGATCAAATATGGCATGGCTAACGTGAAGTTCTTACGCACTAAATAGTAAGCGGCGTAGCCGAAGAAAATGCCCATAAAGATCTGCCAACGTAAACGGCGGTAGGTTGGATCAACTCGATCTGCAGAAAGCCGTGCCTGATGTGGCGCAGGCTTAAAAATGCTCAACATGAGTGCCTCCGATGGCTTTTTTGTGGTTTTTGACTCCGGAATCGCCTGGTGTCTATCCGTTAATTAAATGCAGTTGCGGGGTAAATCGCTAACTTGCTGTCGTTTATGTTCCATAACGAGCGCCATCCTGGATAAAATCTGAGGTTTTATCCAGGATGAGGGCGCACTTGTCGCGGCCTTATAAAAGCAGCGGCAATTTTGAGCGATTGATTAACATTTTGAAACCGATAATGACAAAATACTTGTGACACTGATCACAAACATGGTTTTTAAACATCACGTTAGTTTCGTTTTTTATTCGTTTTTGTTCTTTATCAAACTATTATTTTAGTTTCAGCGTACTGATAATGGATTCCGCTTCAGTTTGAGCTTGTTGTTGATTATCGGCGGGCAGCGTAATTTGTATCGTCATCAAATGGTTATTTACTTTCCCCATCAATACTGACGAATAGGCTTTCTGGCCACCGCTGGTAATAATGCTATCCAGTTGCTGGAGCCGCTGACCGTCAACTTTAATTGCTTTATTGGTCACCACTTGCAAGTTAGCATCGCGACCACGTTGCTGGTCTGCTAAACGGGTTGTCAGCACCTCCAACGCTTCATTGGTATCATCACTTAAAATCACGATAACCGCTTTACTCCCGGTTTTATTGGCATAAACGTGCATATTATTCGCTTGATTGCCCATCTTCCCGCTTTGGTCTGACAGATCGGTTGGTAAGATGAAGGCCACTTTACCTTCCAGCAGGCTGATTGGCTGGCCCACGTTGTTATCGCTATTGCCATCACAGGCACTTAATCCCGCAACCAGCAGGACAACAGCAAGAAATTTGGTCATTTTATGCATTTGAATCCCTTATTGATGATTAATATTCCCCTCGTTACAGGGGTGTTAGCTACGTTCGTCACCCGGCTCATACTGGGGCCACGCCTTGGCAAGGCCGCTGCAAGTTGACGACCGATTTGTCATTGATTTACCGTCTACAGGCAACGCCAACATATTCTGGCTATAACCTTATTGCATCTTATTTAAGACGCCAAAACCAATCTATTGTTCAGTGGCAGTGACCTGTTTTTAATAATAAATGTACTTCTCCAACTCATATCTCAGATGTTCCACACTTTTAAATTTCGGTTGGGTGATTAACTACAAAAAAACACACCGATATGGTGCCTGGAAGGATTTAATCTGCGATGCAGGCGACTCCGTTGCCATGTGACGGCTGCACATTGTCTGGAACGGCCTGTGCTTATCTATCTAAATTAGAACTGGAGTGTGGATTTTGTGTCAGATAATCTATTCAACGGATGGTGTTTTCGGGCGCTGATTGCCGTGGATAATTTTAGTCGGGATGTCCCACGCCCCACCCAGGGAACTCACTTAAAGGTGATGATGTAGTGAGCGTGATGGAAGGATTCAGGCCTATGGGCAGGGTTTGGTTATGGCGTCATTTAACGGCAGATTTATATATAAGATATTGAATATAAAATACTTAATTTCACCATGTGATGCACAGGAAAAACGGACAATGCCGATTCAGAGCTGGAATTTGACATTGTCCCGGTTAGCCATTTATTCTGAAAGGCGTCTTGATAAAGTGATTACGTTGTAGCGATTGTTTAACGTGACACAGAATTCTGAACGCTCTTCCTTTTAAACCAACCTGCCTGCACTCAGACTTCTTCCATCTTTCCCAACAGCGACCGCAGACGATCCTGCCAAACATGCTGTTCTTGCTTCAGTTGCTCATTTTCGTGTACCAATGCTTCACGGCCACCCGCAGCATTCTGAATTTCTTGGGACAAGATGTTATTTTTCTCTTTCAGCTCTTCAATTTCCATCTGTAATAGCGTAATGGTATCAATAGCTTGCTGAACTTTAACTTCCAACTTCTCAAATACTTCAAATGACATTCTTTGGTCCCCTTATCAATCGCAAGGCGTACATCCTTTGGGTCGCAGTTCATCATGATTTACTAAAGTCACATTTATGACCTAAATGGCCTAAAGTAACAATCGACAGATGAAACTACGGTGAACACTTATCGCGCTATAAATGCAATACGCATCGGACTAGTGTAAAAAGCATTATGCTTTAACACGTTCTTCCACAAAAACGGCGAAGCTTAATGAAGAAGTGATGCTCTTAATAAACCGATTGTATGTAGCCAGCCCTCCTATGTCTAGCGGCATACCAGTACAAACCAAACTCTGTAGTAATTTCGTTGCAATAACTATCAGCAAAAGCCAAAAATCCTCTGCACCTATTCTTGTAAACTTATACATGTATTTAACAAATCAACGAAAAAATTGGTTTGATCACGCTTAAATCTTTCTTAACTTTCATGAAGCCGCTCATTTTTATGACAGACCACACACATTTCTATTTCGCTATTTCTCGTTTGTGTTCGTTAACGATAAATTTACACCATCCCCTCCATGACTTGAGGGGCAAAAATATAAATACTCTATAATCTCTGTCTGTAGGACACAACTATGAGCCAAACCGCCAGTTCTACCTTAAAGGGTCAATGTATCGCAGAATTTCTTGGTACTGGCCTGTTGATCTTTTTTGGTGTCGGCTGTGTTGCCGCACTAAAGTTGGCTGGGGCCAGTTTTGGCCTGTGGGAAATCAGTCTCATTTGGGGTCTCGGTGTTGCTATGGCCATCTATTTGACCGCAGCAATCTCAGGCGCACACCTTAATCCGGCCGTGACCATTGCATTGTGGTTATTTGCCTGCTTCGATCGCCGCAAGGTTATCCCTTACATTATCGCGCAAATTGCCGGGGCGTTTTGTGCCGCAGCGTTAGTTTATAGCCTGTATTACAACCTGTTCGTTGATTTCGAACAAACCCATCAGATAGTGCGCGGCAGTACTGAAAGCCTCAATCTGGCCGGTATTTTCTCTACCTACCCAAATCCACATATTTCCGTTTTCCAGGCTTTCCTGGTTGAAACCGTCATTACCGCCATTCTGATGTGCCTCATTCTGGCTCTGACTGATGATGGCAACGGTATTCCTCGTGGCCCACTGGCACCGCTGTTGATTGGTATTTTGATTGCCGTTATCGGTGCATCAATGGGTTCATTGACTGGGTTCGCCTTAAACCCGGCGCGTGATTTTGGTCCAAAAGCATTTGCTTATCTGGCGGGTTGGGGGGAAATCGCTTTCACTGGCGGCCGTGACATTCCTTACTTCCTGGTTCCTATTTTTGGGCCTATCGTCGGTGCATTGCTAGGTGCATTTGGTTATCGCGCTCTGATTGGCCGCCATTTGCCATGTGACGAATGTGTTGCAGATGAAGAAACCACGGCAACGACCACAAAACGTAAAGCGTAACTAATAGATACTGAAAAAATATACCCAAACTAATTGGAGTTGCGGGCAGGTAGCAAATGAACGAATCCCCATAAACACACGATGGTAAGTGATTTGGGCGAGTGAGAGTAGCTAACACCCCGGTAACCATCAGGTACGATGGGTATAAACGGCAACTTAAAGATAGGCTAACTATGACAACTAAAAAGAAATACATTGTCGCGCTTGATCAGGGGACTACTAGCTCCAGAGCTGTGGTCTTGGATCATGATGCGGCTATCGTGAGTGTTTCTCAGCGCGAATTTACTCAAATTTATCCGAAAGCCGGTTGGGTTGAACATGACCCGCTGGAGATCTGGGCGACACAAAGCTCAACGCTGGTTGAAGTGCTGGCAAAGGCGGGTATCAGTTCTGACGAAATCGCCGGTATCGGTATTACCAACCAACGTGAAACCACCATTGTCTGGGATAAAGCGACCGGTAAGCCGGTGTATAACGCGATCGTCTGGCAATGTCGCCGTACCGCCGATATCTGCGAGAAACTAAAAAAAGAGGGGCTGGAAGAGTATATCCGCTACAACACCGGTTTAGTGATTGACCCTTACTTCTCCGGTACTAAAGTAAAATGGATCCTCGATAACGTAGCAGGCGCTCGTGAGCGTGCTGAGCGTGGCGAGTTACTGTTTGGTACGGTAGACACCTGGCTGGTGTGGAACATGACTCAGGGGCGCGTACACGTAACGGATTACACCAATGCGTCGCGTACCATGATGTTTAATATCCGCACTAAAGAGTGGGATGAGCGTATGCTGGAAGCGCTGAATATTCCACGCGCCATGTTGCCGGATGTTCGCCCATCCTCTGAAGTTTACGGCCAAACCAATATCGGTGGTAAAGGCGGTACACGCATTCCAATCGCAGGTATCGCAGGTGACCAACAGGCAGCGCTATTCGGCCAACTTTGCGTACAACCGGGTATGGCAAAAAATACCTACGGCACCGGCTGTTTCCTGCTGATGAATACCGGCACAGAAGCGGTTCAGTCCACGCATGGCTTGCTGACCACCATTGCTTGCGGCCCACGTGGTGAAGTTAACTATGCGCTGGAAGGCGCGGTATTTATTGGTGGTGCCTCTGTCCAGTGGCTGCGTGATGAGTTAAAGATGATCAGCGACGCGACTGACTCTGAATATTTTGCCACTAAAGTCAAAGATAGCAATGGCGTGTACGTGGTACCGGCTTTCACCGGCCTTGGTGCACCGTATTGGGACCCATACGCTCGCGGTGCAATTTTCGGCCTGACCCGGGGTGTTAACAACAACCACATTATCCGCGCAACGCTCGAATCGATTGCTTATCAGACTCGTGATGTACTGGATGCGATGCAGGCAGATGCAGGCGAGCGCCTGAAATCACTGCGTGTAGATGGCGGCGCGGTGGCGAATAACTTCCTGATGCAATTTCAGGCGGATATTCTGGGTACCCGCGTTGAGCGCCCTGTCGTGCGTGAAAGTACCGCGCTCGGTGCTGCGTTCCTGGCAGGTCTGGCAATTGGCTTCTGGAATGATTTAAACGAAGTGAAGAGCAAGGCCAGGATTGAGCGCGAATTCCGTCCAGGGATTGAAACTACCGAACGTGATGTCCGCTACCGTGGCTGGAAGAAAGCCGTGGCTCGTGCCCAAGCATGGGAACAACACGAAGAGTAACGGGCTGCCTGCTTTACGTAACTGACAGGTTTTTCACTAAAAAAGCAGTCTAAACGCGTCATCACTCCCCCGATGGCGCGTTTTTTATTAGGTTATCGCTTTCATCCACGTAATTGAGTATCGTAGGCAGGCAGCAAGCAAATGACACAGTATTTCCAATACGCCCCTATCCGTTTCATCCGCTAGCCTAAACTTGATGCTCTTGCGGCTGCATCCGATGAGATAATGGCCACCAACACAGTAATATCACTATTGCCATAGCAAACATCAGCAATCCCAAACTAAATTGCCCATTTTGTGGCAGCATTGCTGACAACCACGTCGTTAGCCCTGACCCCACATTCTGCAATCCACCGACCAATGCACCCGAAGCACCTGCCAGATAGGGGAATGGCTCCATCGCACCCGTGGTAGCCAACGGGAACAGCATACCTGCACCAAAGAAGAAGAGTGCTGCCGGTATCAACAGAGTCCAGATATTCATGATACCGAACCAACCAGGAACCCACATCATCAACCCAGCCAACAGGCAGCTAATTACCGAATGCCACATCAAACTATGAAAAGTTTTACTGTCACGACCGGCATACCATGCACCGAAGAACGCCGCGGGTATCGGCAGGATAAATAAAATACTGACGGTTACACCGCTTAGCCCCAGCACACCGCCCATCAGCACACCGGCACTGGCTTCAAATACCGCAATCCCCGCCAACGCACCAACCAACATCAACAGATAGCAGCTAAAGGCACCGTCGGATAACAGCAGGCGAAAACTGGCCAACATTCGTCTTTTTTCGGTTTGCTGCGGACGGGTTTCCGGTAACCAGCGGAACATACAAAATGCCACGCAACCGCATAAAAACAGCAGAAATGCATAGCAGGCCCGCCAGCCAAATAGACTGGACAATATCCCACCGATAACCGGTGCCATCAGCGGGCTGACCAAGATCCCCATGTTCAGCATGCTATTGGCGTAGCGTAACGCAGTACCTGCATATAAATCCCGAGGCATAGTACGCGCCATCACCCCCGCAACACCGGTTCCCATCCCTTGCAAGGCACTGGCAACCACCAGCATGGTCAGGCTATTCGCCAGCCACGCACCGAGCGCCCCCAACATGAATATCATCATACCGGACAGAATCACCGGGCGACGCCCCACTCGATCTGATAGCGGGCCATAAATCAGTTGTGAAAAACCATAGGTCAGCAGATACGCCGCCATTATGCGCTGTACCACACCAATGCGAACCGATAAATCGCGAGCGATATCCGCAATCACCGGTACATAAATGGTTTGTGCCATCTGACCAACGGCAATCAATAGGATCAACATCGCCAGCAGGTGGAAATTCTCTATTTTTCTCATTGTGTTAACCCGTCGATTAGCCGTAATACGTGTCATGTTGATATTGAAAAAGTGACACACCTCACTATCGGCGCATAAGCTAACAAATCTGAAAATTTTAGCGAGCCAGCACGACATATTGCTAAATAACCAACTGGCAGATAAAACAACCATAACCGTAAAGTAAACTGTCCATATTGCATGACAGCAGCAAGAGCAAAGCGTGCACACGTAATCGATAATCCTTTTCCACTAAATGTCATAAGATATTGTTTGTGTTTTAGTTAGCACTTCTGATAAGTATTTGAATAGAGGGAACCAGAATTATGGCTGAATGGGTTAGTGGCAAGATTACTCACATTGAACGCTGGACAGACGCGTTGTTCAGCATTCGGGTCAATGCGCCAGTTGATCCCTTTACTGCCGGGCAATTTGCCAAACTGGCATTAGATATTAATGGTGAGCGAGTACAGCGAGCTTACTCGTATGTCAATGCGCCGAGCGACGACAATTTGGAGTTCTATTTGGTCACCGTACCGGAAGGCAAACTCAGCCCACGACTGGATCAACTGCCCGTAGGGGGCGAAGTGATGGTCACTAAGCAAGCCGCAGGCTTTTTTGTACTGGAAGAGCTCCCCGATTGCGATACATTGTGGATGCTGGCAACCGGCACTGCGATCGGCCCTTATCTGTCGATTTTACAAGAAGGACGTAATCTGGAGCGCTTCCAAAATCTGGTGTTAGTCCATGCGGCACGTTTTGCCGACGATCTCAGCTATCTGCCGTTGATGCAGCAGCTTGAACAGCGCTATAACAGCAAGTTGCGGATTCAAACTGTGGTCAGCCGTGAAGCGTCACCCGGCTCGTTAACCGGCAGGGTGCCGGCACTGATTGAGAATGGTTCTCTGGAAGCGGCGGTCGGCCTTAAAATTGATGCACAAGACAGCCATGTGATGCTGTGTGGCAACCCGCAGATGGTGCGTGATACCCAGCAATTACTAAAAGAACAACGCGAGATGCGCAAACATTTGCGCCGCAAACCAGGCCATATGACCAGCGAACAATACTGGTAATTTTACGTGAAGGGCGCATTGCGCCCTGTCACTTTGCTTAACCGTTAATCCCTGTTACTGCGTTTTCTTTGCTAAAAATTTCACTGGTTCCGCCTCTGTGCCAAAACGGTTATCCCCTTCAGAACCGACAAAAACACCACAATCGATAAACATCATGATAATTATAAGTGTGGGAATAAAACGCCCGATTCCCCATTGCCAAACGGGTGCCAACATCTGCCAGTTACCGGCCATCAGCATCCAGGCCAGCACCACCAATAGCGCCCACCATCCGGCTTTATTGCGATCATGTAGCCGCTTGACCACCACTGCTGCCGTTGGCCACAGTAAAAAGACGATAGCAAAGGCCGCAGTCTGAATAGGCAGAAAATCTTTACCGGCCAGGGTAAAAATAACCAGCATGGCCACTAGCCACAGGCCTATCCAGATCCAAAAATCCCGCCGCCTGATACGGCCTTTAAATGAGAAACACCACTGCTGTATAGTCATCAACGACTTGATCCATTACCTCATATTATTTCGGGCAAAGTGTACCTAAGGTTGCAACTAATCTACAATCTTTGCAGTGAATTTTGACAATTACCCCCTATAACCGCTTTAATCCCCTACATACACTTCTAACGACGACGTAGTCATGAGAAAAGAAATAGCCGCAATGCTTACACTGCTGCTGATAGCAACAGCCAGCCGCGTGCATGGCGAACCTGCTGATCAGTCTGCCGAAGAACTGCAACCCACCCCGCCTTATCTGTTTTTCGGGGCACCGACCTTTGATTTAACGTTGACAAAATTCCGCGAAAACTATAACCGAGCCAACCCAACACTGCCTATTAATGAATTCCACGCAATTACGATACCAGACGATTCACCACCACTGACACGAGCAGCCAGTAAAATTAATGAGAATCTCTATGTTTCCACTGCACTGGAAAAAGGTACCGGCAAGATAAAAACCTTACAAATTACTTACTTGCCAATAAAAGGACGTGAAGAAAAGGCAGCCAGACTGACGGCAATCAATTATATGGCGGCTCTGATGCGCCAGTTTGAGCTGACACTGACGCTACAGCAAAGTCTTAATAATGTGCAAAATCTATTGGCAAAAGGCAAAGGCTTGCCTTTTTACGTCCATACTGTCGGCGCGATTCGCTATGTTGTGGCAGATAACGGGGAAAAAGGGCTTACTTTCGCTGTTGAACCGATTAAGCTATCACTATCTGATTGATTAGACTTGAGATAAATGACAGAGAATTAGTGAGATAATTATGGGATGAACTGGGTCAACATGGGAAGAGACTGTGTCACAAAGGTGACGCATAATGGTTTCCGAACTCGAATAGTGACCACTAACATACTGGTAGGGTTGATGATGGCAAGACGCATACTGGTGGTGGAAGATGAAGCACCCATCCGTAAGATGGTGTGCTTTGTGTTGGAACAGCATGGTTACCAACCGTTAGAAGCCGAAGATTATGACAGTGCGGTAATGCGCCTGTCGGAGCCTTTTCCTGATTTAGTGCTGTTGGACTGGATGCTGCCTGGCGGTTCGGGTATCCAGTTTATTAAACATATGAAACGTGAAGCATTGACCCGGGATATACCGGTGATGATGCTGACCGCTCGTGGTGAAGAAGAAGATCGGGTGCGCGGGTTGGACGTGGGCGCTGATGACTATATTACTAAGCCTTTTTCGCCGAAAGAGTTGGTTGCACGTATTAAAGCTGTAATGCGCAGAATATCGCCAATGGCAGTTGAAGAACTGATTGAAATGCAAGGATTAAGCCTTGATTCTTCATCGCATCGGGTCATGGCCAATAAACAGGTGTTGGATATGGGCCCGACTGA
>JBEGTQ010000154.1:0-12584 GCA_041179305.1 Pseudomonadota bacterium | reverse complement strand
CTTTCTGAGTCAGATGTTTTCCCTGCATGCAAAGGGATCTCCAGTAGGGCCAGAACGGTGATTTTATCCGGGTCTAGCCAGTGGGTCACTTTGTTGCATTTCAACTGGGAATGGGGCAGGCATATCGAGGAGTTGACGCATAAGTATTGCGTGGAATATATCGGCATTGATGCCACCACCGTTGGCCAGGGTGTTTTCCAGTTAGTGCGCCAGTTCTTCCCGGCGGCAAGGGAAATTAAGTACACCCCTGAAATCAAAACCGCCATGGTGTTGAAAGCCAGGCATACCATCAATAACGGCCGTCTGGAATATGACACCGGCTACACCGACATCACCCAGTCCTTTATGGCCATTCGCAAGACCATGACCGCCAGCGGCGCGCGTTCGACTTATGTTGCCAGTCGTAGCGAAGAAGCTAGCCACGCCGATGTGGCGTGGGCGATTATGCACGCCCTGTTAAATGAACCTCTTACCGCGACATATGGCGGTCACAGCCCTAATTTCTTGGAGTTTTACGGATGAGTAAGCGCAAAGGTCGCAAGGCATTAAGTCGCCCGGCAACCAATCACACCGCCAGTCAACAACAGCCGGTAGAGGCGTTCACTTTTGGCGAACCCTCCGCCGTGCTTGATAAGCGGGAAATTCTGGATTACATCGAATGCACCGGCAACGGTAAATGGTATGACCCGCCGATTAGCTTTGACGGGCTGGCGCGCAGCTTTCGGGCGGCGGTGCATCACAGCTCACCGCTCTATGTGAAACGCAACATACTGGCAAGCACGTTTATCCCGCATTCAATGCTCAGTCAGCAGGCGTTTAGCCGCTATGCGCTGGATTATCTGGTGTTCGGTAATGCGTTTTTAGAGGTGCGCCGTAACCCACTGGGCGCGCCGCTGCGCCTCGACCCCAGCCCGGCCAAGTACACCCGCCGAGGGTTAGAGAAAGATTGTTATTGGTTTGTGCAGAACTGGAAAGATGAACACCTGTTTGCCTCCGGTAGCGTTTTTCACCTGATAGAACCGGATATTAATCAGGAGCTTTACGGCTTACCGGAATATCTCAGCGGTTTAAATTCGGCATGGCTGAATGAAGCGGCCACGCTATTCCGCCGTAAGTATTATCAGAACGGTGCACATGCAGGATACATCTTGTATATGACTGATGCGGCGCAAAGCAGCAGCGATATTGAGGCGATGCGTAAAGCGATGCGCGACACCAAAGGGTTAGGCAACTTCCGCAACTTATTTATGTATGCGCCCAATGGCAAAAAAGACGGCATCCAGATTTTACCCTTGAGCGAAGTCGCCACCAAGGATGACTTTTTTAATATCAAGAACGCCACCCGCGACGACCTGCTTAGTGTTCATCGGGTGCCACCGCAGATGATGGGGATTATTCCTAACAATCACGGTGGTTTTGGTGACGTGGCGAAAGCCTCACAAGTCTTTGTTCGTAACGAGTTAACGCCGTTGCAAGAACGATTGAAAGAGGTTAATGACTGGATAGGGGAAGAGGTGATCCGGTTCAAACCTTATGAACTGATAAGCGAGGATTGATATGGGACGTAAAGCGCCAACGCCACCACCATACAAACCCGACGACACAGTGAAGAGACCCGCGCCACCGCCGCAGCCGCCCAAAAAATGCGAGTGTACAGGCTGCTATCGTCGGCGAATGGAATTAGGCGGATATCAGCCGCATAGCTGCGGTGTGGGTATTGCGGTTTCAAATAGTTAATTGATATTTTTGAACATCATAGCCGCCGAACCGGGCGGCTTTTTCATGCCAGAAAAGTAGCGATTCCAACACCTCGCACCAAAAGCCACCAGACGCCCGCCACGCCCTCACTCCTTACGAGCATACATTGACTCAAAATATAATAGAACGCAGCACCACGGCTCGCCTAAGATCGATAAGTAAGGGTATCAGACCCATCTTCGCGCAATACTATCCCCGCCACGCCTTCGCGCTTTGCAGGCCGCTTTTCATGCACTTGCATGAGGCATCGGGAACCGCGCCGGGACTGGCGCTAACAGGGGAAATAGGGGAGGGGATCGACATGCGGAATCATGCACTATATGCATGCAGCGCTAAATTTGAGTTTAAAAAAAGCCACTGTAATAGCTACAGTGGCCTGTAAAAAAACAAGGTTTACTTTTCACACTCAAGTATTAAATAGACTAATGGACGGTCAGTCGTACCATTCTTTTTAGCAACCGAAGCTGTAACCTTATTTTTTGCGATTCTCTTGCGCAAAGAGTCGCATAACACTTTGTTTATATAACCCAATTTCGCACTTTCATGCATAACAGCGATGGCGTTTGGGTCATGCTCGTTATCTGACTCAGGAATAAGATTTACCATATCCCCAATAGAGACACGTTCCAAGTCCAATCCTAATTGATAGCGAGTACCTGCAACCTCGAGTAAAAGCTCCGCTTCACCGTTGAGCACATCAGGATCTATCAAAAGACAAAAACCGTCACCCGGCGATTTTGCACCGGTATATCCCAATAGTGCAAAGTCAGAGCCTTCAAATGGTGAAGGTAAAAGATGTTGCGCCAAATACTCTTCAAAATCCTTACGTTTGCGCGGAGGTAAGCGCCGAACAAAAGGCTCTAAAACATTATTAGTATGTTCAGCATGTTTCATACTGAACGCAGGGTGCCCCAAAAAACCTTTATCCTTTGCAGCGATAAAGTCTTCTGTATCAAAATGGTAAGTGAACGTATAGCTATCATCAGCCAGCCGATTCAATTGACCAACAATGTGCCGGGTTCCACCGGTAGTAGGTTGCCAAGTTAGCAACAAGCGACTCGGCTCTATAATTTTATTGATAGTTCGCATATTTAGAATCACTGATAGCCGTTGATGTCTGCGTTCAAGTAGCCGAATAGTCCAGTCAGCTCTCATTTTGGTGAAAGGTTCACCAACTTTTATATCACATAATTCGCGAATCTGATTCGTCAAAACATCTAGATCAAAGTTCAATTTTTTAACCATGTGAGCAGCATAAGCTTCATCTTTAGCTAAAGTTTGTATTGAACTAAGATGATTGATTCTTATCCTGGTATCTTCGCGACTCTTCCTTAAATGATGGCAGCCATTTTGGATGTATTCATCTAATTTTTTCTTCGTCCAACTTTGGACTCGATTCGCAAATCGTTCATGCCCAAGACTGGTGCCATTATCAAAGAATGGCGCAATTATTGCTTTAACTTTGTGAGTAGCATTTTCGCCGTTGGATCCCGGTACAAAGATAAACCCCCAATTTTCTTGATGTCTATCCGTATTCCCAATCAAAGAGTCCAGCAGCAACATATCACATAAAGTTTCTGTCCATAAGGGATGCGGGTCTAGATATCCATTAATAGTAAATTTTCTGCATATCAGCCTTAAATCTTCTATATTGTGATGTTGACCTGAATCATCATCAAAGTCATTTATTAATACGTGAAAAAATTCTGATGCATGGACAAATAGTTGGCGATCTTTATCGTAAAACCACTCTAATAAAGCACCAAACTCGGTTGTTTCGTCATCCTGTTTTCTGACCGCTGGGTAGGCTTTTGGAACCGAAACCCCCAAGCTCTCTCCAACAAGGAATGCTATTGTCTCCATCCAAAACTGATCAGGATAAGCATCCCTTGATAGCTTGAATAAGTAAGGCCAACTAGGCTTAATACCCGCAGGGGGATTAGATGGAGACCAAAGCATTTTCTTGTCCCTAGCGCCGATAGGGAAAATACCATGCTCATCATCCTTACGCCAATCAGTAACATCTATCAGAGGTATACTCATTATATTTTTGATTTATATAGTTTTAAGTGCTTGATATGCCGCACTTACATATGCAGCCTGATATTTAGCGTCATGAAGAGCATGGTGTGCATATTCGTTCATCTTAATTGCAGCACGAGCATCAAAATTCTTTAATTCTTTAGCGAGATCAATAATAGTACGCACGTCTCTATCATTTCTAAAATCCCAAGGTAAATCAATAGATTGCTTACGATATGCGGAAGCTAAAATAGCATTATCAAAACTTGAACCGTTTCCCCAAACCTTAACATTTTCATCACCAAACCGTTTGATGAAATCTGAAAATTCAACCAGTATAGCTTTCATACTTAAAGAATCGGGTTCATTAAAGACAGAACGTGCTTCATCGCTTTGTTTCATCCACCATTGCAGTGTTGCTGGCTCTGGCTGTCCTGACTCCAAAGCGGAGCTTAAATGCACTACTTTATAAAACTCAGCATGTTGTGTGCCTGACGGAAGATCGAAAAAAATTGCACCTATTGATATCAATGGCGAGTCTGTCGAAACACCCAAGGTTTCAAGATCCAACATTAAATGACTCATTTTTTCAATCCTCACCATAATAACCTAGACATTATGAGACGTTATAAAATTAACACTGACAATAGTATACTAGCTCAACAGATACCTAACACTATGACGCTCTGAAATCAGTGACATCACACGTTAGAACTCTTGATGGACATTGCATTTATAAATGTTTAATTCGGAGGTATGAAAAATATCTTACCAGCTCAATACTCTCAGCATAGTCAACGAGTTATTAAGTTTTAGTCGCCGACTCAACCTTAACTTTCGGCTTGTTTGACCTCCGCCCTCGCCTCTTTAACAAGCTCTGCAATCCAAACCAAAGCAATCTCTTTATCATTCTGTTGTCTCTCATCGCCGTTAGTAAGCCGCGCTATCAGATCAATTCTTTCGAGTAAGACTATTTTTTCTAATGAAACTAACACCTCATCCCTCCGCCACATAAAACACTGTTTTTATATGCAGTATTTTATGTGCTTTTTGAGAAAGATTCTATATAAACATATGTTTTTAATTGGTAAAATATCTTGGCTATAAAAATAGCCTATTGAGCAACAAGCCTTTTATGCATCAAAACAGTGAACATAGCACGTCACGCTACATATTTAATTAATATCGTGACGCGTCACAGCGGTTTAATCGTACTAATTAATAAGCTGTTGATGCCTTTGGTCTGCCAGCATGCCGCTTCACCCCGCAAACAACACCCATTCGGATCGCCCGGCAAGGTATCGCCACATTTGCCACAGTGTTGTTTACCCAGCTCAGCCAACTGTTCTTTTAGTCGCTGGTTGTCTTGCCGAATAAGCATCGCGATATACTCCGGTAGATCATAAGCTGGTCGAAACAGGCGCCGGGCGGCCATGCCTTCGGTCAACATGGCGTATTCTTCTAGCTCTAATCTGACGCGAATTTCATTGATACCAGCGGCTTTGTCGCGCTGGCGCTGAGCCTGTTTGCGAGTAGTTGCAGCGGTTTTAGTCATGGTTTTCCTCTCAGGTGGATTAATCATAGAATTCCGGCCAATCGGGCAAGGCTGGGTATTGGATCACAATATCACCAACTTTCATTTTTGCCCCACGAGCTAACGATTCAAGCATCCAACGTTCGACGCTGATATCTTTCAGCAGTAAATCATTGCGGATTTGAGGGATGCGCTGGCGTTCTTCGTGGGTTAAACGGGCTGAAGGCGCAATAAATCGGCCTTTGGTGGGGTCATAGCTACGTTGTGTCTTGTTAATCGTTGGTTGTTTCTCTTTAACGCGAGCCACCATCGCTCTCACGGCGGCAGTGTCCGACCAGTCAATAACGACATCCGGTGGGTATTCCATCGCCATCACAGGCATTTTAACCTGCCCGTTGGGGTTATTTGGCGCTTGGGTGTTGCCACCTAACCCACAGTTATTGACAGGACTCCGAGGCGCGCCAGAGGCGCTTTTCAACGTCAAAGGCTCAACGTCAACAGCACCAGCAACGATGCGCCATTGAGTTGTGCGGGTTTTATGAATATGGTCAGCGCCCAAATGCGGCGCATAGATACCCACGACTTTCTGTACTTCTTCATCGTAGGCGTTCAGCTTATCGGCGACGCACTTGGCGACACGCACAGTCTGATTGCCGCTATTGGTTCCACCCTGTGCGGCGATGTAGGCAGCAAAATCACCCTCGTCAGCCGCATGGCGCACGGCCTCCACGGTTTCGTCGAAAGTCTCAGCCAGACTGATAAAACGGATACGGCGACACTCGCGATAAGCACCCATAGACGGAATGCCAATCGGGCGAAATTGAGGGATGCGCCACGTTGCCGCCCACGCCGTCACCGCCGCGGCGGAATCGGTCAGTAGCTCACCGGTTTCATGGTCACGTTCACCCTCAAGCGCATAGCCGTCGATATTCTTGGCAATGTATTTAGCGATGTAACCAGCGGCTCCGCCTTTGTTCAGGTGTTTGCACTCAAAACGATATTTAGCGGCTCCGCGCTCGTCACTGTCTTCTTTCAAGGCATAGCGGCGCATGATGTCGATAATCTGTTGGCGCTGGCGACGCTCGCAAAACAGCATCATGTGCCAGTGCGGGGTGCCATCATGGTGCGGCTCAACCACCCGCATTCCATATACGCTTAATTTATTGTCTTTAAAGGCGGTGCGCATTTTGCTCCAAATGTTGCAAAGGTAGCGCTGGCCGTCTTTTGGGGAATAGGCTTCATCGTCCCACTTATGGTTAAGCTGGACTTTCTCGTTATCACCTTTACCGATAACGCGGGTCGGGTGATATTTTGACGGAGTGGTAACGGTCAGGAACATGCCAACATGCTTCTGTGAAGCTGCATATTTTTCAATGCCGGCGATGGTGCTCATTAGCTCCATACGGCGAATTTCTGGGTTAGAAATACTCGCCATCACCTTATCAATCAGGTCGATGCGCTCACCGGTTTCAATATTTTCTAACTGGCAGCTTTTGAGATATTCCAAATTAGACTGGCGGCGGGCGAACACTTCGCGGATAGCCTGCTTACTGGCATAAGAAGAGGCCGACATATCACGGCTGACATTACCGACAGCAATCAATAACGCTTCCCGCCAGCGGGTGCGCTGTGCTTTGAGCTTGCGTTCCCACCATTCGGAATTAACCAGCCGTGACAGACTGGCGATAGCAGACCTGATATCTAACCGACCTTTCAGATATTTGCGCCAGTGCATCGGGGTGATATTAAAAGCGCGCGCCATTCTGGCAAGTTTACCGAATATCCGAGCTTGTGTTTCATCCTGAAGTAAAACGGCCCTGTCACCCTGATTAGCGTTAACGCATTCATCACAATGATCGCCGAACGCTACCATTAGCTCATCACCGATTTTGCGGGCAAAACGGCGCAGCTCTTTATCATGCATATCCGCTAAGCTGGCATAGGTTGGGGCATAAGCGTAAAAGCTCATTGATGCACTGAGGCGCATAATATTTTTGCTATTGACCACCTGAATACGCGGCCAGATACGCTGGTCAAAGACAAATACCAGCCATTTATTAGCGTCGTTTAGCCCTTTATTGGCTAACAGATATTCATAACGCGAAATAAATTGAGCGCGCAGGAAGCGAGGTAGCTTATTGATATTGGCTAAAACAGCTTGCCCCTGAATCAGTTGTTCACGGGTAAGCGGTCTTTCCGGCCATGATATTGCTGGGCGAGGGGCGTTCCATGGGTAAACACCAACGAACGGCTCGCCAGTATTTCCCGGGAAAGCGGGAGGCGGCGAAGGTGCAAATCGCCCCCTTGCCGCTCGTGGTTTGTTGCTGTCTGTCATTTCAACGCCTGACACACTGCTTGTTTGTCAGTCATTGCTATTCTCTGTAACATAAAAAAACCTAATCAAAAGGAGTTGTGTCATGAAAGATAAATACATTGATGGCATTGCCATATCCAATATTGACGATAAAATCAGCAAACTAGTCTCTGGAGTTGCAAAAAGGGAGCTGGGCGGCGGCTCCATGCTTGTCGCTATCCAAAATGAGACAGGCGACGTTTACCGACTCATCACCTCAGAAGGGATGGGGTCATATCTTGATATTGTTCAGGGACTTGCTAAACTGGGACTTAAAGACCTACTGGCTGAAGACCTTACCCCTCAAAAATATGACAGCCTTTTTATTTTCGAATAAATACAGGGGCGTCAGCCCCTAACCCCATGCTTTGCCATGTATTTATCAACATACATTTTCGTCCTCCCTGACCTTTCATCTTGACGACAGACTGAAAACGCCCCCTGACATGACTTCCCTATACGGTTAATTTCAGCAGCTAACGAGGTAAAGCTATTAATCTGCGCTTCAGCTATATTGCGTTTTATTAATCCCTCAACCAGTTGTGCAATAGTTGGATAATAAGCAATTGGATCTAAACGCTCCTGCCCCTCATTTTTACCTTTCTGACTGACTTTTACTTCATTGAGAATAAATTGCAGGCTGTCAGAAGTAACAACGTGTTTTTCAGCGATTTTAATATACATAACAAATCCTTTAATTAGGTAATAAATTAGGAGAGTGAAAATCTTTAAATCCTTTTTCACATAATTCAGCAAGGCGCTTGGTTTCCTCGACTAGTGCCGGAATAGAATTAACGCCAGAGCGATAAATACGATGGTGAATTAAATCACTCACCAAACTAACCCTTGTCGGATAGTGAGCAATTACCGCCAACACTCTTTCTTTTTCTTTGGTAAATTTAATCTCGTTAAGCACGAGGTTTGGAATACGATTAAAATTTTTGGTTTGCTCACACAAAGTAATTGCGTAACGAGCATCAATAATGATTTCGTCAACCATCAGTGTTGTGCCTGCGCTTGGTTGAGAAATCCCTCAGCTATTTGGTTAAGCAGGTCAGCAGATTGCCAGCAATTCAGCTCATGATTTAGAATTTTATTGCTCACCCCTTCCAAACGTAATGCAACCAGTTCAGCCTGATTTTTCCGCTCATCCCTGCGCGCGTCATTGAGCATCAGCTCCATTGATTCAACTGATATGATTGCGGAGGTGTTCTCGCTGTCCGGCTTGGCAGGATCTACGCCAATCCATATTTTTTGTGCTGTATTCTGCATAAGTAATTCCTGTTTTTAGGCAATACGAAACCCGGCGAGTAAAACGCCATGTATTGCAACTTTGGTTAATTAATAATATTCAGTGTGCGGTCATCATTACTGACAAATGACGGCAATGAGCGAGTAAATTCAATGAGGTAATTCAACGTTTCAACAATAGACTCTCTTTCTGCTGGAGTTAATTCTGCAAACTGCATATTCACATGGCGACTTTTTAACCCGGCATGAAAACAAATTGTTTTACGCAAATGTGCCGGTGACTTATCAAAAGCCTCTTGAGCAACATTCTTTCTATTACGGAAATGCGTTTCTTTTAATTCAGCAATACGAGCAATACCCGTCATTCTTAATTTTTCAGATTCCGTTAATTGCAGCATATAACCCCCAATAAACACCCGAATAGACGGCGTAATATTGGCGTCTTCTTTACAGAGGACAATTCTTGTAAAAGCGCCTTTTGATTACTTCCCGGCTTCCAGCGCTGGCCATTCTTCAACTCCAGCATACCGTGACCGAAATGGCGCAGGTTTACCGGGCTTTGCTGTTTTAACAATGGGGCAATAGAAATAATCATAAAGACACCTCAACTCAAACCGGCGACAGCACTCAAGCCGCTAATAACATCAACGGTTGAAGCAAGCGCAGGGGTTGACTGAATGCGACACTGCACAGTCAGGCCGATAAGCGACAAATGGCGAATAGCAGTATTGACAGTATCCAGTAGCGAAGATTTACGGGAAACAGTCTTATGATCGCCTTGAACGGCAGCAGCGGCAATCAAACCCACGGAGGCAGTAGCATGTAGCGCATAAGTCGGAATATTGCCGGTGCAGGCTTCATTGACTGGCACCGATGGCATACAATTGATTTGTGACAGCAGGCCGTCTAATAACGTTGGGTCTTCGGTCTGGTCGGTGATGCGTAACAGTTCGTCAACAGTCAAACGGTGTGGCTGGTCTGGGTTCAATTTATTCCGCAGAACCTGCGCCGCTATCCCTGTGTTTGCTGCCAACTCGACTAAGTTGTGCTTTAAAGCAAACTGGCGGCAGACGTTATCAAAGTGCGGATGTTTGGACACTGAAAAATCAAACATGTTTTCCCCTCAGAATTCACTTAATGTGAATCACGCGCCAATGACGATTTGAAAACGGGAATGACCAAGTGCTTTTCTTGCTTCTAGTTCTTTGTAACGAGCATAAAGAATCTTGATAGGACCGCTAGCCCGCTTATTTCCTTTCTTGATAGTGCGCGGCTCAATAGGAATACAGGCGTCATTGCCAGTTGTACGACGATAAACAGTGCGAACAGAAACCCCCTCAAGAGCTGCAAACTCTTCTGGAAAGACGGTTTCACGTGGAATCTTGATTGTAATGAGTGCTGTCATAATGCATTATTCCCGGTTAGAAAATATTTGCCATTGATTGCAACGGTTTGCCAACTTACGCCATCAATGATATTCGATTTGAGCCAATCATAATGCTAGAGATAGTATTTGTAAATATTCGGATGAACATTTTATGATTTTGGATGATGAAATTAATAACGAAGCACTGCTTGATAGGATTTGTGAGGTTTACGGTTTTCATCAAAAAATTCAGCTAGCACGACATTTTGACATCGCCGCAAGTTCATTACAGAACAGGTACACACGCGGAACTGTCTCATATGATTTCGCCGTAAAATGTTCCATGGACACCGGCGCAAACATCCGCTGGTTACTCACTGGGAAGGGGTCAAGATTCAGCGGTGAAACGCCTAAATATGATGTACTAGAACTGAATTCATTCACTTTAAGTGAAAATAAGTTAATCGAAGATAGGATATTGAGTATCGACCCAAAACTATTTGGCAAAATTCTAATTCACCCGCAGTGCGTTAAATCTGATGGTAAGACTCATGTTATAGAGCTGGCTGCATCTATTTCAGATGGATTGTGGCTGGTAGATATTGAGGGTTCTATCAGCATCCGCGAGCTGGCTTTACTTCCTGCCAGGAAACTTCATGTTACGGGTGGGAGGGTTCCTTTTGAATGTGGTATTGATGAAATTAAAACACTTGGCCGCGTTGTTGGGATTTACACCGAGGTTAACTGATGGCAATCAGAAAACAGGCTGATGGATGGTGGCTCAGTGAACTTTACCCCGACGGAGCCAAAGGCAAGCGCATTCGTAGAAAATTCGCGACAAAAGGTGAAGCAATTTCTTACGAGCAATATATAGTTCAAAAACCTTGGCACGATGAAAAAGAAGATGTTCGGACTCTAAAGACTGTGATTGATGCATGGTTTACAGCACATGGAATAACACTAAAAGACGGTGAAAGACGGCAGCAAGCAATGCACCATGCTTACGAGTGCATGGGTCAACCGCTAGCAAAAGATTTTGATGCTCAAATGTTTTCACGGTACAGAGAGAAGCGCCTGAAAGGTGATTTTGCCCGTTCTGGCAGGGTGATTAAAGTTACACCGCGTACTATAAATCTTGAGTTAGCATATTTCCGAGCAGTTTTTAACGAGCTAAATCGTTTAGGTGAATGGGCTGGTGAAAACCCGCTTAAAAATATACGTCCTTTCCGTACTGAAGAGAGTGAGATGGCTTTCCTCACTAAAGAACAGATAGCCCTCTTATTGCTTGAGTGTGGACGAGAGAATAACGTTGACTTAGTGAATATTGTAAAAATCTGCCTTTCTACTGGCGCTCGCTGGTCTGAGGCAGAAGAGCTAAGAAGCAGCCAAGTTAATAAGTATAAAATCACTTATACCAAGACCAAAGGCAGAAAGAATAGAACCATCCCCATTAGCCTGGAAATATATGATTCCTTACCTGAGAAGAAAAAAGGACGTCTTTTTACCTCATGCTATGGCGCATTTCGCTCAGCCCTAAATCGAACAGAAATAGAATTACCAGCGGGTCAATTGACCCACGTACTACGCCATACCTTTGCATCACATTTTATGATGAATGGCGGTAATATACTGGTATTACAGCGTGTGCTTGGACATACTGATATCAAAATGACTATGCGTTACGCGCACTTTGCACCAGACCATTTAGAAGAAGCAGTGAAACTTAATCCTCTGGCAATGAGTGGCGATAAAGTGGCGATAGAGATTGTATAATCTGGCATTTCTTGGCAATTAATGGCAATCTATATCACTGATATATATGATAATTATATGATTTTCATATATATAGTTAGATACTCATAATCGCTTGGTCACTGGTTCAAGTCCAGTAGGGGCCACCAAATAAAACAAGGACTTAGATAAGAAATTATCTGAGTCCTTTTTCTTTGTTTTGATTTTGGGTCAGGTAATGGGTCAGGTAAGGAAATACGTTCACGGCCTTCACAGTAAAAAACAGCGCCAAAGTTGGCAAGGCATGACAGGGTTTTTACTCTTTCAGTCACTTTTTTTCCGTGCGGGGAGGGTGTAGATAATAGAGGGAAGGTAGACCAGCTTCCCGTCAACTTCTTCCACCACTTTAAGCTCAATCTTATCAAACGGCAGTGGTTGCCTGCTTGTGGCGTAACGTTCTAAAACGGCTATCCGTGACAATAACGATTTACCCATTATCTGCCTGCTGTTCTGCTAACCGCTGTTCCAGTACGGCGATACGCTGCGCCAGTTCGTCCGCTTCTTTAATG
>JBEGTQ010000153.1:0-4573 GCA_041179305.1 Pseudomonadota bacterium | reverse complement strand
TGGAGATGTGAGTGATCAAGTCCAGAACTTTGTTTGAGTAGCCCGTTTCGTTATCGTACCAGGCAACCAGTTTCACAAAGTTGTCATTCAGCGCGATACCGGCTTTAGCATCGAATACTGACGTCAGTTTTTCGCCGTTGAAATCGGTAGAAACAACGTCGTCTTCGGTGTAACCCAGAATGCCTTTCAGCTCGCCTTCTGCAGCCGCTTTGATAGCAGCACAGATTTCTTTGTAAGAAGCGGGTTTTTCCAGCCGTGCAGTCAGGTCAACAACTGAAACGTTAGGAGTCGGAACGCGGAACGCCATACCAGTCAGTTTACCGTTCAGAGCTGGGATAACTTTACCTACTGCTTTAGCAGCACCGGTAGAAGAAGGGATGATGTTCTGGGATGCGCCGCGGCCGCCACGCCAGTCTTTGTGAGATGGGCCATCAACAGTTTTCTGCGTTGCGGTAGTGGCATGCACGGTGGTCATCAGCGCTTCAACGATACCGAACTTGTCGTTGATAACTTTAGCCAGCGGAGCCAGGCAGTTAGTGGTACAGGAAGCGTTAGATACGATGTCCTGACCAGTATAAGCCTTGTGGTTAACGCCCATAACGAACATAGGGGTGTTGTCTTTAGAAGGCCCCGTCAGAACCACTTTCTTAGCACCTGCTGCGATGTGCTTACGTGCAGTTTCGTCAGTCAGGAACAGGCCAGTTGCTTCAGCAACGACATCAACGTTAGCGTCGTTCCACTTCAGGTTAGCCGGATCTCTCTCTGCGGTAACACGGATGGTTTTGCCGTTAACAACCAGATGGCCGTCTTTTACTGCTACAGTACCGTTGAAACGACCGTGGGTGGAGTCGTATTTCAGCATGTACGCCATGTATTCAGCATCCAACAGATCGTTGATTGCAACGATTTCGATGTCAGAACGTTCCTGAGCAGCACGGAAAACAATGCGACCGATACGGCCAAAACCGTTGATACCTACTTTGATAGTCATATATTCCACCAGCTAGTTGTTAGTGAATAAAAGGTTGGTTTTACAATCACAAAAACCTTACCGAGCGTCAAGCGGAATCGTGTCAATTATTGCTACAAATCAAAACAATGGCGTTAGACTGAACATTAATCACGCGTTTTCCATATACGATTAGCTTAATTTTTATGTTTGGGCGAATTATTCAGTTTAAAGTGAGAATCAGTAATATTTGCGATTTTTATCACATTTATACTGTTGCCGCTTCCGTGGCATACAGTTTAGGATAATTTCAACTGCTTTGTTGTTAATTTTTTGTTATCATTACGCCTTGTTTTCGTTGATATTATTCCCTGGCAGAGAGACGCCCAAATGACTAAAAAAATGAATCCTACAGAAAACATTGAAAAATTGTCCGATATTCAGCGGGATGTTACCCAAAATCGCGGGACTGAGCCCCCTTTTACCGGTAAGTTACTGCATAACCAACGTGATGGCATCTACCAATGCCTGTGTTGTCATCAGCCACTGTTTATTTCAGAATCAAAGTTTGACTCAGGCTGCGGTTGGCCAAGCTTCTATCAACCAATTAAAGACGGTTCAATCCACTATTTAGATGATAACTCTCACAATACACATCGAATTGAGATTCGCTGTGGTCATTGTGATGCTCATTTGGGTCATGTGTTTCCCGACGGTCCGCAGCCTACTGGGGAACGTTATTGCGTGAATTCAGCATCATTGAATTTTGTTGATGACGAGAATGGCGAGCAGATTGCCGGCTGATAATGGCATGCTATGCTGTTTGAAAAAACGATTCAGCCTATTATTCGTTTACCTGAGGATGTTCTGATGGAGTTTGAAGACCTGATTTCCGTGATGACACCTGAAATCTACCAGCGCTTGATGCAAGCAGTAGAATTAGGTAAATGGCCGAACGGTGTGGTTTTGACGCTAGAACAAAAGGAAAATAGCTTACAGATGGTGATGCTATGGCAGGCTCGCTACAACGAGGATGCTCAGCACATGAGTATTGGTACTGACGGGCAGATAATGATGAAAACCAGGCAAGAGTTGAAGCAGCAGTTTGGCCAGCCGATGCTGGCAAAATTGAAGCCTGAATAAGGGTTTTAAGTGATATTATAGGGAGCAAGCAGCGTATTTTGGCTGCGCCATTATTAGCACAGACGCTGGATTAATCACTCACCTCGCTGAATTGACATTCAACAAGAATGTGTTACAGCTAAAAATTGTTGCAAGGTTAGCAGATGTGCGTCTGCATCGCTCATGGCCTTAAATGCCAGCTCACTGTCTTGCGGTTGCAGGTTTACTCCGCGGCAACCGTCGCTGATAACCGCTGTTTTATAGCCTAGCGTTAATGCATCAAGAACGCTGTATTTCACACAATAATCTGTTGCCAGCCCCATAATGAACAGATTCTCTATTCCTTGCTGCGTTAACCATCTATCCAACGGCGTTTTGGCTCGCTTACCGTTATCAAAAAAGGCACTATAGCTATCGATATTAGGGTCTTGTCCTTTGTGAAAAACGTGTTGAATAGCATCTTGTTGTAATTGAGGATGAAAGGCTGCCCCGGGTTGATGCTGAACACAATGGATCGGCCACCAGATTTGAATCAGCCCATCTAATTCACCTATTGTTCCTGGTTCGGCATTTGAATTGATGGCAAAGCTACGGTGTTCGGCAGGATGCCAATCCTGACTGGCGATAACTGGGATCTTTTGTGCAATACAGTTGCTGATTGCCTGGTTAGCTATATCAATGACACGGTCGCCTTCTGCCACAGCTAAAGCCCCTCCTGGGCAGAAATCATTTTGCAAGTCAATCAAGAGTAGAGCGGTATTCATTTAAGCTCCGCAAGATCAGTTAGTGTCAGTTAATTCGCCGCGCAAGTTTTGCTGCATCAACTTGCGGATCTCTTCAGGAGTGAGATTTTGGCTCAATAAATAATGCAGCTTTGTCAGTGTGGCTTCAACTGTCATGTCAAATCCACTGAGCACTCCCGCATTAGCTAACGCATTTCCGGTGGCGTAGCCGTCCATATTGACTCTGCCGGAAATACATTGCGTCAAATTCACCACCACAATACCGCGCCTGCTGGCATTTTTTAACTCGTCCAGTAACTCAGCTTTCTGTGGTGCATTACCTACACCATATGAGCGCAGAATGAGTGCTTTTACTGGTTGAAGCAAGAAGTTACGCACTACTGCGCCGGATATTCCCGGATAAATAGTCACTACCCCGATAGGCTGAGGTGTGATGTTATGCACAATTAATGACCCATTATTGACTGGCGACTCAACGGATGCCATGCGGCGAATATGAATTCCCGCTTCAAGCAATACTGGAAGATTGGGTGAAGCGAAAGCATCAAAGCCATCGGCATGGGCTTTGGTGGTGCGGTTGCCACGGAACAATTTATTGTTGAAAAACAAGCTAACTTCATTAACTGGGTGATTAGCAGCCAAATAGAGCGCATTCAGCAAATTGGTTTGACCGTCAGAACGTAATTGCTCTAATGGAATTTGTGAACCGGTCACGATCACCGGTTTAGCTAAGTTCTCTAACATGAAAGAGAGCGCTGAAGCGGTAAACGCCATGGTGTCTGTACCATGCAGAATTACAAAACCATCATACAAATCATAATTCTGCCGAATATCATCGGCGATATGTTGCCAATCCTCGGGGGTCATATCAGAGGAGTCAATTAACGGAGCGTATTCATGGATAGTGAAGTTGGGCATTTCTGGTCGATGGAACTCAGGCATCAAGGCCAGTTGGTGTTGCAAGTGGCCAGATACCGGAATATAGCCGTGATCTGAACGTTGCATACCAATGGTACCGCCGGTATAGGCGACATAAATAGATTTCTTCTGCATAACGGGGCGACCTGAAAATGAGTGCTGAGTGAGATGGATGGATGGATTATAGAGAGCCTGACGAATAAAAAAAGCCCGACAAGTGCCGGGCTGAGTATTTATCTGTTATTGGGTAATTTTTTTAGCGCACATCACCACAATTTAGGCATAACGCATAGCGATTCTGCGGATCGTTCAAGGTATTAAGCGCACCTGGCTGATCTTTAACTGCCTGTGCCATTGCGGATATCGGTGCAGGTAACCACGCCTGAATGGCTGAAGGTAACATCGCCTGTATCGATACATTCATTTGGCTAAAGATCATGTCGCTGAGGCTTGGTTCATTCACAAACCAGTTCAACTGCCAGGTTTTCAATTGCGCCAACTCAGCCGTTTTCTTAACGGCATCGTCAAAGTCACCAAGTTGGTCTACCAAACCGTTATTTTTGGCATCAAGACCAATCCACACACGGCCCTGAGCGATTTTATCCACTTGTTCTGGCGTTTTGTGACGAGAGGTTGCTACTAAATCAATAAAGGTTTTATAGCCATTCTCGATATTAATTTGTATGATCTGAGAAAATTCAGGTGGCAGTTTTTTGGTGATGGAAATATCAGCCAATGGCGAAGTCGTTACGCCATCTGTGTGGACGCCAATGCTTTCCAACGTATTCTGAAAGGTGTTAATCACACCGAAGATACCGATCGATCCGGTCAAGGTGCTCGG
>JBEGTQ010000152.1:0-15042 GCA_041179305.1 Pseudomonadota bacterium | reverse complement strand
TACGCGCGCTATCGGCCACAGAGCCAGAGGAAAAAACATCAAGAAAACGGGTCAGTGCCGCGACACTTTGTGGGCTAACGGCCATCGCTTTAATCGTATTCATCCATAAATCCGCAGCATCCGCATTACCAACCGGATCAGCGGCCACTTTTTCCAGCATTGCATAACCCTGCGCGTCTTTTTGCTGGCCGAAATATAAACGCGCCAGGGTCATGCGCAGTTGAACATTACCAGGGAATTGTTGGTCAAGGGAGGCCAGTTTCTGTGTAGCAAGTGGCTCTTGCCCCGGCAAACGGGCTACCAGCCGCCAGTATTCCACTGCCAAATCCAGTGTCGGGGACTGACCTTGCAGTAACTGGTCATATGCCACTTTGGCTTCAGCCAGATGCCCAGCCGTTGCCAGCAGGCGTGCCTGCTGCAATTTCTGCCGGACGTCTGGTTTCGTCAGCGCCAACATCGTTTTGGCTTGCTGGTAACTCGCTGATTCGGGTGCCAGTTGTTGCAGTTTATCCAACTGTTTTTGCGCTTCAGCCAGATTGCCCTGGCGCAGCGCCTGGCGTATTCCTGCCGCGACCACGTCGGGGTTATTCGGGTCGATCATGTTCAGTCGATACAGCGATTGCTTTACCAACTCGTCTTTATTGGTTGCCTCGCCCAGACGTACCTGTTCCAGTAAAAATTGGGTAGGCGAGACAGATGCTGCTTGCTGAGCACTTTTTTCGACACCTTGGGCACTACAGGCAAAATCTTGCAGCAGTAATGCCAGACTTAACAGCCACTTTATTTTAATGTTGCGCATTGACCGTTCCATGAAGGTTGTAGCTCACCCAGACGATTAAAACGATAACGATTCTGTGACCATCCCTGCCCAAATAATGTCAGAACCGCACTGTAATAAGCATCATCACCCGGTGGCGAATCCTCCACCCGCTGCTGTTGCAGGGCAAGGGTCTGCTTATCAAACGGCGCTGAGCTGCTGGCTAAAAAGGGCAGTAACGCAGCCGAAAATCCTACCGGGCCGTTACCACTGGTTTTACCTGTGCTGGTGTCAGCTTTTTCTGGTGGCAGCCCTTGTTGCTGAGTAATTGCAGCCATTGGTTGGAAGCGTTTGATCAACGCGGCTTTTTGTGGGCTATTATCGGATAACATGCCCGCCCACAAATAGGTGCGAATGGCATCGTAACTCCCCACATTCGGTTTTGTTGCATCCGGCTGCCAGCCTTTATCTTTTTGCCACACCACCCAATCCGGTGCAAAACCATGAGGTGCGGTTTCTAACAATAAGCGCTGATTCACATCAATCATCGCTTTCCATGGCCCGGTTAAAGAAGAAAAACGTGCCAGCAGATGTGGAGGCAAATAACTTGGGTTGAGCCGCCAGTGGTCAGCACCATTAAAACCACTTTTCCCCGGTAACAGCATTTTGCCAAGGCCGGGAATGGTCATCACTTCTTCTTTGGCAATACGCTTTAATAACAAGGTGCTCATTGTTTGGTAACGGCGGCTATCCCATAATCGCCCTGCTTCCAGCAGGCTGTAGGCAATCCACAAATCTGCATCCGAGGCTGAATTAGGATCCAGAACATCCCAGTGGTGTTGCTGGTGTTGCCCCCATAACCACGCTGGCAAATGGGAAGTAAGGTCACCCGCCGCCAGATTATTTTCCGTCCAGTTCAATAGCCGATCAAAAGTTGGTCGGTCATTAGCAACCAAGGCAAAAAACATCCCATAGCTCTGCCCTTCAGAGGTGGTGATCTTTTGCGGGCTGCTGGGGTCAATAACCCGCCCACTGTCACTAATATAATATTGTTTGAACTGTTGCCATGCGGGCCATTCACAAGCTGCCGCTATACCAAAACTGGCGAACAGCAGCAGGGTGCCTATCAGCCGCTTAAACATGACGACCATCAGAATTAATCTCTCTCATCGGGTGATAACCGACGATGGCTTATCAGACGTAACAAGCGCCAGGCCATCATGGCAGCCAGAACCACCACCAATACCGCTATGCCGGCCAGCAGCACGGGATGGGTGGATAAGGTATGCCAGATACGTTCCCACCACGGCAAATGACCAACCTCATAGGTGTCGCCAACTCGCAGGCTATTGACGCCAGATTCACGGATTACTGTCACCGAACCAAATATCGCCTCGCGCTTACCGGTATCTAATAGTGCGTTGTTCAGCAAGTCATAACCGCGTGGGCTATCTGCCAATAATGCGACAATACTGCGCTGCGCGAAGTTAGGTGACTGCACGCCGATAATGGCGGACATCACCTCTTCAGAGCTAACGGTTGTTTTGCTGTCTGCCACCCAGTCTGATTGCGGTGCTATCATGTTTGGCAAATCATTTTGGCGGTTTGGCATTTTCACCCAACTCAGGGTTTTATCCACCAGCAGATTGATTTTCCGATCGTCGCGTAATTCTGGCGGAATAGTACCGATAATTAGCACATCTGCATCGTTGTTTTTCGCTTGTGACCAGTCATCGGTAATATTGACCCCCACCGCAGGGTAACCTACCTGCGCCCCAATATTCCCCACCGCATTGAGTAGCGTAGTCACTTGTGAAGATGTCGGTTTTGGCGGCACCAGAACGAGCGTCTCGGAGAGATCAGCCATGCGGCTGAATGGGAAGCCTGCATTGGCAAACGCTCGCAGATCAGGCATTTCCATAAAGTGGCGGTAACCCGAGAAGTTAATAGTCGAGTTGCCGTCGAGCACCACATGGTTTGGGGCGGTGGAGTAGACTTCACAGAGATCTTTGGCACCACTGGCCAGCAAGATACTGTAATCAAAATCAAAACGTAATTGGTTAGTTGCCCCTAATTTCAGTGCCGGAATGGTCAGCGTTTTCGTCGCATCCTGCAAACCCTGCAGCAATGGCATGCGCAGAAGCTTACTGTCTTCAGGCATGTTCGGTGATAACGGATAATCCTGCACAAACTGATTATTCAGACTGATGCTTAATCGCGAACCATCCATCAGGCGCGTTGAGGTATAACGATATTTCAAACGCATATCGATACCGGCGCTGCGGATCAGGAACAGGTCTGGCGGCAGATTCATTGATAATGAAATCGGTGGCGGTAATAGCCCGCTGGCTTGCAACTGGTCAGGATATTGCTGCAATTCGGCAAAAGTCATTGGCCGGTCGGTACGCACCCAGTTTGGCGCGTCATAGGGCAGCCTCGGAGCCAATTTTTCAACTTTATCAACAACCACATTCTGACCGCGGAACAAAATATTACCTTGAGCTATCCCCTGTGCTGCGGTAATCAAATCATTACCATCGCGACCTAGGATCAGCAGTAGTTTCACATACGGGTTATCAGGATGGCTGATGATTTCTACCGTCGGTGCTTTCACCGCCGGATAGTCTTTCAGAAAATCAGGGCGCTGTGCATTGGTGGCAAACACCACCGCATGCTGGCTGGGAAGCTGGTTATATAAAGCAGGGAAGTTCTGACCACGCCATTGCACTTTGTTACCAAACCATGATGCCAGAATAGATGCAGCTCGCTGTTGTGCTATATCAGGTACAGCAGCAAAGACGACAGGTAATGTCAGTGAGCGATTATCTCTGGCATCAAAAAATGGTTCAGGGAAATGAGACAAATCATTTTTTACCGGCAGCGACTGATAGCGCAGGTTCAGGGTGCTGGATTTACTGATATCCAGCCACAGTGTATTACTGCCTGGGTTATCACAAGCGTCCTGATTTTTGCCAACAAATACTAAACGCAACCGGTTAAAATCAATGATATACCGTGAGTCAATCGGCAATTGAATACGGGTCGGTTTACCCAGTTGATCCTTCGTGATCGCAGTAACGCCCATCAGTTCGTCATTCAGGAAAACTTTTATCTGTGATGCTATCGGTACCAGCGACGGCGAGGGTGTAAATTCGAGATTCAATATCGCATGAGTGATCATTTCATCACTGCGTACTCCGAATTCAAGCAGCCCTTGCGGATTGGTGCCACGCAAGGAGAATGTCCCCGGCGGCGGAGCAATCTTCGCAAATGTGTGTTCCACGTTACGAACTGGCGCAGCGCCAGATACGGCTGGGGGGGCGGCAAGGGTTATCGGTGGATCGGCGGCAATGGCCGAGTCGGCCGATTGAGGCGACGGCGCTGCGGGTGTTTCGGCATGGGTAAATGGCGTGAACCCCAAAGCCAGTGCGGTAAACCAGTTTATTTTTCTCTTCATCATATCATCATCAATGTTGAGCCACTGTTTGGCCCTGGCTACTCGGAACCTGGTTTTTACCCACGCCATGCGGTACAAATGACGCTATCCAGGCAATCAGGGAAGTCAATCCTACCAACACATTTCGAATTACCGGCGGCGTATAGCTTGCCATGTGGACATACCCTCTAAAGCCCAACGCCAGCACATCACGCAGGCTTTCGATCGGTTTATCTTCGGGGAAGCCATCCTGCCACAGCGCCCACGTATCGGCGCGGGCAAAAGTACATTGTATAAAATCTATATGTTGCGCCACCGTCAGTTGATGCATACGCAATCCCACTTTGATGCCGAAGGCACGGGTGATTACGCATGGGAAGGTGTACTCCTGCGCGCCTCGCTTGAGCAACAAATGTACAGGATCGCCATCTTTCAATAAGTCGGGTTCACGCATTTCGACCCCAACCCCACCATCGGAATAGTCACGTAACGTACAGGAGAACAAGTGACCGTCTGCACGTACCACGGCGGCCGGCATAGAAATTTCAATGCGGTGAGACTGGCGAACCTGCTTTGCTTCAACCGCGACCGCGACCGCACCGCCCAAAATCGTCATGTTATAAATAACCCACACCAGACTGATCACCACGGTCATGATTTCGGTTGATGGGCCGTGGCCAAGACGCCATAAACCGGCAATCAAACCGGCCAAATTGAGCAGAACCAGCGCCATATATGGGCGTGTTATTGCCCAGTCTAAATGCTGTGCGTCAACCAACCCGCCTTTCGCTGTGACGTTAAATGTCCCTTTATGAGGATTGAACAGCGCTACTGTGGTCGGGCGGGCGATATACCACGCCAGTACCGTTTCATAAATTTCGCTCCAGAATGAATGGCGATACTTTCCTTGCAGACGGGAGTTGGTCAGGCTGGCGTGGATCATATGCGGCAACACATAGAGCGCGATAGCCAGCGCTGGCGCAAAAATGATGTAAGCGTGCAGCAGCAGGAAGGCCAGCGGTGCAGTCAGGAAGATCAGCCGTGGTATGCCGGATAAAAAGTGCAACATAGCGTTGGCGTAACACAGGCGTTGAACCCATTTCAATCCTTTACCGAACAGCGGGTTATCCAACCGGAAAATCTGCACCATCCCCCGCGCCCAACGAATACGCTGGCCGATATGAGCCGATAAACTCTCGGTCGCCAGCCCGGCGGCCTGTGGAATGCGAATATAAGCGGAAGTATAGCCTTTACGATGCAAACGTAATGAGGTGTGGGCATCTTCAGTCACGGTTTCTACCGCGATCCCACCGACAGTATCTAACGCGCTGCGACGCAGTACCGCACAGGAACCGCAGAAAAAGGTAGCGTCCCACATGTCGTTACCGTCCTGCACCAAACCATAAAATAGCGTGCCTTCGTTTGGTGTTTGGCGAAAACGCCCTAAATTACGTTCGAACGGATCAGGTGAAAAAAAGTGATGGGGTGTTTGAATCATTCCCAGCTTTTTGTCTTTAAAGAACCAGCCGAGAGTCAATTGCAAGAACGAACGCGTTGGAACGTGGTCGCAGTCGAAAATGGCGACAAACTCGCCAGTGGCTTGTTTCAACGCATTATTGATATTACCGGCTTTAGCATGTTCATGAGTAGGGCGGGCAATGTAATTTACCCCGACTTCAGCGGCGAACGCTTTAAAGGTCGGCCGGTTACCATCATCCAAAATATAAATATTAACTTTGTCTTTCGGCCAATCAATACCCAGTGCGGCATAGATAGTGGGCTTAACCACCCCGAGATCTTCATTATAAGTTGGCACCATTATATCGATAGATGGCCAGCTATTAATATCTCCCGGCATGGACACCGGCTGGCGATTTAACGGCCAAATGGTCTGGAAATAGCCCAGCATCAAGACTAACCAGGCGTAGGTTTCCGCCAGTAATAGCAATAAACCACACACAATACTTATCGGGTCATCCCAGTTTAAAGTTTCGGAATAGCGCCACCACAAATATCGGCAGGAAACAGTCAGCGATAACACGATCAGCATCAATGTTGGTAAACGGCCCGGCACGCGCCGCACTATCATGGCTATCGCCCACAGCAACAATACAAACACGAATTGCGTCATCATACCGAACGGCTGCGAAATACACAGCAGGGCTAATATGCCGGTGAAAAGACCCAAAATAATAAAGAGGATACGACGGGTACGCCGCGAGAGTTTGCTGAGTTTATTAGCGAACTGTTGTTCCAGCCGATGGAATTCGAAACGCTCTGGCACGTTCCCCAGCCAACGGATATAACCTTGCCTTTTATTTTTCACCCAACCTTTTCCCACCAATACCGACGGGCGTTTCTTCTCATGGTGCTGTTCAGGGTAAATTAGCAACAACCACAGCCCCTGTAACAGATAACGCGCACCATCGCCAAATCGCGGGCGATTGGGGGATATTTGGGGAAACCAGTAAGCCCGATGTTGTATGACACTCTGCCAACTGGGGGATTCAAGGCGCAGGAATATCCAACACAATGGCAATGCCAATGTGGTGAGGAAAGCGGTCAAAACGATACAGCCTTGCTGCATATATTGATGATAGCGGCGACGCATGCCCTGATAAACTGAGTCCGGGAATAACATCTGCATCAGGCGACTCATAGGTCAGCTTCCGCCACGTTGATCAGACACCAGTTTGCCAGTGTCATCAGCTCTTCTGCGGCCAGACTTTGAGGGCTGTACTCACCTAATGCCTGCTTAGCCGCCAGCGCTTCCGCCATTGCTTCATCACGATGTATAAATGTTGTTAATAAGTTGTCCAGACTCTGGAGCCAGAGTTGATGTAAATCCTGTTGCAGATGACTGCTGGCAGCAAATTGATTTAGCAGAAAATGGCAGCCGTCGGGCAGATTTTGCTGGTGCAGGCGAATGTGACAACTCGCATCAGCATGGATCAACACAAAAACTTTATCTGCCAACGCCAGCGCTTCACGGGTAAAATCATTATCACCGGCTGGGATATCCAATAAAATCCAGCGATGATCCGTGCTGGCTTGTAATACGGACAGGTTATCGCGCCACTGGCTGACGTTTTGTTGCAAGTTGTTGTTTAGCTGCGCTGTTTCAGTGGGGGTTAATTGCCCGAACGGTAAAAAATCGAGCCCATCAACATAACGCATTGCGCCGTGCTGCCAACCTTCACCATCAAGTTCAGCTCTGGCCCAGCCACGGTGTTGTTCAAACGGCGTATTGAAATGCAATCGCAATAAATTATCCGGTGAAAAATCAATCACTAGCACCGACTCATCTAATTGATGTAACGACCATGCAAGCCCAGCCGTCACTGACGTGGTACCAATCCCTCCTCTGACCCCTTGTAATGCTATAATCGGCATATAGATTATTCACTCTCTGTCGATTGCGCTAATTCTGCCAGCAGTGACCAGCGTGCCATCATTTGTTTTAATCGTTTCTGACGGACAATATCGATATAACTTAATTTAGGTAATGAGAACGCTCGACTTAATGCTAGTAGATCATCCTGATTTTCGAGTGACGTTTTTGCATTAAATTGGTTTATTATGGTTTTCATTTATCCGTCTTTGAAAAATAGGCTATGGTAATTGAGTATAGCAATTAAAAAAGTATATTTTCTCTGGGAGGAAAATTCTTAGATAAATGTCAGGGTAAGAAGATTAGTTAATACATTACTGCAATGTAATCTTTGTTGCCTGAAATTATCCAGAGGTTGGCCTTCTGGTACTTTAACGAAAGAAGAAAAAGAATCTATGTCACGATCTTTCTCATTAGGCGTTAGAAAAATCTGGGATGAATTAGCTGTGATACAGGCTCCCGGACTTTATTGGATCAATATTGAGCGCCAAATTGACGCCAATTTGTTTTGTCAGCAAATTATTAGAAATCAGCCTGAAAAAACACGGGCAGTATTGATTTGCTCAGAGCAAAATCCAGAGAAATTACTGACACCTATTGTAGGATTCGGTCCTGATAAATTACCGCTATTTACCCTTCCAGCCCAAAGAAAAGCCCTACAACATTTAACGCGCGATTTAATGCGCGCGTTGCGCCCACAGCAACGTTTATTTATTCTGTTAGTGCCGGCCAGCATGTGGCAATCCTTCACTAGCGAAGAGATGCAACAATGGCTGCAACATGTGCAGCAGTGGCTGGATGAACAGCAATCTACGCTGATAGTGCTTTGTCACAGTGCTGGCGTGAATAAGGTAAAAAACCAGTTAGTCAGTCAGCACCGTTATTTGCAGGGGTTGTCCTGCCTGCAATGGCAGCAAGATAACGCGCAGTATATTGTCTCCTGGTGGAGCACTGAAAAAGGCGTTACCGCTAACCAGTTAGTGTTGCTGGAATCTAACGAACAAGGTTGGAGCATGGCCGATCAGGTGCAGGAAGCCCTGTCGCAGTCGCGCAATGACGAACATTTGTATCTGGCGGAAAGTCATGTACTGGAAGGTGCTCCTCCCCTTTCCAGTAACTGGCAATTACTTGAATCTAATACATTATTAGCACAGCGAGCAGTAAACGCCCATGCATCAACGGTCATTTTTGCGTTGAACGAAAGTGAGCATATCGATGATATGGCGCAACAAATCCATAATTTGCGCAAGCAGCGGGGCGGAGCAGTAAAAATTGTGGTGCGTGAAATGAATGCCAGCCTGCGTTACAGTGATGAACGTTTGCTGCTGGCCTGCGGTGCCAATCTTATTGTACCCCATGTCGCGCCACTGTCACGCTTCCTGACCATGCTGGAGGGAATTCAGGGTCAGATCTTTTCACGCCATGTACCTGAAGATATCAATTCGTTACTGGAAGCATTGCGCCCGCTTCAATTAAAGGGCTATCAACCCCCTGCTGAATTCTGCCAAGCCGTGCTGCAACTGATGAATAACACGCTGTTACCTGAAAATGGTAAAGGTGTATTGGTGGCCTTGCGGCCCGTTCCGGGGCTACGAGCGCGGCAAGCATTAACATTGTGCAATTTTCGCCGCTATGGTGATATGGTCACCGTCGCGGATAATCGGCTTATCCTATTCCTATCAACCTGTCGTATCAATGACTTAGATACAGCTCTGGGTCATCTTTTCCGCTTGCCAGTAGCCGAAGCATTCAGCAACCGGCTGGTGTGGTACCAAGATCAAGAAGTCATCTATGAAATCAATCGAATGAATACCCCTGACGCATGGCAGTCAACAGGGGATAAAAAAGCGTACACACCGAAAGTCGGCGAGCAAGAACAGTCGGAAGTCCCCCGACAGGTACCGGTGCCATTGACGCTTAATACTTAACATGATCTACAGTAAGGAGCCAGCTCAGTGAATCTCAACGATATTTGGCAAATTCTGCTGCTTGGCGCAGTGATTTTCTTCCCGCTGGGTTACATGGCACGCCGCTGGTTTCCAGTATGGTGGCAGAAAAAGCAGCACCTGCTCTTATCCGCACGCTATTTAAAATCAGAGGGGGTCTGGTTACGTGATAGCTCCTCTTCACTGACTAAGAAATAACCATGAACGCAAAAAATAAACAGCAAGAATCGCAAAATCCCTGGCGCTACTGGCGCGGTCTTGGCGGGTGGAACTACTATTTTCTGCTAAAATTTGCTCTGTTGTGGTTTGGTTACCTCAACTTCCATCCCTTGGCTAATTTAGTGTTTCTGGCCTTTCTGTTGTTTCCGATCCCAGCCTATCGGGTTCACCGTTGGCGGCATTGGATTGCCATCCCGATAGGAATTGGCTTGCTGTACCACGATACCTGGTTGCCAGGGATCAATAGCATCATGAGCCAGGGTTCTCAGCTAACGGGTTTTGGTGCGAGTTATCTGATTGAATTATTTAATCGTTTCATTAACTGGACAATGATCGGTACCGCTTTTGTTATTTTGGTTGGTTATCTGTTTATTTCACAATGGGTTCGGGTAACTGTTTTTGTTGTTGCCATAATGGGTTGGCTGAATGTCGCCACCCTCACTGGCCCCGTGTTTTCGTTATTGCCAGCGGCAAAAACCGTAGCAACGACGGCACCCGCAGCAGATATAGCACAACCAGCAACCACTGCTCAGGGCAGCAATCAGGTCGCGGCCAGCGGGTCGCCGGCAGATGCTAACCTGACAGCCTATCTGAACGCATTCTATGAGCAGGAAAAAACCCGCCACACGACGTTCCCAGCCTCATTGCCTGCGGATTCACAACCGTTTGATTTATTGGTTATTAATGTCTGTTCATTGTCGTGGTCAGATATCGACGCTATCCAGTTAGATAAACATCCACTGTGGAGCAAGTTCGATATTCTGTTCAAGAACTTCAACTCGGCTACGGCTTACAGTGGCCCGGCATCTATTCGCCTGCTGCGGGCGAGCTGTGGTCAACAATCACACAAAGCGCTCTATCAACCGGAAGATCAACAATGCTATCTTTTTGATAATCTGACAAAACTGGGTTTCACATCTCAATTAATGATGGATCACTCAGGAGGGTTCGGTGACTATCTGCAAAACATTCAAGACCATGGTAATTTGCGCGCGCCTCTGATGTCACAAAAGGGCATCAGTAACCGGTTGGCGTCCTTTGATGGTGAACCGATTTACAACGATATGGAACTGTTGAACCACTGGCTAGAGCAGCAGAAGAAAAGCGGCAATGCTCGCAGCGCAACCTTCATGAATATCATCCCGTTACATGATGGAAATCGCTTCGTTGGCACCAATAAAAGTGCCGATTATCGCGCCCGTGCCCTGACCTTATTTGACCAATTGAATACTTTCTCCGACGAGTTGGAAAGATCTGGCCGTAAAGTTATGGTGGTGGTCGTACCAGAGCACGGTGCTGCGCTGGTAGGTGATAAAATGCAGATGTCAGGCCTGCGCGATATCCCAAGCCCAAGTATTACTCACATTCCTGTTGGAATTAAGCTTATCGGCATGAAAGCACCACAACCTGCCAAGCCGGTCGTGATCAACACACCAAGTAGCTATTTGGCTATTTCTGAATTGGTGTCACGCATGGTCGATGGTAAGGTATTTACAGCCAGTAATGTCGATTGGCAAACCCTGACACAAGGGTTGCCGGAAACCGCCGTTGTTTCAGAGAATGACAATGCCGTTGTGATGCAATATCAAGGTAAACCCTATATCCGCCTGAATGGTGGAGATTGGGTGCCATACCCGCAATAAATATCAGCACATATTTATTGCTGAATGGTTTGGTTAAGGGAGCAGGTTGGTTTGCCTTTACAGGCAGGGTTTCAGGGAGGGTGATCCCGAATACTGGGGTCACCCATAGGTCGGTATGATTGCTTGTTGTTATAAATAAACCTGTCGTTATTACAGACTGGGTAGTTGATGCGTTGGCATTAACTCATTCACATGACGCTGGGCTACCAGCGTGATTAATACTTGAATGTTTTCCAAACCTTTGCTGAATAGATACGTAGGCACTATCATCCGCAGAGATACGGCTCGGATGTTGGTAAATATGCCGCAGGTCAGCCAGCGTCATCTGGCCGGGGCGCAGTGGTATTAAGTGTTATTGTGGTATTAACTGTTTTCATGCCTTTTCCCTTGAGTCGCGGCAACCATTGGCAGGTTTAATCCCTGCTCTTGTGCACAATTAATAGCAATATCATAGCCAGCATCAGCATGGCGCATCACACCTGTGGCTGGATCGTTATGCAATACTCTGGCAATGCGTTCAGCCGCGTCATCACTACCATCACAGACCACAACCATCCCCGAATGCTGAGAGAAACCCATCCCGACACCGCCACCGTGATGCAACGATACCCAAGTTGCACCACTGGCCGTATTCAGTAAAGCATTAAGCAGTGGCCAGTCGGATACCGCATCAGAGCCATCCTGCATCGCTTCAGTTTCACGGTTAGCGCTGGCGACTGAACCGGAATCCAAATGGTCGCGACCAATGACGATTGGCGCTGACAATTCACCGCTACGTACCATTTCATTAAAGGCTAAGCCCAACCTGGCGCGCTGACCTAAACCGACCCAGCAAATACGTGCAGGTAAGCCTTGGAAACGGATGCGTTCACGCGCCATATTCAGCCAGTGATGTAAATGCTCATCATCTGGGAACAGCTCTTTAACTTTGGCATCGGTTTTGTAAATATCGTCAGCATTACCGGAGAGCGCAGCCCAGCAGAACGGGCCGATACCACGACAAAATAGTGGGCGAATGTAGGCAGGTACAAAACCCGGAAAATCAAAAGCATGGGTAACACCCATCTCTTGTGCCATTTGGCGAATGTTATTGCCGTAATCAAAGGTCGGGATACCCATGTTATGGAAGGCAAGCATTGCTTCAACATGTTCAGCCATTGATGCCTTAGCGGCATTAATCACCAGTGTAGGTTCAGTTTGCGCACGCTGGCGATATTCTTTCCAAGACCAGCCTTTTGGCAAATAACCATTCAAAGGATCGTGCGCGCTGGTTTGGTCGGTCACCATGTCTGGGCGGACACCACGGTTAATAAGTTCAGGCAGGATCTCGGCAGCATTGCCGCATAACGCGATAGAAACCGCCTCACCGGCGGCAGTATATTTTTTGATACGCGCCAGTGCGTCATTTAGGCTGGTAGCCTGCTCATCAACGTAACCGGTTTTAAGACGAAAATCGATTCGGCTCTGCTGACACTCAATGTTGAGCGAGCAGGCACCGGCGAGAGTGGCTGCCAGCGGTTGTGCACCACCCATACCACCCAACCCAGCAGTCAGTAGCCAACGTCCTTTCAAGCTGCCACCAAAGTGCTGACGACCTGCTTCGACGAAGGTTTCATAGGTACCCTGTACAATGCCTTGGCTGCCGATATAGATCCAACTGCCCGCTGTCATCTGGCCGTACATGGCCAACCCTTTGGCGTCTAACTCGTTAAAATGTTCCCAGTTAGCCCAACGAGGTACCAGATTTGAGTTGGCTATCAATACTCTGGGGGCATTATTATGAGTTTTGAATACACCAACAGGTTTGCCAGACTGAATCAGCAAGGTTTCGTCATCGTTCAGATGAGTAAGGTTTTCAATAATCTGGTCATAGCATTCCCAGTTACGGGCTGCGCGGCCAATACCGCCATAAACGACGAGTTCTTTTGGATTCTCGGCTACATCAGGATCAAGGTTGTTCATCAGCATACGCAACGGGGCTTCGGTCAGCCAACTTTTGGCTGTAAGTTTTGTGCCACGTGGGGAGCGAATCTCAGTATCACGAAATCTGTTCTGGGCAGTCACGGCAATTTCCTTTAACTAGTTTTTCAGGTATAAAACGGCATTGCTTACCTTGTATGTTTATTAACATATACGCGTATAGGTAAGTACAATCAAGAATCAGAAAAATAGTAATAAATAGCAGTCTATCAAAAAAAAATAAAATAAATAGTATTTTAAATTAATGTGTTATGTTTTATTTTGTTCTATAGCAAGAGAGAGGGAGAGGATTTTTAACGTGGTTTAGCGGATAAAATCAGCATAAAATTGGTGTGTTTTTGCGCACAAAGTCACATATTTTTTACATTAAAATTACATTGTCGCGCCCAACATGCGGGATATTTTGCTGGCAGATCTTGGTTCTTGATAGGGTAATGCTTGGCTCTGTCGCGCTAACGGCGGCAGGTCAACAAAAATGGTATTGTCGTTTATTTAGGCAGCCAACAGATAAAATTGTTCCGCTGCTGACAACCCATCATTTTGCGGATGCGGATGTTGATATTGTCCTTTACGTATCATATGTATCAGTTCAATGCCGGCCAGGATCGTCTGTGCTCGTCGAAACAATTTGAATCCTAATATTGGGCGTGTCCGTTGTGGTGTCGAATGGCCTTGCGAAAAAAGCGTAATGCAGCTGCAGCATCCCGTTTGGCGGTCAGCAGGAAGTCGATGGTCTGGCCTGAAGTATCCACCGCGCGGTACAGATATTTCCACTGGCCTTTGATTTTGATGTAGGCCTCATCCATTCGCCACCGAGGTTCCACGCTACGCTTACGCGGACGGAAAGAAACTAAATGTACAAACTTGAAGATATACAAGTGGGAATGTTCGGATCCTACTCTCAGACCATCACTGACTCTGATATTAAAAGTTTTGCAGCTCTGCCAGGAGATCGTAACCCCGTAGTGATAACCGGCGAAGCTGAAATTTACATACCCTTATAAAAATACTTCCGCATAATTGTGATAATAAGAGGTGTTGGTGCATGGATGGCTAAAGGGGTATAATGTGGTCAGTCCATAAAATCACCCTATTCACGATGCCGCATAAATACAGGTCATGTATTCAATACGGAGATCATCAGGTAAAATTCTCACATTTATCTGAGAGGGTTTGATAGCTAAGATTGATGTGAAATGCCCATTTTGTGAGCAAGCTGACATTATTAAAAAGCACGGTTCAGGACGCACTGGGCATCAGCGCTAACGCTGTCAGGCCTGCCGACGGCGCTTTCAACTCAAGTACCGTGCCTGCCATCCCGGTATAAAAGAGCAAATTGTCGATCTTGCTATGAACAACTCCGGTATCCGCGATACATATCAGCATTAATACTGTTATGCGCACGCTAAAAAACTCGCGCCACGATGTGTAACCACGCTCCTTCTGGATAACCGGCAAATTCAACTCATTTGTGAACTTGATGAAATGTGGTCATTTGTGGGTAATAATAAGCAGCAACTCGGGCTGTGGTATGCCCAAGAGCAACGTCTCGAACGTATTATTGCTCATGTTTTTGGCCGTCGGAGCAAAAGACATTTTGCAAATTATTAGGGTTGCCGTCAGGTTTCAATGTCGTCTTCTGGTGTACCGACAACTTCAGTGCTTATGGC
>JBEGTQ010000151.1:0-9661 GCA_041179305.1 Pseudomonadota bacterium | reverse complement strand
GCGCGTTAATATTTGCCTGGTGTCATCAGGCGGTAATCACATTCGGGCAAGGTTGGTTATTATTCAGTTGGGCGATATTCTGCATGGTTATATTAGAAATACTGGTCAAAGCTTCTTCAGTCAGGAAGGCCTGATGCCCGGTAAATAGCACGTTATGACATGAAGAGAGACGGCGGAAAATGTCATCCTGAATCACATCATTGGATTTATCTTCAAAGAACAAGTCGCGTTCATTCTCATAAACGTCCATACCAAGCGCCCCAATCTTCTGCTGTTTTAGTGCGTTGATTGCGGCGGCGGAATCAATCAAACCACCGCGACTGGTGTTGATGATCATTACGCCGTCTTTCATTTTATCAAATGACTCTTTATTGAGCAGATGATAGTTGTCTGATGTCATCGGGCAATGCAGTGAAATGACATCAGATTGTGCATACAAGGTATCCAGACTGACATATTCAGCCCCTAACGCCAGTGCTTGCTGGCCAGGATACGGGTCATAGGCCAGCAATTTCATACCGAAACCGTTCAGAATGCGCAGGGTAGCTATACCGATTTTCCCGGTACCAATAATCCCCGCAGTGCGGTTGTGCATATTGAAACCAATCAGGCCTTCTAATGAGAAGTTGGCATCACGGGTTCGCTGATAGGCACGATGAATGCGGCGGTTAAGGCTCATCATCATACCAACGGCATGTTCGGCCACGGCTTCTGGCGAGTAAGCCGGGACACGGACGACCTGAATGCCCAGTTCTTTAGCCGCTTGCAGATCGACGTTATTAAAACCGGCACAACGCAAAGCGAGGGTTTTAACGCCAGCAGTGGCCAGTTCGGTTAATACCTCGCGGCAAGCATCATCATTGACAAAAATACATACCGCCTGACAGCCCTCAGCCATTTTTGCTGTTTTTGGGGTTAACAGAAAGTCGAAAAACTCCAATTCAAAACCAAAATGTTTATTGACCGAATTGAGGTATTTGCGATCATACTGTTTGGTACTGTAAACGGCTAATTTCATCGTGATTTCTCCGCTAAAATAACGGGTTCAATCTAGCATATTTGAATAAATCATACAATTTGAAACAAGATACCATAAATAATATTTATGGTATCTTGCAGGGATTAAAGCACAAGGTGAATCTGGTCGGTGATAAAATAAGGCAAGTCATGGCTAAATGCGCAAGAATAGTGGGTTGGTTGTTATTGATCAGCGCAATTTCTCTGGTGGCATTATGGAAAACCTTGCCACAGTGGTTACCTAAAGTGGCAGAATATTGGCTGCCGGCGGGGGCACAGTTAAGGCTAGCCCATTCGCCGGTATGGCATGATGGTGCGTTGCGCATTGACCAACTGCGTTATTTGGCGCAGGGCTGTACGCTCGCCGATATCTCCCAACTGAGTGTGGGTTACCAGCATGGCCGTTGGCAATTGGGTGCCGTTAAGGTGGCCCTCGATACCGCTTGTCTGAGCAAACTCCCCTCCAGTAAAGATAGCGCATCGCAAGACCTGGCTTACTGGCAGCAACAACTGTCGCTGCTGGATCTGGATATTGGCAATTTGCTGATAACGCCGTGGCAGCAATATGCCGGCAAACTGACACTCTCCTCACAAGATAAACTCACACAGGAACTGCACTATCAGGGGCAACAGCTTAGTTTTGCTGCTACCTTGGATGAGCAACAGCACTTTAGTCTGCATCAATTTTCTATTGCTGTGCCTGGCCTGCCGCAACCGTTACAGCTCAGTGGTAAAATCAAAATCCCGTTGTCACTGGACGAATGGCCACAACAAGGTGTGCTGGATGGCGTATTGACCACCGATTATCTCTCTAATCCGTTATTACTGAAGCTGCACTGGCAGCAGCAGCAGGGTGTCTTAACATTGACGGAACAGGGCGACAGCCAGCCTCTGGCGTATTTACCGTGGCAGGTTTCCGCCCGTCAGATTCAGATAATTGCGGGTCAATGGCAATGGCCTTATGGCCAACAGCCCATGAATGGTGGGGTTAGCCTGACATTACACGACTGGGATCACGGTCTGGATCAGGCCTCGATTGATGCCCGTATCAATGTGATTACCTCAGGTAAGAATGGCAAAGCGAATGCGGTGTTGACCCTCGGTCCGGGCAATCTGAGCATGATTAACAGTGAGTTAAAATTCCAGCTCAGCGGGCAGGCGAATATGGAAAAGATGGTGTTGACCGCGACCATTCCTGGCGTGTTGAAGGGGTCGGTGCTGAATCCCACGTGGGTACTGCATCCCGGGGCGTTGCTGCGAGCCTATGGTAACGTGACACCCGAATTACGCATAAAAGATGCACGCTGGCCACTGGCGGGCGTCACGGTCACCGCTGCGGGCGTTACAGGGCGTTTACAGGCTATTGTTGATGCGCAGGACAGCTACTGGGGGAGTGTCAATCTACATCTGGATGGTCAGGCGCAGGCGTTTTGGCCCGATAAAGGTCACTGGCAATGGCGCTATTGGGGTAAGGGTAACCTGCCACCCTTAGCGGCTCGTTGGGATGTGACGGGTAACGGGAGTTGGCGCGATACCGTGATCACGGTCGATAAGCTATCGACTGGCTTTGATCGCTTGCAGTATGGCCTGATTAACGTGGCAGCGCCACGCCTGACATTAGTGAAGCCATTGATCTGGCAGCGTGATAACCATCATCCGGCTTTGATTGCGGGGCTTGAATTGGCCGCAAAGAAAGTGACATTCAGTGACGGTGGCGGTTATCTGCCGCCTGCGGTGCTGTCGCTGCAACTTAATGGCCGTGATCCGGATAGTTTTCTGTGGCAGGGGCAATTACAGGCTGACACTATAGAGCCGATCTCCCTGCGCGGCCGTTGGGATGGGGAGCGCTTGCGCGGTGAGGGCTGGTGGCCTAAACAGCCGTTGATGGTATTCCAGCCACTTCTTTCTGAAGAGCTTGGCATCAAGCTGCGTGATGGTGAATTTTATGCACAGGCCGCGTTCTCGGCGGCGCGTGAGCAAGGCTTTATCGCCGGAGGACATTCGGTGGTGAAGAACGGCGGGATGTGGTTGAAAGATGGCGAACTCAGTGGGTTGGATTTTGTGATGCCTTATCGACTGAAAAATCACTACTGGCAGCTAGGAGAAAAACAACCCGTCATGCTGCGGATTGCCTCGCTCAATAACTTATTTGAAATGAAAAATATTACCGCAGACTTACAAGGGACTTATCCTTACTCAGAAGATGCGCCGTTAACTTTAAGTCATGTGGGCATGGATATCCTCAATGGGCATATGAGTTTATCAGCATTACGTTTACCGCAACATGACGCTGCGGTGCTGAAGTTAAAAGCTATCGATCTGAGCGTACTGTTTACCGTATTACAACCTAAGCAATTTGCCATGTCAGGTAAAGTGGACGGTGAATTGCCGCTTTATTTTAATAACCCACAATGGCTGGTGCGCAATGGCTGGATTGCCAATGATGGCATGGTGACACTGCGTTTAGACCAGGATCTGGCTAATTCGATCAGTGAGAGTAATATTGTTGCTGGTGCCGCAGTTGACTGGCTGCGCTACATGGAAATATATCAATCGAATGCTAAAGTGGAGCTGGATAATCTGGGTCAATTGACGCTAACGTCAAAAACGCAGGGTATCAATACGCAGAAAAATAATAAACGTGAGATCATACTGAATTATCAGCACCAGGAGAATATATTCCAACTCTGGCGCAGCCTGCGTTTTGGCGATAATTTACAAGAATGGCTACAGCAAACGCTGTCGGCACAACCGGCCATTTCGCTGCAACCAACCAATTTTTCACAACCAAAAACATCGGCGAGGACCAGGGAATGAAGAGCTTGACAGGGGAACGTATGGCGATAACGCTGGGTATTTTACTGCTCAGTGGCTGTGTACGCCTTGAGGTAGCAACTCCGGAAAAACCTATCACTATCAATATGAACGTCAAAATTGAGCATGAAATCCAGATCAAAGTCGACAAAGATGTGGAAAATTTGCTTAAAAATCAATCTAATCTATTCTAGGGAACCAATATGAAAAAGCAAATTTCAGGTGGGATTGCTGTGTCTATATTGGGTGCAAGGTTGCGGCAGCTCCGCACAGTATTACCTTATATGGCATGGGCGGGCAGCCTGTTGTTCAGTTCGATGACATTTGCCCTGACAGTAGAACAGGCGAAGCAGCAAGGTCGAGTGGGGGAAACGCTGAGCGGTTATTTGGCACCCGTTAAAAAAGATGCTGAAACACTCGCGTTGGTGGAGCAAATCAATATTGCCCGCAGCGAGAGATACCAGGAAGTAGCGCAGAAAAACCATATCTCTATTGAAGATGTCGCCAGGTTGGCAGGTCAGAAGCTGGTTAACCGTGCAGCATCTGGTGAATATGTGCGCGGTATTAATGGCCAGTGGATGCGGCGCTGAATATTTTTACCGGGTTGCTTTGATACGCTGAGGATAGCCAGACTATCAAGCGTTCAAAACACCCGTCTTTATATGAAGTCATAATTATGCGCTAATAACCTGAATCAGTGATTCTTTGGCATCGGCCTGTGCTTTAATTGCCCCTTCTGGGCCGTAAGCAATACCTTCAGCAAAGACGAACTCAACATTGCTAATACCGATAAAACCCAGGAACAGGCGCAGGTAAGGTGCCACCAGATCCGTTGGGGTATCTTTATGAATACCACCACGACTGGTCAGGATAATGGCTCGTTTACCGGTCACCAAACCCACCGGGCCTGTTTCTGTGTAGCGGAATGTCACGCCAGCACGGGCAATCAGGTCAAAATAATTTTTTAACTGCGTCGGGATGTTGAAGTTGTACATCGGTGCTGCTATCACGATGACGTCATTCTCTTGTAACTCAGCAATTAGCTGGTCAGACAGTGCCAGCGCATCTTCTTGACGTGGCGTCAAAGCGGCGTCAGAAGGGCGCAGAGCACCCACTAATTCACCGTCTAATACCGGGATCGGTTGAGCCGCCAGATCACGTACTGTCATCTGATCATCTGCGTGGGTTGCCTGCCATTGTTCAACAAAAAAATTAGCCAATTTGTTGGACTGTGAATGACTGGCAAGAATGCTTTATTTCAGAATTAGAATTTTTTTCATCATAAATCCTTATTATATAACATAGCGTTAGGTGACGTGCCTTTGCAATGAAATACACTTTATTCCTATTTTAAATACGGTGATAGCGCAATGTTTTGTGTTTTTTATTCGATTTTTTTGAATAAATAGATGTGAGCGAGATACGGCCTGACTTACGGTATAAAGCGGGGTTGTGTTACCCTCTACGGTAAGGATTTATGATTAATAAACAGAATAATATTCGCTGGTCAGAATTATCTATCAATGAATAACAGCATCACCAGATGAATAAAAAAACCGGCTAATACTTTTAGTGGCAGCCGCATCGCAACAAGGAATACTGAACGTGAAATCTTTGCTCGCAGCATTATCCACCCAACTTGGTGAGTTGATGCTCTGTGACCAACAACGCCTGCGACGTCGGTTGCAAAACGCACGAAAAGTCAATAATCCCAACGCAGTAGCGGCTCTTACTTGCGAAATTGAAACTGAGATTGGCCTTGCCATGCAGAGGGTCACCCGCCGTCGTGCTGCGTGCCCCGTAATTACCTATCCTGAAAGTTTACCGGTTAGTCAAAAAAAGCAGGATATCTATAATGCTATCCGTGATCATCAAGTAGTGATTGTTGCCGGTGAGACTGGCTCTGGTAAAACGACCCAAATACCGAAAATCTGCCTGGAACTGGGGCGTGGGGTGAAAGGGATGATCGGCCATACCCAACCACGGCGGTTGGCGGCGCGGACAGTAGCAAACCGCATTGCCGATGAACTGGATAGTTCGCTCGGCGGCGGCGTCGGTTATAAAGTCCGTTTTAACGATCAGGTTGGCGAGAATACACTGGTCAAATTAATGACCGACGGTATTTTGCTGGCGGAGATTCAGCAGGACAGCTTGCTGCTACAATATGACACCCTGATCATTGATGAAGCTCATGAACGCAGCCTGAATATTGATTTTATCTTGGGTTATCTGCGGGCGTTATTGCCCAAACGCCCGGAGCTGAAAGTTATTATTACCTCTGCAACCATCGATCTACAGCGTTTTTCGCGTCATTTCAATCATGCACCAATCATTGAGGTTTCAGGCCGTACCTATCCGGTAGACGTACGTTATCGGCCGGTAGTCGATGGTGCCGATGATGTTGAGCGCGATCAGTTACAAGCCATTTTTGATGCGATCGGTGAACTGGGTCGGGAAAGCCCCGGTGATATTCTGATCTTTATGAGTGGTGAACGCGAAATTCGTGATACTGCAGACGCGCTGATGAAGCAAAATTTGCCGCATACTGAAGTGTTGCCGCTGTATGCCCGCCTGTCGAATAGCGAGCAGAACCGGGTATTTCAGCCCCATCATGGGCGGCGCATTGTGCTGGCAACCAACGTGGCTGAAACCTCGCTGACGGTGCCGGGTATCAAATATGTGATTGATCCCGGCACCGCCCGGATTAGCCGCTATAGCTTCCGTACCAAAGTGCAACGTTTACCGATCGAACCGATATCTCAGGCGTCGGCGAATCAGCGAAAAGGGCGCTGCGGCCGTGTCTCCGATGGTGTCTGTATCCGTCTCTACGCAGAGCAGGATTTCCTCTCTCGCCCTGCATTTACCGATCCAGAGATTCTGCGTACCAATCTGGCGTCCGTTATTCTGCAAATGACGTCCCTCGGTCTGGGGGATATTGCTGCATTTCCCTTCGTTGAAGCGCCGGATAAACGTAATATTCAAGACGGTGTACGCTTGTTGGAAGAACTGGGGGCGATACAAACGGCCAGCAACGGCCATCAACAACTGACGCCGTTGGGACGCCAGTTGGCACAGTTACCGGTCGATCCACGGTTAGCGCGTATGGTGTTGGAAGCACAGCGAAGCGGCAGTGTTCGTGAACTGATGATCATTACCTCGGCGCTCTCGATCCAGGACCCTCGCGAACGGCCGATGGATAAGCAGCAGGCCTCCGATGAAAAACATCGCCGTTTTGCGGATAAAGATTCGGACTTCCTGGCGTTTGTTAATTTATGGGACTACCTGAAAGAACAGCAAAAAGAGTTGTCTTCGGCGCAGTTCCGCAAGCTGTGTCGCAGCGATTTCCTCAACTATCTGCGGGTACGTGAATGGCAGGATATCTACACGCAACTGCGTCAGGTGGTGAAAGAACTGGGGATACCGGTAAATAGCGTGGCTGCTGACTATCGCAGTGTACATACGGCGATACTGACCGGGCTGCTCTCGCATATTGGCCAAAAAGACGTTGATAAAAAAGAGTATACTGGTGCACGGAATGCCCGTTTTACTATTTTCCCTGGTTCAGGGTTATTCAAAAAACCACCGAAATGGGTGATGGTGGCGGAATTGGTTGAAACCAGCCGCCTGTGGGGGCGCGTTGCGGCGCGTATTGAACCGGAATGGATCGAACCCCTGGCGCCGCATTTGGTGAAACACCATTACAGTGACCCGCATTGGGAAAAAGCGCCGGGTGCGGTGATGGCCAGTGAAAAAGTGACCTTATTTGGCCTGCCTATTGTGGCGGAGCGGAAGATCAATTACGGCTCGATTGATTCGCCGCTGTGCCGTGAGTTGTTTATCCGCCACGGCTTGGTGGGTGGGGATTGGCAAACGCGTCATGCCTTCTTCCGCGCTAATCTCAAATTATTGGCAGAAGTAGAAGAGCTGGAGCATAAATCGCGCCGACGTGACATTCTGGTTGATGATGAAATATTGTTTAATTTCTACGAACAACGTATTGGCCATGACGTGATTTCTGCCCGTCATTTTGATAGCTGGTGGAAGAAAACCAGTCAGACCCAGCCGGAATTGCTTAACTTTGAGAAAACCATGCTTATCAAAGAGGGCGCGAACCAAGTTAACCCATTGGATTACCCCAATTTTTGGTATCAAGGTTCAATTAAACTGCGATTATCCTATCAATTCGAGCCAGGCACTGATGCCGATGGTGTCACGGTTCATATTCCGCTATCAATCCTCAACCAAATTCAAGAACAGGGTTTTGACTGGCAAATTCCAGCGATCCGCCGTGAACGGGTAATCGCACTTATCAAATCATTGCCAAAGCCGGTACGGCGCAATTTTGTGCCCGCTCCCAACTACGCTGAGGCGTTTTTGGCGCGAGTAACACCAATGGAAATCGGCCTGCTGGATGCGCTGGAGCACGAACTGCGGCGCATGACTGGCGTGACAGTGTCACGAGAAGCGTGGCAGTGGGATCAGGTACCAGACCATCTTAAAATGACATTCAGAGTGCTGGATGACAAAAATCGCACGTTGCGAGAAGGCAAAGATCTCGCTGCACTGAAGGGACAGTTGAAGGAAAAAGTACAGGAAACCCTTTCTGCGGTTGCCGATGACGGCATTGAACAAAATGATCTGCGCATTTGGAGCTTTGGTGACTTGCCGGTGCGCTATGAGCAACGCCGTGGCGGCCACGAAGTTAAAGCTTACCCAGCGCTGGTGGATGAGAAAGACAGTGTGGCCATCCGCCTGTTTGATAGCGAATCCCAGCAACAACAAGCAATGTGGCAAGGGACGCGCCGTTTATTACTGATAAATATTCCTTCTCCGATCAAGTATTTACACGAAAAACTGCCAAATAAATCCAAGCTGGGATTGTATTTTAATACGTATGGCAACGTGCTGGATCTGATTGATGATTGCATCGCCTGTGGTGTCGATAAATTGGTCGCGCAATATGGTGGCCCGGTTTGGCAACAGGCGGATTTTGCTCGTCTACAGGAAAAAATTCGCGCTGAGCTGAATGATACGGTGGTCGATATCGCGCAACAGGTTGAGCAGATCCTGACGATGGTATTCAGTATAAATAAGCGTTTGAAAGGGCGGGTAGATATTTCTCAGGCGCTGGCGTTGTCGGATATCAAAGCGCAGCTTGGTGGTTTGATTTATCGTGGTTTTGTGACCAATAACGGCTGGAAACGCCTGCCAGATACGTTGCGGTATTTGCGAGCGATAGAGCGCCGGCTAGAGAAGCTGGCCGAGGATCCTCATCGTGACCGCGCTCAAATGCTACGGGTAGAACATATTCAACAAATGTGGCAGCAATGGCTCAATAAGTTGCCGCCAAAACGCCAACAGGATGAGGAGATAAAAGGAGTGCGTTGGATGATCGAAGAGTTGCGTGTCAGCCTCTTTTCTCAGCAACTCGGAACACCTTATCCGGTATCGGATAAGCGTATTTTACAAAAGATGGAACAGCTCTCGATCTAATATCTACGTTTATTTAATCTGTAATTTTCAACGCCTGAAAGCAGCGTATATTCGGGCGTTGAGTTCATCCTCTTATCCCCCTCACATATATAACATTATCTTTATAATTCATAGCATAAACCCAATGTAATCAATGAAAATCACGGGTTACGATGCGAGACATTTCCAGAATAGTGAATTTACGCTGTTATCTGGCCGCTGAGTTATTGCCGGAGTCACTGCCCCATTCCCAGTTGAAATGCAACAAAGTGACCCACTGGCTAGACCCGGATAAAATCACCGTTCTGGCCCTACTGGAGATCCCTTTGCATGCAGGGAAAACATCTGACTCAGAAAG
>JBEGTQ010000150.1:0-7240 GCA_041179305.1 Pseudomonadota bacterium | reverse complement strand
TGCCCGCGCATGACGGTTTTTATTCCGGCGGGTTATTTCGCCGTTTCTCCCCGTGGGGGAGCTATTTTTCAGGGGAATGTGCAGTGAGAGGATGTATGAAATGGGTACAGAGCAGTGCATTGGCCGCCAGCGTGATGCTGCTGAGTCAGGGCATGGCTCTGGCCGGTGTGGTGGTCGGCGGTACGCGACTGGTATATGACGCTGGCAAAAACGAAACGTCGCTGACGCTGAGCAATCAAGACAAGGGGACAGCTTATCTGATGCAGTCGTGGGTGGAGAACGGCCGTGAAGGTGATACGGCAACGGTGCCGTTTGCGTTGACTCCTCCCTTGTTCCGGTTGAACGGCGGTGAAGACAATATTCTGCGGTTGGCCTACACCGGTAGTCCTGCTCTGCCTGCCGACAGGGAATCGCTATTCTGGCTCAATAGCAAATCCATCGCTGAGACCGAACGTGTGGACACCAACCGGCTGTTGATCTCGGTTCGTTCGCGTATCAAGCTGTTTTACCGGCCGAAAGGGCTGGCCGGCAACGCCAATGAGGCGTACAAGGCGCTGACCTGGCAGCGGCAGGGCGCTCAACTGACAGTAACCAATCCGACCCCCTATTACGTGTCGTTTTTCAACGTCAAAGTCGGGAGTGCTGAAGTCAGCGAACCGCCGATGGTTGCCCCGTTCGGTTCGCAGCAGATGACGGCGCCGGTAAGCAGCGGCACGCTCAGTTGGCAGGCCATCAACGACTACGGCGGCATCACGCCGGCAGCAAAACAATAACCGATTTGTCCGATGCCAGGCGTTTTTTTCGTTGAACGGCAGGGTCAGCCTATGTATCCGAACGCGTTTTTTCCATGTTCTTTCACGCCAGTGTTTTCCCCGTCGCTGAAACGTCGGCTGACCGTAATGGTACGCCAGGCCTGCGTCGTTCCGCTTCAATTGAGCCTGTTGCTGGGCGAGCTGCGTTTGCTGGCGCCGGCTCACGCCGAGATGTACTTTGACCCGAATGCGCTGGACGTCAGACTGCCGGGTCAGAATGTCGTTGATCTGTCGATTTTTTCTGCCGGCGAACAGTTGCCGGGCACCTATCGCGTCGATGTCTATCTCAACAAGGAACGGATCGACACCCGCAACGTGACGTTCGTGCAAGGAGGCAAGCGCCTTGTGCCGATCCTGCGCGTGGCAGACCTGGCTGCCATGGGAGTCAATACCGCAGCGTTTCCGGCACTGGCAATGTTACAACCTGAAGAGACGGTTATCGATCTGGGAAAATACATTCCACAGGCTGATAGCACCTTTGATTTTAATCATCAACGACTGGATCTGAGTGTGCCGCAGGCCGCCCTGAATTTTCAGGCACGTAATGCCGTTGATCCGTCGTTATGGGATCAGGGGCTGACGGCTTTCCTGATGAACTACAATGCCACCGGTTCCAACACGCAGCAGCGTAACGGCCGTGGTGATAGCAGCAATGCCTACCTGAATCTGAGGACCGGGCTGAATATTGGACCCTGGCGTTTGCGTAACAACACTGTGTATTCGAACAGCAGAAGTACCCGTGACCCGCTCAACGAAAATAATGTGCTTCAAACCCAGACGCTGACGCAAGAAAGCTGGCAAAACATTAACACCTATGCCCAGCGGGACATTCAACGGCTGAAGGGGCAACTGACTCTGGGGGAAACCACCACGTCCGGAAATGTATTTGACAGCGTGCCGTTTCTCGGTGTGCAGTTGGCGTCGGACGACAACATGTTGCCGGACAGCCTGCGCGGCTTTGCCCCCGTGGTACACGGGATTGCCCGCTCTAATGCCCAGGTCACGGTGCGTCAGAACGGTTACATCATTTATCAGCGCTACGTGGCGCCGGGTGCCTTTACCCTGCAGGATCTGTATCCCACCTCCAGTAGCGGTGATCTGACGGTCACAGTACGGGAGAATGACGGCTCGGAATCAACCTTTGTCCAGCCGTTTTCGGCAGTGCCTGTCATGCAGCGGGAAGGGCACTGGCGCTACGCCCTGACCGGAGGAGAATACCGAACCACCAGCGCCGACGCTCGTACCCCGACATTTTTGCAGCCGAGCATCATTTACGGCGTCAGCAACACCCTGACTTTGTACGGCGGTACCCAGTTGGCAGGTAAATACCAGGCGGCTCTGCTTGGGATCGGCCAGGGGCTGGGCCATCTGGGATCGCTGTCGCTGGATATAACTCAGGCGAGAACCACCCTGCGGGACGACAGTACGCATCAGGGGCAATCCTACCGGATACAGTACGCGAAGGACGTATTCCAGAGCGGCACCACTTTTACCCTCGCAGGCTATCGTTACTCTACCTCGGGATTCTATGATTTTCGTGAGGCCAATGAAGTTGATCTCCGTGAGGTCAGCGACTGGTCTCAACGCTTTACCAAGCGCAACAAGATCCAGATACAGGTCAGCCAGTCTCTGGCTGAGTACGGCAATCTGTACATAAATGCCTATCAGCAGGATTACTGGCGCCTGTCCGGGCAGGCGCGCACGGTGAACGCCGGCTACAACGTGAACGTCAATGGCGTGTCGTACGGGCTGAACTTTAGCGAGGCTCAGACCCCGCAAAACCGCAACGACCGGCAGGTGACGTTCAACGTGCAGGTGTCGCTGAGCAACTGGCTGAATAACGCTTGGGCCAATTACAACATCCAGTACGACAACCATGGAAAGTCACGCCAACAGGTAGGGATAAGCGGTCTGGCGTTGGAAGACAGCAACCTGAGTTACGCATTGAATGAAAGTTACGGCAACCAGGGCGAGGGGACTGCGGGCAACCTATCGGCGACGTACAAGGGATCAATAGCCCAGGTCAATGGCGGTTACAACTACAGCCAGAACAGCCAGCAGATGAACTACGGGATCGAGGGTGGCGTGCTGGTGCACCCGTACGGGGTCACGCTGGCCCAGTCGCTGGGCGACAGCATAGTGCTGGTGCGAGCGCCAGGAGCGGATGATGTGAGGGTGCAGAACCAGGCTGGAATCTACACCGACAGCCGTGGGTATGCGGTGGTGCCGTACGTAGGCACCTACCGTAAAAACCAGATAGCGTTGGACACCAGTACACTGGGTGACAAAGTTGATTTGGATGGGGCGGTGAAAATGGTGGTACCGACGGCTGGAGCGGTGGTGCTGGCTGATTTCAAAACCCAGCTTGGCGCCCGGGCGCTGATTGCTTTGAGCTATCAGGGCAAACCGGTGCCGTTCGGTGCAACGGCCTCACTGAGCGGCGAGGGACAAACCAGTGCGGGGATCGTAGGGGATGGCGGCAACGTTTACCTGGCTGGGGTGCCAGCAACGGGCGCCGTACGGGTGATGTGGGGCAGTGGGCCGGGTCAGAGCTGCGTGGCGTCGTTTGCATTGCCGGCATCGTCATCTGGCACTGTGCCAGTGATCAAGCTGAGTGCAGTATGCCAGTAAAGGCGAAAATGGCAGGGCGTGCAGGCGTGATGGGGAAGACGCTGGCGGTTAATCAGTTACCGAAAAGATCCGCCTTAATCAAAAAGTACATGAGGCCATCATCATGAAAAAATACAAAAGTAAAATGGGTATATTTCGTCGCAGATATGTGTTTGAGATTATGCTGTTATTGGCGGGTATGGCAGCCGGCTCCGCATGGGGCAACTGCAAGGCGGATCACCGTCTGGTATGGCTGAATTTACAACCCGACGGCGTTATTAAACGTGATATTTCGTCAGGACGTAGCTTATCCCACTACTCTGTGACTACTCTCGTAACATGTGATAATAGTAAACTACCAACTATTATCCCGAATTCTGGGGATGCTTGGGTATACTCGCTGTCAGCAAAAAATAGCGATTATGGGCCTGGAGTCACTGGAAAAAACAGATTAACGCGATTAACCTCCTATGAAGGAATTGAACTTTATTGGGTGCATCATAGCCCGGCTGCTTCACATGTGACTCCTACCAAATTTGCATTAAATAATGCATCGGCATTCACGCGAGAATTCAAAGAAGCAACTGGAATAGTAGTGTTTCGAGATGACTTTGAGTTAAGGGCATCACCTCAAATTAAGCCCGGGGAATTTAAAGGATTCAGTGTTACATTAAGTGTAAAGCGTAAATTAAATGGCCAAGATGAGCATGATTTAGTTACATTTGTCATCAAACCGTTTACGGTGAAAGTAGCTGCCTGCAGCGTGGGGCAAAGTATCATTCCGGTACCAATGGGTCGTGTCTCTGCGCAAAAATATTTCAATTCCACGCAGCGATTCTCTGACAAAGTGCCGTTCACCATTAGGCTTGAGTGTGATGCTGGTACCAATGTGAGCATCAGCTTTGACGGTGCCACGGTGCCCGGAAGGGACAATATCCTGGCGCTGAATGATCCTAACGATAGCAAGACGGCCACGGGGGTAGGAGTACAACTGATCAATTTAGAGCGTAATCCAAATAACAATAAGGGTATGCAGCTGAAACACAATCATACTATTCTCAAGAATACAAGGGCTGGTACTCAGAATTTGCAGTTTGCCGCGCGCTATTACCAAACGGCAAAAAACGTGACCGGTGGGGTGGCCAATGCCACCGCTACCTTTACGTTGACGTACCGTTAACAATGGCTGTAATGGCACACTGAATTTGGCAACCTGATCAGAAGTGATATTTTCACCTCAATAACGTGGCAAGTGATCTGATGGGCAAATGCCATGAATGACACATTGCGGTGAGGCTTTCAGGAAGCCTGATGACGGATAGCTATCAAGCCAGCTTGATTAGCCCGCAACCGCGATACGTTTCATGTCGGTCATATACCCCCGCAGTTTGTGGCCTACCGCTTCGATGGGGTGGTTACGGATGGCTTCGTTTACATTACGCAGTTGCGCATTATCAACCGCAGTACCGGCAACACTTTTACCCAGATCGCCTGCTTGTAGAGAATTCATAAAGTTATCTTTCAGCAGTGGAATGGCTGCATTGGCAAACAAATAGTTACCATATTCCGCAGTATCTGAGATGACCACGTTCATTTCATACAGGCGCTTACGAGCAATAGTATTGGCGATCAAGGGCAGCTCATGCAATGATTCGTAGTAAGCGGATTCCTCAATAATACCTGAGTCAACCATGGTTTCGAATGCCAGCTCAACGCCTGCTTTCACCATAGCAATCATCAATACGCCGTGATCAAAGTATTCTTGTTCGGAGATTTTACCTTCAAACTGTGGCGCATTCTCGAATGCTGTTCTGCCAGTTGCTTCACGCCAGTTCAGCAGGTTAACATCGTCTTCTGCCCAGTCGGCTATCATGCCACTGGAGAAAGCACCGGAAATGATGTCGTCCATGTGTTTCTGGAACAAGGGCGCCATAATCTTTTTCAGTTGCTCAGACAACGCATAAGCACGCAGTTTAGCTGGGTTTGATAGACGATCCATCATCAGCGTAATACCGCCCTGTTTCAGCGCTTCGGTGATCGTTTCCCAACCGAATTGGATCAGTTTTTCAGCGTAAGCGGCGTTAATACCTTCAGAAACCAATTTGTCAAAACACAGTAGTGAACCGGCCTGCAACATACCACACAGAATAGTTTGCTCGCCCATCAAGTCTGATTTTACTTCCGCAACGAAAGAAGATTCCAACACGCCAGCACGATGGCCGCCCGTCGCTGCCGCCCAAGCCTTGGCAATTGCCATGCCTTCGCCTTTAGGATCGTTTTCTGGATGAACCGCTATCAGCGTTGGCACGCCAAAACCACGCTTGAATTCTTCACGCACTTCGGTACCAGGGCATTTTGGCGCAACCATTACCACTGTGATGTCTTTACGAATCTGTTCCCCCACTTCAACAATGTTAAAACCATGAGAATAACCCAGTGCTGAACCCTCTTTCATTAGCGGCTGAATGACTTCAACGACGGCGGAATGCTGTTTGTCTGGCGTCAGGTTGACCACCAAATCTGCCTGTGGGATCAACTCTTCGAAACTGCCTACTTTAAAGCTGTTTTCGGTCGCTTTGCGCCATGAAGCGCGCTGCCCGGCAATGGCTTCTTGACGCAGGGCGTAAGCCACATCCAGACCGGAATCACGCATGTTTAAGCCTTGGTTCAAGCCTTGTGCGCCACAGCCGACGATCACCACTTTTTTACCTTTCAGGTAACCTGCTTCATCGGTGAATTCGTCGCGAGCCATAAAGCGACACTTACCTAATTGCGCCAACTGCTGACGCAAGTTCAATGTGTTGAAATAGTTAGCCATAATATTACTCCGTTCTGGTTCTGTTTTGTGGAAGCCGCTATGTATTCCAGTGACTGCCAGCGAATAATTTGTTTGCAAATAAAGGGGGATTTTGCTGTTTTCTCACATTCTCTGTCTGTTTCGGGGATTATCTTGAACTCACTATATGACAAGAAAGTTATTGCTGAAATTGATATATTAACAATATGATATTGCAGTTTTTGCAATGCAATTTGTAGCCGTCATCTTTTAAGATGCAGGTGTATTGACTGCGCACAATAACCCGAATCACTTATCTATCCCCAAAAGGCTACCGGTTATGGACCTACGTGATCTGAAGTTGTTTCTGCATTTGACTGACAGCCGCCATTTTGGCCGCACCGCCAAAGCAATGCACGTCAGTCCATCCACGCTTTCTCGCCAGATCCAGCGGCTGGAAGAGACCATCGGCCAGCCCCTATTTTTACGCGATAACCGCACGGTGCAACTAACCGATGCGGGTACACAACTCAAAGATTTTGCTCAGCAGACATTGTTACAATATCAACAGTTGCGCCATGCCTTGGATCAACATGGGCCATCGCTGAGCGGCGAACTGCGGCTATTTTGCTCCGTCACCGCAGCTTACAGCCATTTACCGCCGATTCTCGACCGCTTTCGGGCACGCCATCCGTTGGTTGAAATCAAGCTTACTACCGGTGATGCCGCCGATGCAGTTGATAAAGTGCAATCTAATGAAGCTGATCTGGCTATCGCTGGCCACCCTGAAGTGCTGCCTGCCAATGTGTTTTTTACCCAAATAGGCGAGATACCGTTGGTTTTGATTGCTCCTGCACTGCCTTGTGCGGTGCGTTCACAGGTATCTATTGACCAACCCGATTGGGCCACTATTCCGTTTATTTTGCCGGAGCACGGCCCATCGCGAAAACGTATTGATCTGTGGTTTCGCCGCCAACGCATCAATAACCCATTGATTTACGCTACCGTTTCCGGCCATGAGGCTATTGTTTCGATGGTCGCG
>JBEGTQ010000149.1:0-2615 GCA_041179305.1 Pseudomonadota bacterium | reverse complement strand
TTTCGATGTCTAATTCGCTTCTCAGCAGCGAAACCAGTGAGCTGGATTTGCTGGGTGAACGCCGGTTCAGTCAGACGGACCATGAAATACTCAAATCATATGAAGCGGTAGTAGATGGCTTAGCCATGCTTATTGGCGGTCACTGTGAAATTGTGCTGCATTCATTGGAAGACCTGAAAAGCTCTGCGGTGAGGATTGCAAATGGTGAACATACCGGGCGGCAGATTGGTTCGCCAATAACTGATCTGGCGTTGCGGATGCTGCACGATATGGCGGGTGCGGACAGTAGTGTTTCAAGAGCCTACTTCACGCGAGCCAAAAGCGGCGTCCTGATGAAATCGGTCACCATCGCTATCCGTAATTGTGACCAGTTGGTGATTGGTTTACTTTGCATCAACATCAATCTGGATGTTCCTTTCTCGCAAATTATCCAGACTTTTATGCCGCCAGAAACGCAGGAAGTCCCTTCCTCAGTTAACTTTGCTTCATCGATCGACGACCTGGTGGCACAAGCATTGGAATTCACCATTGAAGAAGTCAATGCGAATCGCAATGTTTCTAACAATGCCAAGAACCGCCAGGTCGTTCTCAATCTTTATGAAAAAGGCATTTTTGATATCAAAGATGCTATCAATCAGGTTGCTGAGCGCCTTAATATATCTAAACACACTGTTTATCTCTACATCCGCCAATTCAAAAGTGGTGACCTCGTGGGGCATGACCGCTGATGTCTGGTGGGAATGCAGTTAAATATTGCCTGTTAGTTACCGGGCCAGCTTATGGCACGCAGCAGGCCAGTAGCGCTTATCAATTCGCCCAAGCAGTTATTAATGCCGGGCACCGTTTGGTCACTGTATTTTTCTATCGTGAAGGCGTACTGAATGCTAATCAATTAACGGCACCGGCCAGCGATGAATATGATCTGGTGCGGGCATGGCAGCAACTGGCGTTAAAACATGCGGTTGAACTGAATGTCTGTGTCGCTGCGGCATTACGCCGCGGTATCACCAGTCAAAACGAAGCGGATCAGCTCAATCTGGCGGCGGCAAACCTGCAACCCGGTTTTGCGTTACGCGGGCTGGGTGCGCTGGCAGAAGCAGCACTGACATGTGATCGCATGGTGCAATTTTAATGAAAGTGAAACGTATTGCTTTTGTCTTCACCCAAGGTCCGCACGGTAATTCGGCGGGGCGGGAGGGGTTAGATGCCTTGCTGGCCACTGCTGCACTCAGTAGAGATATTGGTGTATTCTTCTTGTCAGATGGTGTCTTGCAACTGCTCCCCCAACAGCAACCGGAAAAAATTCTTGCCAGAAACTACATTGCAACTTTCGGTGTCTTATCTGTATATGATGTTGAGAATTGTTATATTTGCGCAGCGTCAATACAGCAGCGCGGGTTGAGTGAAGTAATAGATTGGGTGCTGAATGTGAAGGTACTCTCTCCGGCAGATTTGCGTAGCCAAATGGCAACTTATGACGTGGTGTTGACTTTTTAAAGAGGTTTGAGTATCCCTAATGCTGTTTACAGTCAGTCATTCTCCCTATCACTGCGATTTATCTGCGTTGCTGAGGTTAGCGACATCTGAAGATGAGATTATCTTTTTGCAAGATGGTGTAATGGCGGTGTTGAAAAACAGTGAAAGTCTTAACTTATTGTTAAATAACCCGGCATCGCTATTTGTATTGCAAGATGACGTTATCGCTCGTGGTTTGGTTGGTCAAATTTCGGACAGCGCCATGCTAATCGGTTATACTGACTTCGTGGATTTGACCCTAAAAAATCAGCAACAATTGGCATGGTAATGCAGTCAATGCTGTATATTTCTTGACACCTTAGATAGTCAGCCATAAAATTCTGCGTCCTCGTTCTATGCCAGTAATGCAAACGAGGGGGATTTATCATGTGTTTACGAAGCAAAAACCAGGAGCTTTTTTAATAATGGCAACAATTAACCAGCTGGTTCGCAAGCCACGCAGCATGAAGGTTGCTAAAAGCAACGTCCCTGCGCTGGAAGCCTGCCCGCAGAAACGTGGTGTTTGTACCCGCGTATATACCACCACTCCAAAAAAACCTAACTCCGCACTGCGTAAAGTCTGCCGTGTGCGTTTAACTAATGGTTTTGAAGTCACCTCGTACATCGGCGGTGAAGGTCATAACCTCCAGGAACACTCCGTGATCCTGATCCGTGGTGGTCGTGTAAAAGATTTACCCGGTGTGCGTTACCACACTGTTCGCGGTGCGCTTGACTGCTCGGGTGTTAAAGACCGTAAGCAATCACGCTCTAAGTACTGCGTGAAGAAGCCAAAGGCTTAATGGTTCTCCGTTAAGTAAGGCCAAACGTTTTAACCTAAATGTCAAAATAAACTCGTAGAGTTTTGGGCAATCCTGAATTAACAACGGAGTATTTCCATGCCACGTCGTCGCGTTATTGGTCAGCGTAAAATTCTGCCAGATCCTAAGTTTGGATCAGAGCTGCTGGCCAAATTTGTAAATATTTTAATGGTAGACGGTAAAAAATCTACTGCAGAATCGATAGTCTATACCGCGCTGGAAACCCTGGCCCAGCGTTCAGGTAAAGGCCACCTGGAAGCATTTGAAGTCGCTCTCGACAAT
>JBEGTQ010000148.1:0-36214 GCA_041179305.1 Pseudomonadota bacterium | reverse complement strand
TTTCGATGTCTAATTCGCTTCTCAGCAGCGAAACCAGTGAGCTGGATTTGCTGGGTGAACGCCGGTTCAGTCAGACGGACCATGAAATACTCAAATCATATGAAGCGGTAGTAGATGGCTTGGCGATGCTTATTGGCGGTCACTGTGAAATTGTACTGCATTCATTGGAAGACCTGCAAAGCTCTGCGGTAAGAATTGCAAATGGTGAACACACAGGCCGGCAGATTGGTTCTCCTATAACAGACCTTGCGCTGCGGATGCTACATGATATGGCCGGTGCCGACAGTAGTGTTTCAAGAGCCTACTTCACGCGAGCCAAAAGCGGTGTGTTGATGAAATCTGTTACTATCGCAATCCGAAACCGCGACCAGCGTGTTATCGGGCTGCTATGTATCAATATGAATCTGGATGTGCCTTTCTCGCAAATCATTCAGACGTTTATGCCGCCGGAAACACAAGAAGTCCCTTCCTCAGTCAACTTTGCCTCATCGGTTGATGACCTGGTGGCACAGACACTGGAGTTCACCATCGAGGAAGTGAATGCTGATCGCAATGTGTCAAACAATGCGAAAAACCGTCAGGTTGTGCTCAATCTTTACGAAAAAGGTATTTTTGATATCAAAGATGCTATCAACCAGGTTGCTGAACGGCTAAATATTTCTAAGCACACGGTTTATCTCTACATTCGCCAGTTCAAAAGCGGTGATCTTGTGGGGCATGAGCGTTAATGTCTGAGGTGAAAAGATATTGTCTGATGGTTACCGGGCCAGCCTATGGCACCCAGCAGGCCAGCAGTGCCTATCAGTTTGCACAAGCGCTGATAAACTCAGGCCACCATTTGGCGAGTGTTTTCTTCTATCGCGAAGGCGTTTTGAATGCTAACCAATTAACCGCTCCTGCCAGTGATGAATACGATTTGGTGCGGGAATGGCTGCAATTGGCGTTAAAACATAAGGTTGAGCTGAATGTCTGCGTGGCGGCGGCATTGCGCCGTGGTGTAACCAACCAACATGAAGCTGAACAACTCAATTTGGTGGCCGCAAATCTACAACCCGGTTTTACGTTAAGTGGGCTGGGTACGCTGGCAAATGCAGCCCTGACCTGTGATCGCATGGTGCAATTTTAATGAAAGTGAAACGTATTGCTTTTGTTTTCACCCAAGGTCCGCACGGTAATTCGGCGGGGCGGGAGGGGTTAGATGCCTTGCTGGCCACTGCTGCACTCAGTGGAGATATTGGTGTATTCTTCTTGTCAGATGGTGTCTTGCAACTGCTCCCCCAACAGCAACCGGAAAAAATTTTTGCCAGAAACTACATTAGAACTTTCGGTGCCTTATCTGTATATGATGTTAAGAATTGTTATATTTGCGCAGCATCAATACAGCAGCGCGGGTTGAGTGAAGTAATAGATTGGGTGCTGAATGTGAAGGTACTCTCTCCGGCAGATTTGCGTAGCCAAATGACAACTTATGACGTGGTGTTGACTTTTTAAAGAGGTTTAAATATCCATAATGCTGTTTACAGTCAGTCATTCTCCCTATCACTGCGATTTATCTGCGTTGCTGAGATTAGCGACACCTAAAGATGAGATTCTCTTTTTGCAAGATGGCGTAATGGCGGTGTTGAAAAACAGTGAAAGTCTTAACCTATTGTTAAATAACCCCGCTTCACTGTTTGTTCTGGAAGATGACGTGTTTGCCCGGGGTTTGCTTGGTCAAATTTCGGACAACGTCATGCTGATCGGTTATACTGACTTCGTGGATTTGACCCTAAAACATCAGCAACAACTGGCATGGTAATGCAGTCAATGCTGTATATTTCTTGACACCTTAGATAGTCAGCCATAAAATTCTGCGTCCTCGTTCTATGCCAGTAGTGCAAACGAGGGGGATTTATCATGTGTTTACGAAGCAAAAACCAGGAGCTTTTTTAATAATGGCAACGATTAACCAGCTGGTTCGCAAGCCACGTAGCATGAAGGTTGCTAAAAGCAACGTTCCTGCTCTGGAAGCCTGCCCGCAGAAACGTGGTGTTTGTACCCGCGTATATACCACCACTCCCAAAAAACCTAACTCCGCACTGCGTAAAGTCTGCCGTGTGCGTTTAACTAACGGTTTTGAGGTCACCTCGTACATCGGTGGTGAAGGTCATAACCTCCAGGAACACTCCGTGATCCTGATCCGTGGTGGTCGTGTAAAAGATTTACCCGGTGTGCGTTACCACACTGTTCGAGGCGCGCTTGACTGCTCGGGTGTTAAAGACCGTAAGCAATCACGCTCTAAGTACGGCGTGAAGAAGCCAAAGGCTTAATGGTTCTCCGTTAAGTAAGGCCAAACATTTTCACATAATGTCAAAATAAACTCTTAGAGTTTTGGACAACCCTGAATTAACAACGGAGTATTTCCATGCCACGTCGTCGTGTAATTGGCCAACGTAAAATTTTACCCGATCCTAAGTTCGGATCTGAGCTGTTGGCTAAATTTGTAAATATCCTGATGGTAGATGGTAAAAAATCTACTGCAGAAGCAATCGTCTATACCGCGCTGGAAACCCTGGCTCAGCGTTCTGGTAAAGATTTTCTGGAAGCTTTCGAAGTAGCTCTGGACAACGTGCGTCCGACGGTCGAAGTTAAGTCACGTCGCGTTGGAGGTTCTACTTATCAGGTACCAGTTGAAGTTCGTCCGGTTCGTCGTAATGCCTTGGCAATGCGTTGGATCGTTGATGCTGCTCGTAAACGCGGTGATAAATCCATGGCTTTGCGCCTGGCGAATGAATTGTCTGACGCAGTAGAGAACAAAGGTTCTGCTGTTAAGAAACGTGAAGACGTTCACCGCATGGCCGAAGCTAACAAGGCGTTCGCTCACTACCGCTGGTAATCATCACGCTGTAGTCTGCTAACCATGTGGGCGCCTTAAGCCAACCCGCATGGGTTAACCGAATGAACGCCTAAGGCAATAGAGGAATCAAATGGCTCGTAAAACACCCATTGAGCGATATCGTAATATCGGTATCAGCGCTCACATTGACGCCGGTAAAACAACCACTACCGAGCGTATCCTGTTTTACACCGGTGTAAATCATAAAATCGGTGAAGTTCATGACGGTGCAGCCACTATGGACTGGATGGAACAGGAGCAGGAGCGTGGTATTACTATCACTTCTGCGGCTACTACCTGCTTCTGGTCTGGCATGGCTAAACAGTACGAACCGCATCACGTCAATATCATTGACACCCCTGGGCACGTTGATTTCACCATCGAAGTAGAACGTTCCATGCGTGTTCTTGACGGCGCGGTAATGGTTTACTGTGCAGTTGGTGGTGTTCAGCCACAGTCTGAGACCGTATGGCGTCAGGCGAACAAGTATAAAGTTCCGCGCATTGCGTTCGTTAACAAAATGGATCGCATGGGTGCTAACTTCCTGAAAGTTGTTGGTCAGATTAAATCTCGTCTGGGCGCGAATCCAGTTCCATTGCAACTGGCAATCGGCGCGGAAGAGAAATTCACCGGTGTTATTGATCTGGTGAAAATGAAAGCGATCAATTGGAACGATGCTGATCAGGGCGTAACCTTCGAATACGAAGAGATACCGGCTGATATGGTTGATCTGGCGACTGAATGGCGTCAGAATCTGGTTGAATCTGCTGCGGAAGCGTCTGAAGAGCTGATGGACAAATATTTGGGCGGCGAAGAGCTGACCGAAGAAGAAATCAAAATAGCTCTGCGTCAGCGCGTTCTGAAGAACGAAATCATTCTCGTAACCTGTGGTTCTGCGTTTAAAAACAAAGGCGTACAGGCAATGCTGGATGCAGTTATCGACTACCTGCCAGCACCCACTGACGTTGAAGCAATCAACGGTATTTTGGATGACGGTAAAGATACTCCGGCTGTTCGTCATTCCGACGATAGCGAGTCGTTCTCAGCACTGGCGTTCAAAATTGCTACCGACCCGTTTGTGGGTAACCTGACGTTCTTCCGTGTGTACTCTGGTGTGGTAAACTCCGGTGACACCGTGCTGAACTCAGTGCGTTCACAACGTGAACGTCTGGGTCGTATCGTGCAGATGCACGCCAACAAGCGTGAAGAGATCAAAGAAGTTCGCGCAGGCGACATCGCTGCAGCGATCGGTCTGAAAGACGTGACGACGGGTGATACCCTGTGCGATCCAGATAATGTGATCATTCTGGAACGTATGGAGTTCCCGGAGCCAGTAATCTCTGTTGCCGTTGAACCAAAAACCAAAGCCGACCAGGAAAAAATGGGTATGGCTCTGGGGCGTTTGGCAAAAGAAGATCCATCATTCCGCGTGTGGACTGACGAAGAGTCTGGTCAGACTATCATCGCTGGTATGGGTGAATTGCACTTGGATATCCTGGTTGACCGTATGCGCCGCGAATTTAACGTGGAAGCTAACGTCGGTAAACCTCAGGTCGCATACCGTGAAACTATCCGCGATACCGTTAAGGATGTGGAAGGTAAGCACGCTAAACAGTCAGGCGGTCGTGGTCAGTACGGTCATGTTGTTATCGACATGTCTCCGCTGCCCCCGGGTGGTGTTGGGTATGAATTCGTCAACGAAATCGTTGGTGGTTCTATTCCTAAAGAGTTCATCCCTGCTGTTGATAAAGGTATTCAGGAACAATTGAAAGCGGGTCCTTTGGCGGGTTATCCGGTTGTTGATGTTAAAGTGCGTCTACACTACGGTTCTTACCATGATGTTGACTCATCCGAATTGGCGTTTAAATTAGCCGGTTCAATCGCCTTTAAAGAAGGTTTCAAGCGAGCCAGACCTGTTCTGCTTGAGCCTGTCATGAAGGTTGAAGTTGAAACTCCGGAAGAGAACACCGGTGACGTCATCGGTGACCTTAGTCGTCGTCGTGGTCAACTGAAAGGTCAGGAATCCAATGCGACTGGCGTTCAGATTCACGCTGAAGTTCCGTTGTCTGAAATGTTCGGGTACGCAACTCAACTGCGTTCTCTGACCAAAGGTCGTGCTTCTTACTCTATGGAGTTCCTGAAGTACGATGATGCGCCGAACAACGTCGCTCAAGCCGTTATCGAAGCCCGTGGCAAATAAGCTTTCGGGTTTAACACAATGATCCAGTGCTCTCTCATTAGTGGTAGAGCACCAGAGTAAGGAATATAGTCGTGTCTAAAGAAAAATTTGAACGTAACAAACCCCATGTAAACGTCGGTACTATCGGCCATGTTGACCATGGTAAAACTACCCTGACTGCGGCAATCACCACCGTTTTGGCTAAAACCTACGGCGGTAGCGCTCGTGCTTTCGATCAAATCGATAACGCACCAGAAGAAAAAGCACGTGGTATCACCATCAACACTTCTCACGTTGAATATGATACCCCGGCACGTCACTATGCGCACGTTGACTGCCCAGGCCACGCCGATTACGTTAAAAATATGATCACCGGTGCTGCTCAGATGGACGGCGCTATCCTGGTTGTTGCTGCAACTGATGGCCCTATGCCACAGACTCGTGAGCACATCCTGTTGGGTCGCCAGGTTGGCGTTCCATTCATGATTGTATTCATGAATAAATGTGACATGGTTGATGATGAAGAATTGCTGGAACTGGTAGAAATGGAGGTTCGTGAACTTCTGTCTGCTTACGATTTCCCTGGCGACGATATTCCAGTCGTCCGTGGTTCAGCGCTGAAAGCACTGGAAGGCGAGCCTGAGTGGGAAGCGAAAATCATCGAACTGGCGAATCACCTGGACTCTTACATTCCAGAACCAGAACGTGATATTGATAAAGCATTCCTGCTGCCAATCGAAGACGTATTCTCTATCTCTGGTCGTGGTACCGTTGTAACCGGTCGTGTAGAGCGCGGTATCGTTAAAGTGGGTGAAGAAGTAGAGATAGTTGGTATCAAAGATACGGTTAAATCTACTTGTACGGGCGTTGAAATGTTCCGCAAACTGCTGGACGAAGGCCGTGCTGGTGAGAACGTGGGTGTTCTGCTGCGTGGTATCAAACGTGAAGATATCGAACGTGGCCAGGTTCTGGCTAAACCCGGTTCGATCAAACCACACACTACCTTTGATTCAGAAGTTTATATTCTGAGCAAAGACGAAGGTGGCCGTCATACACCGTTCTTCAAAGGCTACCGTCCTCAGTTCTACTTCCGTACAACTGACGTAACCGGTACCATTGAACTGCCAGAAGGCGTTGAAATGGTAATGCCAGGCGACAACGTAAACATGGTTGTTACCTTGATCCACCCAATCGCAATGGATGACGGCCTGCGTTTCGCAATCCGTGAAGGTGGCCGTACTGTAGGCGCTGGTGTTGTTGCTAAAGTCATCGCTTAATTTTTACGAGTTAAATTTAAAAGGGTGCTTCGGCACTCTTTTTTATTGATAAAACAAACAATCTTAATCGAAATAACCCGCATTCTCATTTTTACGTAATAAACTGGTTAAAAAATGAGTCTCTTTATGTACGTTTGCCTGTGTGATGCGGTATCTGACAAAGTTATCTGGCAAGTTTTTGCATAGATTTCCAACACCAGCTTGCTTCTTGCTTGTCTTTACGTATAATGCGTTGGCCTGCCTAATCTTGGTGGGTCAGATTGAGATTAATCTGTCAATAACAGCCTCGTGCTGTTATTGAACAATACTCCCGACATGGGGGTTATGTGTTGAACGACTACACTCCCCCATCAATCGAAATGGGTGCGAGGAGTAGTTATTTACGTTTATAAATAATTGGAGCTCTGGTCTCATGCAGAACCAAAGAATCCGTATCCGCCTGAAAGCGTTTGATCATCGTTTGATCGATCAATCAACTGCGGAAATCGTCGAGACTGCCAAGCGCACTGGTGCGCAGGTTCGTGGTCCGATCCCGCTGCCAACTCGCAAAGAGCGCTTCACTGTACTGATCTCTCCGCACGTCAATAAAGATGCGCGCGATCAGTACGAGATTCGTACTCACAAGCGTCTGGTTGACATCGTTGAGCCAACCGAGAAAACCGTTGATGCACTGATGCGTCTGGATCTGGCTGCCGGTGTAGACGTGCAGATCAGCCTGGGTTAATCAGGGTCATTGAGCGATTGAGAGGTTGAAACAATGATTGGTTTAGTCGGTAAAAAAGTGGGCATGACGCGTATCTTCACTGAAGATGGCGTTTCAATCCCAGTAACTGTTATCGAAATTGAAATGAACCGCGTAACTCAGGTCAAAAGCCTGGAGAGCGACGGATACCGTGCTGTACAAGTAACTACCGGTGCTAAAAAAGCTAGCCGTGTTACCAAACCAGAGGCGGGTCATTTCGCTAAAGCTGGCGTAGAAGCTGGCCGTGGTCTGTGGGAATTCCGCCTTGCAGAAGGTCAAGAATTCACTGCGGGTCAAGAAATTAGCGTCGAAATTTTTGCAGACGTTAAGAAAGTCGACGTTACAGGTACGTCTAAAGGTAAAGGTTTTGCCGGTACAGTTAAACGCTGGAACTTCCGTACCCAAGATGCTACCCATGGTAACTCCTTGTCTCACCGCGTTCCGGGTTCTATCGGTCAGAACCAGACTCCGGGCAAAGTGTTTAAAGGCAAGAAAATGGCAGGCCACATGGGTGATGAACGTGTAACCGTTCAAAGCCTGGATGTAGTACGTGTTGACGCTGAGCGCAACCTACTGCTGGTCAAGGGCGCTGTACCGGGAGCAACCGGTGGCAACCTGATCGTAAAGCCGGCTGTCAAGGCGTAACGTCGAGGAGATAGGAATGGAATTGGTAATGAAAGACGCGCAAGGCGCGCTGACTGTTTCCGAAACTACCTTCGGGCGTGATTTCAATGAAGCGCTTGTACATCAGGTTGTTGTTGCTTACGCAGCAGGTGCCCGTCAAGGTACTCGTGCTCAGAAGACCCGCGCTGAAGTAACAGGTTCCGGTAAAAAACCGTGGCGCCAGAAAGGTACCGGCCGTGCGCGATCAGGTTCTGTAAAGAGCCCGATCTGGCGTTCAGGTGGTGTGACCTTTGCTGCGAAGCCTCAGGACCACAGTCAAAAAGTAAATAAAAAGATGTACCGCGGCGCGCTGAAAAGCATTCTGTCCGAATTGGTACGTCAAGATCGTCTGATCATTGTCGAAAAGTTTTCTGTTGAAGCGCCTAAAACTAAGTTGTTGGTGCAGAAGCTGAAAGATATGGCGCTGGAAGATGTGCTGATCGTGACCGGTGAACTGGATGAGAATCTGTTCCTGGCTGCTCGCAACCTGTACAAGGTTGACGTGCGCGATGTAGCAGGTATCGACCCAGTCAGCCTGATCGCCTTCGACAAGGTGGTTATGACCGCTGATGCTGTGAAGCAAGTTGAGGAGATGCTGGCATGATTCGTGAAGAACGTCTGCTGAAAGTACTGCGCGCGCCGCATGTATCTGAAAAAGCGTCCGCTGCGATGGAAAAGAATAACACCATCGTTCTCAAAGTTGCCAAAGACGCGACCAAAGCAGAAATTAAAGCTGCAGTGCAGAAACTGTTTGAAGTCGAAGTCGAAGACGTTAACACCTTGCTGGTTAAAGGCAAGAGTAAGCGTCACGGTCAGCGTGTTGGTCGTCGTAGCGACTGGAAAAAAGCTTACGTCACCCTGAAAGAAGGCCAGAATTTGGACTTCATCAGCGGCGCAGAGTAAGTCGGAGGAGTAAACAATGGCAATTGTTAAATGTAAACCTACATCTCCGGGTCGTCGCCACGTTGTTAAAGTGGTTAACCCTGAGCTGCACAAGGGTAAGCCTTATGCCCCGTTGCTTGAGAAATTAAGCAAAAGCGGTGGCCGTAACAACAATGGCCGTATCACTACCCGTCACATCGGTGGTGGCCATAAGCAACATTATCGTCTGGTTGACTTCAAACGCAACAAAGATGGTATTCCTGCTGTGGTTGAGCGTCTGGAGTACGATCCGAACCGTTCCGCGAACATTGCGCTGGTTCTGTACAAAGACGGCGAACGCCGTTACATCCTGGCGCCGAAAGGTCTGAAAGCTGGTGACCAGATTCAATCTGGTGTTGATGCTGCAATTAAAGCGGGTAACACCCTGCCTATGCGCAACATCCCAGTTGGTTCAACGGTTCATAACGTAGAAATGAAACCAGGTAAAGGCGGCCAGATGGCTCGTTCTGCTGGTGCATACGTTCAGATCGTTGCTCGTGACGGTTCCTACGTTACTCTGCGTCTGCGCTCCGGCGAGATGCGCAAGGTTCAAGCTGATTGCCGCGCTACCTTAGGTGAAGTCGGTAATGCTGAACACATGTTGCGTGTCTTAGGTAAAGCAGGTGCCAGTCGTTGGCGTGGTATTCGTCCTACCGTTCGCGGTACGGCGATGAACCCGGTAGATCACCCACACGGTGGTGGTGAAGGTCGTAACTTTGGTAAGCACCCGGTAACCCCGTGGGGCGTTCAGACCAAAGGTAAGAAGACCCGTAGCAACAAGCGTACTGATAAGTTCATCGTACGTCGCCGTAGCAAAAAATAATTAGAGGATAAGCCATGCCACGTTCTCTCAAGAAAGGTCCCTTCATTGACCTGCACTTGCTGAAGAAGGTAGAGAAAGCGGTGGAAAGCGGAGACAAGAAGCCAATTCGGACTTGGTCCCGTCGTTCAACGGTCTTTCCAAATATGATCGGTTTGACCATCGCTGTCCATAATGGTCGTCAGCACGTTCCCGTTTTTGTTTCCGATGAAATGGTCGGTCACAAACTGGGTGAATTCGCGCCGACCCGTACTTATCGCGGCCATACGGCCGATAAAAAGGCTAAAAAGCGCTAAGGTAGGAGGAAGAGATGGAAACTATCGCTAAACATCGCCACGCTCGTTCTTCTGCTCAGAAGGTTCGCTTGGTAGCGGATCTGATTCGCGGTAAGAAAGTGTCGCAAGCTCTGGAAACTCTGACCTACACCAATAAGAAAGCCGCTGGTTTGGTTAAGAAGGTACTAGAGTCTGCCATTGCTAACGCAGAACACAACGATGGCGCTGACATCGATGATCTGAAAGTCACGAAGATCTTCGTAGACCAAGGCCCTAGCATGAAGCGTATTATGCCGCGTGCAAAAGGTCGTGCAGATCGCATCCTGAAGCGCACCAGCCACATTACTGTGGTTGTGTCCGATCGCTGAGACTCTGGAGACTAGCAATGGGTCAGAAAGTACATCCTAATGGTATTCGCCTGGGTATTGTCAAAGCTTGGAACTCTACCTGGTATGCAAATACCAAAGAATTCGCTGACAACCTGGACGGCGACTTTAAAGTTCGTCAATTCCTGACTAAGGAATTAGCGAAAGCTTCCGTTTCTCGCATCGTTATCGAGCGTCCAGCGAAGAGCATCCGTGTGACTATTCACACCGCTCGCCCTGGCATCGTTATCGGCAAGAAAGGTGAAGATGTCGAAAAACTGCGTAAGGTCGTAGCGGATATCGCTGGCGTTCCTGCACAGATTAACATCGCCGAAGTCCGTAAACCGGAACTGGACGCAAAATTGGTTGCTGACAGTATCACTTCACAGCTCGAACGTCGCGTTATGTTCCGCCGAGCCATGAAGCGTGCTGTACAGAACGCAATGCGTCTTGGCGCTAAAGGTATCAAAGTTGAAGTAAGCGGTCGCCTTGGCGGTGCTGAAATTGCGCGTACTGAATGGTACCGTGAAGGTCGTGTTCCGTTGCATACACTGCGCGCGGATATCGATTACAACACATCTGAAGCGCACACCACTTATGGTGTAATCGGCGTTAAGGTATGGATCTTCAAAGGTGAGATCTTGGGTGGTATGGCTGCTGTTGAACAACCGGAACCGGCTGCTCAACCTAAAAAGCAGCAGCGTAAAGGCCGCAAGTAAGGAGAATCGCTGATGTTACAACCAAAGCGTACAAAATTCCGTAAGATGCACAAAGGCCGTAACCGTGGTCTGGCGCAAGGTACGGATGTTAGCTTCGGTGAGTTCGGCCTGAAAGCTTGTGGCCGTTGCCGCCTGACGGCTCGTCAAATCGAAGCCGCCCGTCGTGCGATGACACGTGCAATTAAGCGTCAAGGTAAGGTCTGGATCCGTGTGTTCCCGGACAAACCGATCACTGAAAAGCCGCTCGAAGTGCGTATGGGTAAAGGTAAGGGTAACGTAGAGTATTGGGTTGCCTTGATTCAGCCAGGAAAGGTTTTATTTGAAATGGCTGGTGTACCGGAAGAAACTGCTCGCGAAGCATTCCAGCTCGCTGCAGCGAAACTGCCTGTCGGAACCACCTTTGTAACTAAGACGGTGATGTAATGAAAGCACAAGAGCTGCGTGAAAAAAGCGTTGAAGAGCTGAACACTGAGCTGCTCAACCTGCTGCGTGAGCAATTTAATTTGCGCATGCAGGCGGCTAGTGGCCAGCTGCAACAGACTCACCTGTCGAAACAAGTGCGCCATAATATCGCACGTGTTAAGACTTTACTGACTGAAAAGGCGGGTGCGTAATGACTGAGCAAATCCGTACTCTGCAAGGTCGCGTAGTTAGTGACAAAATGGAGAAATCCATGGTTGTTGCTATCGAACGTGTGGTGAAGCATCCAATTTACGGGAAATTCATCCGCCGTACGACGAAATTGCATGTACATGACGAGAACAATGAATGTGGTATCGGTGACGTGGTAGAAATCCGCGAATGCCGTCCATTGTCAAAGACTAAGTCTTGGACACTTGTTCGCGTTGTAGAGAAAGCGATTCTGTAATAGAGTTGCTGGCTCGAACATAATAAGCGGCTCAGAAAATGGGCCGCTTATTTTTTCTACCCACTTTTTCCTACCAAAGGATGTGGAACCGGTGTTATAATGCCGCGCCCTCATTAGTGGGGCTTTTAAACGACCTATTCTGGGTCCTAAAGTAGTAGTTGACATTAGCGGAGCACTAACATGATCCAAGAACAGACTATGCTGAACGTGGCCGACAACTCCGGTGCACGTCGCGTAATGTGTATCAAGGTTCTGGGTGGCTCGCACCGTCGCTACGCAGGCATCGGCGACATCATCAAGATCACCATCAAGGAAGCAATTCCTCGTGGCAAGGTGAAGAAAGGCGATGTTCTGAAGGCGGTAGTGGTGCGCACCAGGAAGGGTGTACGTCGCCCGGACGGTTCTGTCATTCGCTTTGATCGTAACGCTTGCGTTATTTTAAATAATAACAGTGAGCAGCCAGTCGGCACGCGTATTTTTGGGCCGGTAACTCGTGAACTACGTAATGAGAAGTTCATGAAAATTATCTCTCTGGCACCAGAAGTACTCTAAGGAGCGAACCATGGCAGCGAAAATCCGTCGTGATGACGAAATTATCGTGCTAACCGGGAAAGACAAAGGTAAGCGCGGTAAAGTAAAGAGTGTCCTGTCTTCTGGTAAGGTCATTGTTGAAGGTATCAACCTGGTTAAAAAACATCAGAAGCCGGTTCCGGCGCTGAACCAACCAGGCGGCATTGTTGAAAAAGAAGCTGCTATTCAAGTTTCCAACCTTGCGCCGTTTAACGCGACAACTGGTAAGGCTGACCGTGTAGGCTTTAGGTTTGAAGACGGCAAAAAAGTTCGTTTCTTTAAATCTAATAGCGAAACTATCAAGTAATTTGGAGTAATACGATGGCGAAACTGCATGATTACTACAAAGACGAGGTGGTCAAACAACTGATGTCTCAGTTTGACTACAACTCTGTCATGCAAGTCCCTCGGGTCGAGAAGATCACCCTGAATATGGGTGTTGGTGAAGCGATTACTGACAAGAAACTGCTGGATAATGCAGCAGCCGACCTGGCAGCAATCTCCGGTCAAAAGCCGTTTATCACCAAAGCACGCAAATCTGTTGCAGGCTTCAAAATCCGTCAGGGCTATCCAATTGGCTGCAAAGTGACCCTGCGTGGCGAACGCATGTGGGAATTCCTTGAGCGTCTGATTACCATTGCTGTGCCTCGTATCCGTGACTTCCGCGGCTTGTCTGCTAAGTCATTCGATGGTCGTGGTAACTACAGCATGGGTGTGCGCGAGCAAATCATCTTTCCGGAAATCGACTACGATAAAGTCGATCGTGTACGTGGTTTGGATATTACCATTACCACTACTGCGAAATCCGATGATGAAGGTCGTGCATTGTTGGCTGCTTTTAAATTCCCATTCCGCAAGTAAGGCAGGGTTACTGATGGCTAAGCAATCAATGAAAGCACGCGAAGTCGTTCGCGTGAAACTAGCTAACAAATACCGCGCTCAACGCGAGGAATTAAAAGCTATTATCTCTGGTGTGAACTCATCCGACGAAGATCGTTGGAATGCTGTTCTGAAGCTGCAGTCTCTGCCGCGTGATTCCAGCCCGTCCCGTCAGCGTAATCGCTGCAACCAAACTGGTCGTCCGCATGGTTTCCTGCGGAAGTTCGGGTTGAGCCGTATTAAAGTCCGTGAAACCGCAATGCGCGGTGAAATTCCGGGTCTTAAAAAGGCTAGCTGGTAATTGTCACCAATTGAATCACGGGAGTAACGACAGATGAGCATGCAAGATCCGATCGCGGATATGTTGACCCGTATCCGTAACGGTCAATCCGCAAACAAAGTCGCGGTCACCATGCCTTCCTCCAAGCTGAAAGTGGCCATCGCCACCGTTCTGAAGGAAGAAGGTTTTATTGAAGATTTTAAAATCGAAGGCGACACCAAACCTGTTCTGGAATTAGCGCTTAAATATTTCCAAGGCAAGGCAGTGGTAGAAAGTATTCAACGTATCAGCCGTCCAGGTTTGCGCATCTATAAGAAAAAAGATGAGCTGCCAAAAGTTATGGCCGGTTTGGGTATCGCTGTTATTTCTACCTCTAAAGGTGTTATGACCGATCGTGCAGCTCGCCAGGCTGGTCTTGGTGGCGAGATTATCTGCTACGTAGCTTAATTCGGGAGGAAAGAATGTCTCGTGTTGCAAAAACACCCGTCGTCATTCCTGCCGGCGTAGAGGTAAAACTCAACGGTCAGGTTATTTCGATAAAGGGTAAAAACGGCGAGCTGACTCGTACCGTCCATAGCGCTGTTGAAATTAAGCAAGAAGAAAATACACTGATTTTCGCTCCACGCGAAAACGCTGTAGACGGCTGGGCCCAGGCGGGTACCACTCGAGCACTGCTTAATGCAATGGTCATTGGTGTTACCGAAGGCTTCACCAAGAAGCTTCAATTGGTAGGTGTAGGTTACCGTGCCGCAGTTAAAGGCAATGTGGTGAATTTAGCTTTAGGATTCTCTCATCCAATTGACCATGAATTGCCGGCTGGCATCACTGCCGAGTGCCCGACCCAAACTGAAATCGTGCTGAAAGGCGCAGATAAGCAGGTGATTGGTCAGGTTGCAGCAGATTTGCGTGCCTACCGTCGTCCTGAACCTTATAAAGGCAAGGGTGTCCGTTACGCCGACGAAGTCGTGCGTACCAAAGAGGCTAAGAAGAAGTAAGGTAACACTATGGATAAGAAAGCAGCTCGTATCCGTCGTGCGACCCGCGCACGCCGCAAGCTCAAAGAACTGGGTGCGACTCGCTTGGTGGTACATCGTACCCCACGCCATATTTACGCGCAGGTTATTGCACCAAACGGTTCTGAAACATTGGTAGCAGCTTCTACGGTAGAAAAAGCTATTAATGAGCAATTGAAGTACGCCGGCAACAAAGATGCCGCAGCAGCTGTAGGCAAAACTATTGCTGAGCGCGCGTTGGAAAAAGGGATTACGAAAGTATCCTTTGACCGTTCCGGTTTCCAATATCATGGTCGAGTCCAGGCACTGGCAGATGCTGCCCGTGAAGCTGGCCTTCAGTTCTAAGGTAGAGGTGTAAGATGTCACACATCGAAAAACAAGCTGGCGAACTGCAGGAAAAGCTGATCGCGGTAAACCGCGTATCTAAAACCGTAAAAGGTGGCCGTATTTTCAGCTTTACCGCACTGACAGTCGTTGGTGATGGTAACGGTCGCGTTGGTTTTGGCTACGGCAAAGCACGCGAAGTTCCAGCAGCGATCCAGAAAGCGATGGAAAAAGCCCGTCGCGCTATGATTAATGTTGCTTTGGATAACGGCACTCTGCAGCACCCAGTTAAAGGTGCTCACACGGGTTCTCGTGTATTCATGCAACCAGCTTCTGAAGGTACCGGTATCATCGCCGGCGGTGCAATGCGCGCCGTTTTAGAAGTTACAGGGGTACATAACGTATTAGCTAAGACCTATGGTTCGACTAACCCGATTAACGTGGTTCGTGCAACCATTGCAGCCTTGGAAGATATGAAGTCCCCAGAAATGGTCGCTGCCAAGCGTGGTAAGTCCGTCGAAGAAATTCTAGGGAAATAACCATGGCAAAGACTATTAAAGTAACTCAAACAAAAAGCAGTATCGGTCGTTTGCCTAAACATAAGGCAACTCTGATCGGTTTAGGTCTGCGTCGTATTGGTCATACTGTAGAGCGTGAGGATACTCCTGCTGTACGTGGTATGGTCAACTTGGTTTCCTACATGGTTAAAGTTGAGGAGTAACAGATGCGTTTAAATACTCTGTCTCCGGCTGAAGGTGCCAAGCATGCGCCGAAGCGTGTAGGTCGTGGTATTGGTTCTGGCTTGGGTAAAACCGCAGGTCGTGGTCACAAAGGTCAGAACTCACGTTCTGGCGGTGGCGTACGCCGTGGGTTTGAAGGTGGCCAGATGCCTTTATATCGTCGTTTGCCGAAATTCGGCTTCACCTCTCGCAAAGCGATGATCACGGCAGAAGTTCGTCTGTCTGAATTGGCTTTAGTGGAAGGCGACGTAATCGACCTTAACGCGCTAAAAGCCGCTAACGTTGTTGGTATCCAGATTGAGTTCGCGAAAGTTATGCTTTCTGGCGAAATCACACGTGCGGTAACTCTGCGTGGTCTGCGTGTCACCAAAGGCGCTCGTGCTGCTATCGAAGCTGCTGGCGGTAAAATTGAGGAATAAGTAGCAGATGGCTAAGCAACCAGGATTAGATTTTCAAAGTGCTAAAGGCGGATTAGGCGAACTGAAGCGCAGACTTTTGTTTGTTATCGGTGCGCTTATTGTTTTCCGTATCGGCTCTTTTATTCCGATTCCTGGTATTGATGCCACTGTGCTTGCTAAATTGCTCGAACAGCAGAGAGGTACCATCATTGAAATGTTTAACATGTTCTCTGGTGGTGCACTCAGTCGTGCTTCTATCTTTGCTTTGGGTATTATGCCGTATATTTCGGCATCAATTATTATCCAACTGCTAACGGTGGTACACCCAGCGTTAGCTGAAATAAAGAAAGAAGGGGAAGCTGGCCGTCGTAAGATTAGCCAGTACACCCGTTATGGCACGTTGGTATTGGCTATATTCCAGTCCATCGGTATTGCTACCGGTCTACCGAATATGCCGGGGATGCAAGGCCTGATAATCAATCCTGGCTTTGCTTTCTACTTTACCGCTGTTGTTAGCCTGGTCACAGGAACCATGTTTCTGATGTGGCTTGGCGAACAGATTACTGAACGAGGTATCGGTAACGGTATCTCAATCATAATCTTCGCTGGTATTGTTGCCGGTCTTCCACCTGCAATAGCTCATACCATCGAGCAAGCTCGGCAAGGCGACCTGCACTTCCTCCTGTTGCTGTTGATTGCAGTACTGGTGTTTGCAGTAACCTTCTTCGTTGTTTTCATTGAACGTGGTCAACGTCGTATTGTCGTTAATTACGCGAAACGTCAACAAGGTCGTCGTGTTTATGCAGCACAGAGCACACACTTACCGTTGAAAGTGAATATGGCTGGGGTTATCCCTGCAATCTTCGCTTCCAGCATAATTCTGTTCCCTGCCACGATTGCATCATGGTTTGGGGGTGGGACAGGCTGGAACTGGCTGACGACTATTTCGATGTATTTGCAGCCGGGACAGCCGCTTTATGTGTTACTCTACGCGTCTGCAATCATCTTCTTCTGTTTTTTCTACACGGCATTAGTCTTCAATCCGCGTGAAACAGCAGATAACCTGAAGAAGTCCGGTGCATTCGTACCAGGAATTCGTCCGGGAGAGCAAACGGCGAAGTACATCGATAAAGTAATGACGCGTCTAACTTTAATTGGTGCGATGTATATTACTTTCATTTGCTTGATCCCGGAGTTTATGCGTGACGCGATGAAAGTACCATTTTACTTTGGTGGTACCTCCCTGCTTATCGTGGTGGTCGTCATCATGGACTTTATGGCTCAAGTGCAAACTCTGATGATGTCAAGTCAATACGAGTCTGCATTGAAGAAAGCAAATCTGAAAGGCTATAACCGCTAGTCAGATTCGTTTGAGAAGTTACGGAGAGTAAAAATGAAAGTTCGTGCTTCCGTCAAGAAATTGTGTCGTCACTGCAAAACGGTTAAGCGCAACGGCGTCGTTCGCATAATCTGCAGTGCCGAACCAAAGCATAAGCAGCGTCAAGGCTGATTTATCTTGCATATATTTCTTGCAAAGTTGGGTTGAGCTGGCTAGATTAGCCAGCCAATCTTTTTTATGTGACTGCAATGTTATTTGAGTATCCTGAAAACGGGCTTTTCAGAATGGCATTGCTGTATAAAAATAGTAGGAGTGCATAGTGGCCCGTATAGCAGGCATTAACATTCCTGATCAAAAACATACCGTTATCGCTTTAACTGCGATTTACGGTATCGGTAAGACCCGTTCACAGGCTATCTGTGTTTCAGCGGGTATTGCTGGAAATGTTAAGATCAGTGATCTGTCTGAAGAGCAAATCGAGAAGCTGCGTGACGAAGTTGCCAAGTACGTTGTAGAAGGTGATCTGCGTCGTGAGGTGACCCTGAGCATCAAGCGTCTGATGGACCTTGGGACTTATCGTGGTTTGCGTCATCGTCGTGGTCTACCAGTTCGCGGTCAGCGTACTAAGACCAACGCACGTACCCGTAAGGGTCCGCGTAAACCGATCAAGAAATAATCGGGGTGATTGAATAATGGCAAAGGCACCTATTCGTACACGTAAGCGTGTAAGAAAGACAGTCTCTGATGGTGTGGCTCATATCCATGCTTCTTTCAACAACACCATCGTTACTATTACAGATCGTCAAGGTAACGCATTGGGTTGGGCAACAGCAGGTGGTTCCGGTTTCCGTGGATCTCGTAAGTCTACTCCGTTCGCAGCGCAAGTTGCAGCAGAACGCTGCGCTGACGCAGTGAAAGAATACGGTATCAAGAATCTGGAGGTTATGGTTAAAGGACCTGGTCCGGGCCGTGAGTCTACTATCCGTGCGTTAAACGCGGCTGGTTTCCGCATCACTAATATTACTGATGTGACTCCGATCCCTCATAACGGTTGTCGTCCGCCGAAAAAGCGCCGCGTATAACGCTGCTTTTAGGTTTGTTGGAGAGAGAAAATGGCAAGATATTTGGGGCCTAAGCTCAAGCTGAGCCGTCGTGAGGGCACGGACCTGTTCCTTAAGTCTGGCGTTCGCGCGATTGACACCAAGTGTAAGATTGAACAACCACCTGGCCAGCACGGTGCGCGTAAACCGCGTCTGTCTGACTATGGTGTACAGTTACGTGAGAAGCAAAAAGTTCGCCGTATCTATGGTGTTCTGGAACGTCAATTCCGTAACTACTATAGAGAAGCAGCACGCCTGAAAGGCAACACAGGTGCAAATCTTTTGCAACTGCTGGAAGGACGTCTGGATAACGTAGTTTACCGTATGGGCTTTGGCGCAACTCGTGCCGAATCACGTCAGTTGGTTAGTCATAAAGCTATCATGGTAAATGGTCGCGTTGTTAACATCGCTTCTTATCAGGTATCTCCAAATGACGTAGTCAGCATCCGTGAGAAAGCTAAAAAGCAGTCTCGTGTTAAGGCAGCTTTGGAGCTGGCTGAGCAGCGTGAAAAGCCGACTTGGCTGGAAGTTGATACTGTCAAGATGGAAGGTGTGTTCAAATGTATTCCTGAACGTACTGATCTGTCTGCGGACATTAACGAACACCTGATCGTCGAGCTTTACTCTAAGTAAAGCTTAGTACCAAAGAGAGGACACAATGCAGGGTTCTGTGACAGAGTTTCTAAAACCGCGCCTGGTAGATATCGAGCAAATCAGTTCGACGCACGCCAAGGTGACCCTTGAGCCGTTAGAGCGTGGCTTTGGCCATACTCTTGGCAATGCACTGCGCCGTATTCTGCTTTCATCTATGCCGGGTTGCGCGGTGACCGAGGTTGAGATTGATGGTGTACTGCATGAGTACAGCACCAAAGAAGGCGTACAGGAAGATATCCTGGAGATCCTGCTCAACCTGAAAGGGCTGGCGGTGAGACTTCAGGGCAAAGATGAAGTTATTCTAACCCTGAATAAATCTGGCATTGGCCCTGTGACTGCAGCCGATGTTACCCATGATGGTGATGTCGAAATCGTCAAGCCGCAGCACGTTATCTGCCACCTGACCGATGAGAACGCATTTATTAGTATGCGTATCAAAGTTCAACGTGGTCGTGGTTATGTGCCGGCTTCTGCCCGAATTCATTCGGAAGAAGATGAGCGCCCGATTGGTCGTCTGTTAGTAGACGCATGCTATAGCCCTGTAGAACGTATTGCCTACAATGTTGAAGCAGCGCGTGTAGAACAGCGTACCGACCTGGACAAGTTGGTTATCGAGATGGAAACCAACGGTACGATCGATCCTGAAGAAGCGATCCGCCGTGCGGCAACTATCCTGGCTGAACAGCTTGAAGCTTTCGTTGACCTACGTGATGTACGTCAGCCGGAAGTTAAAGAAGAGAAGCCAGAATTCGATCCGATCCTGCTGCGCCCTGTTGACGATCTGGAATTGACTGTCCGCTCTGCTAACTGCCTCAAGGCAGAAGCTATCCACTACATCGGTGATCTGGTACAGCGTACCGAGGTTGAGTTGCTGAAAACGCCGAACCTGGGTAAAAAATCTCTTACTGAGATTAAAGACGTACTTGCTTCACGTGGTCTTTCTTTAGGCATGCGCCTGGAGAATTGGCCGCCAGCTAGTATTGCTGACGAGTAACCGGATCACAGGTTAAGGTTTTACTGAGAAGGATAAGGTCATGCGCCATCGTAAGAGTGGTCGTCAACTGAACCGTAACAGCAGCCATCGCCAGGCTATGTTCCGTAACATGGCCGGCTCTTTGGTTCGTCACGAGATAATCAAGACGACCTTGCCGAAAGCGAAAGAGCTGCGTCGTGTTGTTGAGCCGCTGATTACTCTTGCCAAGACCGACAGCGTAGCTAATCGTCGTCTGGCATTCGCCCGTACTCGTGATAACGAGATCGTGGCAAAACTGTTTAACGAGCTAGGCCCGCGTTTCGCGAGCCGTGCCGGTGGTTACACTCGTATTTTGAAGTGTGGCTTCCGTGCAGGTGACAACGCCCCGATGGCTTACATCGAGCTAGTCGATCGTGCTGCATCGCAAGCAGAAGTAGTTGCTACAGAGTAATCTGTAAACGCGTAAAAGAACCGGGCTTGCCCGGTTTTTTTACGTCTATAATTCAGTGAATTACATCATGTGTAATGGTATGGTGAACTCACATTCTCAATCATTTTTGTTGGGGGTAACACCATCGACTCATGTTACTTCATGAGTATAGTGGGTCATCAAGTCAGGGTAGGTTTGATCTTTCTGAACAATCATTGGGTCAAATCACTGTTGCGATCGTGAGGAGCTTCGATGTCCAACTCGCCGTACTGTGAAGTGAGTGTTTTGGATGGCCATTACACGGCCTCTTATAGTGAAAATATGTTTATTAATTATACAGATAAAATAAAAGCGAGCAGATTAATCTACTCGCTTTTATCAACTGCTTATTCCTTTTGTTACCAATCTAATGGTAATTCAAAGGTTGGTAGCATTACATCATGCCGCCCATACCACCCATACCACCCATGCCGCCCATGCCACCAGCGCCGCCGCCCATATCAGCACCTTTTTCATCGCGTGGCAGGTCAGTGATCATGCACTCGGTGGTGATCATCAAGCCAGCAATAGAGGCTGCGTACTGCAAAGCAGAACGAGTCACTTTAGTTGGATCCAAGATACCCATCGCGATCATATCGCCATATTCTTCGGTATAAGCGTTGTAACCGAAACCACCGTCACCCGCTTTAATTTTGTTCGCAATAACAGAGGCTTCTTCACCGGCGTTAACCACGATCTGACGCAGTGGAGATTCCATCGCGCGCAGAGCAACTTTGATACCGACGTTCTGGTCTTCGTTGTCGCCCTTCAGGCAAGATATAGCATGTGCTGCACGAATAAGTGCAACACCACCACCAGCCACCACGCCTTCTTCTACTGCCGCGCGGGTTGCGTGCAGCGCATCTTCAACGCGTGCTTTCTTCTCTTTCATTTCAACTTCAGTTGCAGCACCGACTTTGATAACGGCAACGCCGCCAGCCAGTTTAGCAACACGTTCTTGCAGTTTTTCTTTATCATAGTCAGAAGTTGCGTCTTCAACTTGCTGAAGAATCTGAGTGACACGACCCCGAATGGCACATTCGTCACCTACACCATCAATTATGATAGTTGTGTCTTTGTTGATAACAACGCGTTTTGCCTGACCCAGATCTTCCAGAGTCGTTTTTTCCAGTTCAAGACCGAGCTCTTCAGAGATAACAGTGCCGCCAGTCAGTGTGGCGATGTCTTGCAGCATCGCTTTACGACGGTCGCCAAAGCCAGGTGCTTTAACTGCTGCAACTTTAACGATACCGCGCATGGTATTAACCACCAGAGTTGCCAAGGCTTCGCCTTCAACATCTTCTGCGATGATCAGCAGTGGTTTGCCGGCTTTCGCTACGGCCTCCAACACTGGCAATATTTCGCGGATGTTAGAAATTTTCTTATCAACCAACAGGATGAATGGGGTTTCAAGTTCAATAGAGCCGGTTTCTGGTTTATTGATGAAGTAAGGAGACAGATAACCACGGTCGAACTGCATACCTTCTACAACGTCCAGCTCGTCTTGCAGGCCTGAACCTTCTTCAACGGTGATAACGCCTTCTTTACCGACTTTTTCCATAGCTTGTGCGATCAGTTCGCCTACGGTTGAGTCGGAGTTGGCAGAGATAGTACCTACCTGAGCGATAGCTTTGGAGTCGGAGCAAGGTACAGACAGTTTTTTTAGCTCTTCAACAGCAGCGATAACTGCTTTGTCAATACCGCGCTTCAGATCCATGGGGTTCATGCCGGCCGCAACCGCTTTCAGGCCTTCAGTGATAATGGATTGAGCCAATACAGTTGCAGTAGTAGTGCCGTCACCCGCCGCGTCATTCGCTTTAGAGGCAACTTCTTTAACCATCTGTGCGCCCATGTTCTCAAACTTATCTTCCAGTTCGATCTCACGTGCAACAGAAACACCATCTTTGGTGATAACTGGAGAACCAAAAGATTTGTCCAGAACTACGTTACGGCCTTTCGGGCCCAAGGTCACTTTCACTGCATCAGCAAGGATGTTTACGCCGCGTAGCATTTTAGTGCGTGCGTCGTTACCGAATTTTACGTCTTTAGCTGCCATTGATATTTCCTTTAACTCGTTCAGTTCAGAAGATTTAGAGAGCGTGATTACGCTTCAACAATTGCCAGAATGTCGCTTTCGGACATGATCAACACTTCTTCATGGTCGATCTTCTCTGACTTCACGCTGTAACCATCGTTGAAAATAACGATGTCGCCAACTTTCACATCCAGCGGCTTGATCTCACCGTTATCCAGGATGCGACCATTGCCGACGGCCAGGACCTCGCCACGGGTGGATTTACCCGCTGCGGTGCCAGTCAGGACGATGCCGCCAGCAGATTTGGATTCAACTTCTTTGCGCTTGACGATAACGCGGTCATGCAATGGACGAATTTTCATTGATAGCTCTCCTATGAGAAGTTCCGTATCAGAATTTAGGATTAATATCGGTATGCCTTAACGACCGATACCGTAGCATTCTAAGTGGGGGCACCCTCTTAACCGTTCAAGGGAGAAGACAAAAAAAATTTCTTTTTTTGTCTTGGGCAGGAAGATTTTCATCCCTGCCACGGCGGCCGCACTAAAGCAAACACTGTAATTTATATTGAAAATTTATGTTTAATAAACCGGATGTTAGAAATATTTGGCACTTTACTTATCATCGTTAAAACGATTATCGGCAGGTTTATCACCCTCATCCGGGCGATGCTCTACCGTGAGGCCCTCAGATTTACTCTGAAATTCACCGTCAAACGTATTTCCACCGCCTATCGGACCAGAGCTATTGTTATAATCGCCTGCGCTAAAACCACCGCTGCGATAAATATTCAGATGCGGCATCAGTTTCAGCGTTAAAGATTTCTGAATCGGTGGCAACAGCAGTAACAAACCGATGGCGTCAGTGAAGAAACCGGGGAGCAACAGCAGGAAACCGGCTAACACCAGCGACACACTTTTGACCATTTCTGCCGCCGGGCTTTCACCCGCAGCCAGTTTTTGCTGCATTTGTATGAAGGTTTTGATCCCCTGGTTACGCACCAGAGAGATACCTATGCAGGAGCTGAGGATAACCAGCAGTAGGGTAACCAACACGCCCAGTACAGCTGCTACCTTGATAAATATCGATATTTCTATATATGCCAATAAAAATATCAGCGCTAACGGTAACCAACGCACCGCATTCTCCTTAATTTCACTTATTCAGTACCTCTCCCCAGGTGAGAACCCATCTGACAGGTACCATGAAAATATTGACTCGGTAAGTGCTGACACGGTTCTTTTGCCCTATTGGCGGATTTTGCTGTCAGCTTCCTTCTTCCTTCCTTCAACCCAACTCAATTAGAGTAAGATGGTGGCGACAAGAGCACTTTTCAAGCAGGACTACTACTTTTATTACTAACTAATCTAACTGTGAGAGGAATCACAGATATCAGATCATCTTGATTAAATCCGGCTGTATAGTGATCTTAGTTCAAGGCTTTTTATTGCCAGGCAGCATATGATCCTGTCAGTGATATGATGAATGGTTAATCTTCCCGCACTATTGGTTCATCACGGCATTAACATATCGCTCACGGTGATATAATTTAGTTAACAAATACAAAACAAGACAGCACACTAGAGAAGGTTCTCATGTCAAATAACATTCGTATTGAAGAAGACCTGTTAGGTACACGAGAAGTCCCCGCAGAGGCTTACTACGGTATTCATACCCTGCGTGCGATTGAAAACTTCTACATTAGTAACACTAAAATCAGTGATGTTCCGGAATTTGTACGTGGTATGGTGATGGTTAAAAAAGCGGCGGCAATGGCCAATAAAGAGTTGCACACCATTCCCCGCAAAATCGCGGATATCATTATTCAGGCATGTGATGAAGTCCTGGATAAAGGGAAGTGCATGGATCAATTCCCGGTTGATGTGTTCCAGGGAGGCGCTGGCACCTCTTTAAACATGAATACCAACGAAGTTCTGGCCAATATCGGCCTGGAGCTGATGGGTCATCAGAAGGGAGAGTATCAATACCTTAACCCTAACGACCATCTGAACAAATGCCAATCCACCAATGATGCCTACCCAACCGGTTTCCGCATTGCGGTTTATGCTGTCATCATGAAGCTAAATGATGCCATCAATGAGTTAAAGGGAGGCTTCGAAAGAAAATCCAAAGAATTCGAAAAAATCCTGAAAATGGGGCGTACCCAGTTGCAGGATGCTGTACCAATGACGCTGGGCCAGGAATTCAAAGCCTTTGAGGTGTTATTAAAAGAAGAAACCAGAAACCTACAACGTACTGCAGAATTGCTGCTGGAAGTTAACCTGGGTGCAACTGCTATTGGTACTGCGCTGAACACACCCGAAGGTTACTCACAAGTGGCAATAAAAAAACTATCTGAAATCAGTGAGTTGGCTTGCATTCCATCTGAAGATCTGATCGAAGCCACCTCTGACTGTGGCGCTTACGTTATGGTACACAGCGCACTGAAACGTCTGGCCGTTAAAATGTCAAAAATCTGTAACGATTTACGTTTACTGTCGTCTGGCCCACGCACTGGCCTGAATGAAATTAACCTGCCAGAATTACAGGCCGGTTCTTCTATCATGCCAGCTAAAGTTAACCCAGTTATTCCTGAAGTGGTTAACCAGGTTTGTTTTAAGGTGATTGGTAACGACACTTGCATTACTATGGCGGCCGAAGCAGGTCAGCTCCAGTTGAACGTCATGGAACCGGTAATTGGCCAGGCTATGTTTGAGTCTATCCATATTCTGACAAACGCCTGTTATAACCTGTTGGAAAAATGCATTAATGGTATCACTGCCAACAAAGAAGTTTGCGAACATTACGTCTTTAATTCCATCGGCATTGTTACCTATCTCAACCCATTCATTGGCCACCATAACGGTGACATCGTAGGTAAAATTTGTGCGGAAACCGGTAAAAATGTACGGGAAGTTGTTCTGGAGCGTGGTTTGTTGACAGAAACTGAGTTGGACGACATTTTTTCTGTTGAAAACCTAATGCATCCGGCCTATAAAGCGAAGCGTTATCCCGATGAAAATGAACAATAATATCATCATCCGATAACCCTACACTTAAGTAACTTCAAAGTGCAGCCAACACCCCCTGCATTTTGAATGCGAGACGGGTATATAAGGCACGTATGCTCCTCTGGACAGCGTGCCTTTTTACTTTCTGACAAGCACAACGGATTAACTTTCAATCAGCAATTAAAACATGTGATTTTCAATTAAAAACAAGGATTAAACACTATGATAGCCGTAGAATTAGTCATCGTTCTGCTGGCCATTTTTTTAGGCTCCAGATTAGGCGGCATCGGTATCGGTTTTGCCGGTGGGATGGGTGTTCTGGTATTAGCGATCATTGGCGTCAAACCCGGTAGCATTCCATTCGATGTTATTTCAATCATCATGGCTGTTATTGCTGCAATTTCTGCAATGCAGGTCGCGGGCGGTATGGACTATCTGGTGCAACAAACTGAAAGACTTCTGCGCAAAAATCCAAAACATATCACCATTTTTGCTCCGTTGGTCACCTACTTCCTGACCATATTTACCGGAACGGGTAACATATCTCTTTCTGCCCTGCCAGTTATTGCAGAAGTGGCAAAAGAACAAGGCATCAAACCCTGCCGCCCTCTTTCCACGGCGGTGGTTTCCGCACAAATAGCCATTACTGCATCACCGATTTCGGCGGCTGTGGTTTACATGTCTTCTGTCATGAAAGGCTATGGCGTCAGCTATTTGCATCTGCTAATGATTGTCATCCCATCTACCCTGTGTGCGGTGTTGGTGATGTCATTGATTGTATCCTGGTGTTTTAACGCCAGGCTGTCTGATGACCCTATCTACGTAAAACGCCTAAAAGACGGTTTGGTAACACGGCGTGGCGACGCGGTAAAAGTGATTAAGCCACAGGCTAAAACCTCGGTGTTGCTGTTTCTGGCTGGCGTTCTTTGTGTGATTATCTATGCAATTATCAACAGTTCAAGTGTGGGTCTGGTTGCGACTCCGCTGATGAATACCACTGACGCCATTCTGATCATAATGCTGAGTGTGGCAACTGTCATCACGCTAGTGTGTTCGGTTGATACCGATGCAATATTGAGCTCCAGTATCTTCAAAACCGGGATGAGTGCTTGTATCTGTATCCTTGGTGTGGCCTGGCTGGGCGATACTTTTGTACAACAAAATCTGGCGTGGATTAAAGAAACTGCGGGTAGCCTGATTCAGGCTCACTCATGGTTACTGGCCGTCATCTTCTTCTTTTGTTCTGCACTACTGTACTCTCAGGCTGCAACTGCCAAGGCATTGATGCCAATGGCAATGGCGCTGAACGTTTCACCACTGGCGGCAATTACTTCTTTCGCAGCGGTTTCTGGCCTGTTTATTCTGCCTACCTACCCGACGTTGGTCGCTGCGGTACAAATGGATGACACCGGTACTACGCGTATTGGCCGCTTCGTATTTAACCACCCGTTTTTAATCCCTGGCACCATCGGGGTGGCACTGGCTGTTTGCTTCAGTTTTATGATCGGCAGTTTGGTTCTGTAATCTGTAAATGCGGCGTACGATGCGCCCACTCTTATTTGCGATTTCCGTCGCATCTATTTCAGCGTTACATAAATCATCTTCTGACCTGTGCTTACTTCGCGTTATAGTCTATAAAAGCTCCCTCAACTGACGAGGTCAAGATGTCTAATTGTGATGCAATTATTTGTGATGCAATTGTGGTATTGTGCACCGCCCCCGATGAAGCCAGCGCTCAGGATTTAGCCGCGCAGGTTTTGGGAGAGAAACTGGCCGCCTGCGCTACACTGCTACCGGGTGCGACCTCGATTTATTACTGGGAAGGCAAGTTGCAACAAGAGTATGAAGTCCAACTCTTATTCAAGAGCAATATAGGCCATCAACAGGCACTTCTCAGTTATATCAAACAAAATCACCCCTACCAAATGCCGGAATTACTGGTGCTGCCGGTACGGGACGGAGACAAAGATTACCTGTCATGGCTCAACGCTTCATTACTCTGATTCTGCTGCTGTGCAGCGTATGGCTTGCCCCGCACAGCGCACAAGCCTCACTGTTTGGTGATAACACCTCTTTGAGCCAGAAGACCTCTCAGAGCCGGTTTATTCCGGTCGAGAAGGCGTTTGCCTTTGATTTCCGTCAACAAGGTGATCAGCTCACGCTGAGTTGGCAAATTCACCCCGGCTATTACCTGTATCGCCAGCAAATAAAAATTGTGCCGCAAAACGCCACTCTTGGGGCATTTACCTTGCCGGAGGGCATCACGCATCATGATGAATTCTACGGTGAGGTGGCGATTTTCAAGCAACAATTAACGCTAAAAATCCCCATTATGCAGTCACAGAAAGGGAGCAGCGTTAATGTGACCTATCAGGGCTGTGCCGAAGCTGGTTTCTGTTATCCACCGGAAACGCAGGTCGTGCCACTCAGTGCTATTGCTGCCAGCTCAACGCCAGCACCCAAATCGCCAATGATAGATGCACAATCCATTGATTCACCAACAATCACACAACCGATTAACGATAGCGAACCAGTAGCGGCCGAACTGCCCTTCTCACCGCTATGGGCCTTGCTTATTGGTATTGGGATCGCCTTTACACCTTGTGTACTGCCAATGTATCCACTGATTGCTGCCATTATTCTTGGCCGCGAGAAACCACACAGCCAGCGGCGGATACTGATACTGGCTGTGGTGTATGTGCAGGGGATGGCACTGACCTATACCTTGCTCGGCCTGGTTGTGGCAGCGGCGGGCTTACAATTTCAGGCTGCACTGCAACATCCGTATGTATTGATTGGATTATCGGTGTTGTTCGTGTTGTTGGCATTATCGATGTTTGGCCTGTATTCACTGCAACTGCCCTCGTCACTGCAAACTCGGCTGGTACAGTGGAGTAGCAGCCAACGTGGCGGTTCGTTGGCCGGTGTCTTTGTGATGGGGGCATTGGCCGGGCTGATTTGCTCGCCGTGTACCACCGCACCACTCAGCGCCATTCTGCTGTATATCGCTCAAAGCGGTAATATGCTTACCGGTGGGGGTACGCTGTATTTGTATGCGTTAGGTATGGGTATTCCGCTGGTGATAGTGACGCTGTTCGGTAACAAACTTATTCCGCGCAGTGGCCCGTGGATGCAATACGTTAAGGAAGCTTTCGGCTTTGTGATTCTGGCGTTGCCGGTGTTCCTGCTGGAAAGGGTGCTGGCTGATGTATGGAGCTTGCGTTTATGGAGCCTGTTGGCGGTGGCCTTCTTCGGTTGGGCGTTTGTGCTAAGCCTGAAGGCACATTCTGGCTGGGCGCGTGCCTTCCAGGTCTTGCTGTTAACCGCACTATTAGTAACTGCCCGTCCGTTACAAGACTGGGCGGTTAATGGCAACACACAGCAGAGTGAAGTCAAACGTCTGACTTTCCTGCAGGTGGCTGATTTATCTCAGCTACAGGCTGCCTTAGCCCAAGCCCAAGCCCAAGCCCAAGGCAAACCGGTGATGCTGGATCTGTACGCCGACTGGTGCGTGGCCTGTAAAGAATTTGAAAAATATACCTTTAGTGATAACAATGTTCAGCGCCAGTTAGCAAACACTGTGTTAATTCAGGCTAATGTCACGGTCAACAATGCCGAACATGCGGCGATGTTGAAGGAATTGAACGTATTAGGCTTGCCAACTATTCTGTTTTTTGATGCGCAGGGTAAAGAAGTTCGCGCCGCCAGAGTAACTGGTTTTATGAATGCCACGGAGTTCTTGCAACATTTACAGGTTTATCAGCATTGATAAAATAAGAAATATCAGCGTGGGTCATGTTACCAGGGTTTATAATGACAAAATTGCGGAATTAACAGGCCAGTGTGCGGCGTAACAAGTCATTGCGGTTGCTCGCCCGCAACTTACCCCGAGGTAGAGCCAGCCCATTCAATCAGTGAGTAGCCTTAATGGAGTAACAGTTATGTTTTACTGACCGCCATGCCTATCGCTAGTGTTGCAGCGATATTGCGAGCGGTCATAAACACATTCGCTGCGACGTTATCCAGTGCCTGCTCCAGAGTGCAAATATTGTAAATGACACTGAATACTGCATCCAGACCATGCTCATATACCACATCAACATCGTCCGCCAGGCTACCTGCAATGCCAATCACTGGCTTGTTATAGCGTTTAGCCACGTGGGCAACACCAATTGGCACTTTGCCGTGAATAGTTTGACTATCGATACGCCCTTCGCCGGTAATCACAAACGTCGCATCCCTGACTAATGCATCCAGACCCAGAGCATCAGTCACAATATCAATGCCAGGGCTTAAAGTCGCGCCGCAAAATGCCAGTAACGCAGCACCCAGGCCACCAGCAGCACCAGCACCGCTGACCTGATCGACGTCAATATCGAGACACCGCTTAATCACACTCGCATAATGCAGTAACCCTTTATCCAACTGGGTAATCATCTCAGGTGTCGCCCCTTTCTGCCGCCCGAAAATGACAGAAGCACCCTTAGTACCGGTCAGCGAATTGGTGACATCACAGGCTACATCGATTTGGCACTGCTCAATACGTTGATCCAAACCTGAAATATTAATTGCATCCAGTTCAGCCAACTTACCGCCACCAAAACCGATTTGGTTACCCTGTTTATCCAGCAATTTGACGCCCAGAGCCTGCACCATACCTGCACCACCGTCGTTGGTTGCGCTACCACCAATACCGATAATGATATGCTTAACGCCCTGATCCAACGCGTGACAGATCAATTCACCGGTGCCATATGACGTGGTTTTCAATGGATTACGCAACTCTGGTGGAACTAATCCCAGCCCACTGGCCGCAGCCATTTCAATGAATGCGCACTTCTCATCACCGGATATTCCGTAAAAGGCATTAACCTCGTCACCTAACGGGCCGGAGACCTTCACCTTAATCACTCTGCCTGCTGTCGCCGCGACCATGATGTCCACCGTACCCTCACCGCCATCGGCAACCGGTAACTTAATGTATTGCGCATCAGGAAATTGGGTACGAAAACCCGCTTCAATCTGCACCGCCACGTCCAGTGCAGATAAACTTTCTTTATAAGAGTCTGGGGCAATGACTATTTTCATAAATGATTCAATTTCATGAACGGTCCGTATTGAAAAGCGCGATACTTACCAGTATAGCCATTTACCCAGCAGACAGGTCACCGTAGGCACCGATTAACGTGTGACTCCAATTTTTGCTAAAGACAATGTTAGGCTGGATTCGCCGCAATTATCCTGGCAACTTTGTCTGCCTCAACATTCAGTTGCAACTGCTTATAAGCATTTTCCATCAACGGTAATGCATCGCGGGTGGCCTGAGTGTCAGGATAATCCCTCAACATTTGCTCTATGCGGTTAACTACCGCGACGTAACCACCCCGTTTAGTGTAATATTGCGCCACGGCCAACTCATGTTTGGCCAGACGATTTTTCAGGAACACCAAGCGTTTTTGCGCATCAGTAGCGTATTGGCTGTTTGGATGGTTTTGAATCAACTGGTTAAAATCGTGGAATGCGGTTTTAGCATATTGTGGGTCGCGGTCTGAACGATCAATGCCGAAGAAGCCTTGCAATGCGCTGTCGTCCAGAGCCATGTCAGTCAAACCACGCATATATAATACGTAATCGATGTTAGGATGTGTTGGATTGAGGCGCACAAAGCGATCGATTGAGGCTTGCGCCAACGGCAAGTCAGCCGATTTATAATATGCATAAATTAAATCAAGCTGAACTTGTTTAGAGTAAGGCCCGAAAGGATAGCGGTTATCTAACGCTTCTAGTTGCGTAATTGCTCCCTTAAAGTTACCGTCCTGCAATTTTTGCTGAGCAGTAGCATAGAGTTCAGAAGGTGGGTTATCGGGAACCACATCCTTGTTACTGGAGCAACCGGTCAGCACCAGGCTCAACGTGGCGGCAGCCACCAGATATTTCATACGCGTCATGACGTTTTGATTATCCTCGAAGTGTTATTCCGGGAGACTGTCCGTTAAGCTCCCGACAAATTTTTAGATACAATAGCACATTATATTAAACGGCATCGCCGTCAAAACCCAAGGTTAACGAACAAGAAGCTGCATATGGCACAACAAGTACAACTCAACGCAACGGTGGTCGAATCTCAACTCGGTCAACGGTTAGATCAGGCTTTGGCCGAATTGTTCCCTGATTATTCAAGATCTCGCATAAAAGAGTGGATTTTGGAAGACAGGGTTACTGTCGATGGTAAAACAATTAACAAGCCGAAAGAAAAAGTGTTGGGTGGTGAGTTCGTCGAAATTGACGCGCAAATTGAGGAAGATGCCCGCTGGGCGCCTCAAGAAATCCCGCTGGATATCGTCTATGAAGATAACGATATTTTGGTCATTAATAAACCCTGTGGTTTAGTTGTGCATCCAGGGGCAGGCAATCCGGATGGCACCGTCCTGAATGCGCTGCTCTATTATTATCCGGAAATCATGGATGTCCCACGCGCGGGTATTGTCCACCGTCTGGATAAAGACACCACTGGCTTGATGGTGGTGGCGAAAACTGTTCCGGCACAGACTCGTTTGGTGGAAGCGCTGCAAGCGCGCGAAATTACCCGTGAGTATGAAGCAGTCGCTATCGGTAATATGACTGCGGGTGGCCGGGTTGACGAGCCAATTTCTCGTCACTCGACCAAGCGTACCCATATGGCCGTACATCCAATGGGTAAACCTGCAACGACTCATTACCGCATTATGGAGCATTTTCGTGCTCATACTCGCCTGCGTCTGCGTTTAGAAACGGGCCGTACACACCAGATCCGTGTGCATATGTCTCATATCAACCATCCGCTGGTAGGCGATCAACTCTATGGTGGTCGTCCGCGCCCGCCAAAAGGGGCTTCTGATTCCTTCATTTCGATCTTACGCGGTTTTGATCGCCAGGCACTGCATGCAACGATGCTGCGTCTGTATCATCCAATCAGTGGCATTCAAATGGAATGGCATGCAGCATTACCAGAAGATATGATTGAGCTGATTAATGCGCTGAAAGCTGATACTGAAGAATTCAAACATCAGATGGATTGGTAATGAGCACGTTGATACTCCCCGATTGGCCGATGCCTGCCACTGTTAAGGCGTGTAGCACCACCCGTCATGGTGGTATCAGCCAACCGCCTTATGATTCATTAAATCTTGGCACCCATGTAGGTGATATTGCCCGTTGTGTGGCAAATAATCGCCAATATTTAGTGAACCAAGGGGGCTTGCCTCAAATGCCTGTTTGGCTGGATCAGGTACACGGTACTCGTGTTCTGCATCTGGGTGGTCAGGTTATCTCAGATGTGCAGGCCGATGCAGTCTACAGCCGTGTCTCAGGGCAAGTTTGCGCCGTAATGACCGCTGACTGCCTGCCAGTGTTGTTTTGTTCGCTGGCGGGCGATGAAGTCGCCGCCGCTCATGCGGGTTGGCGTGGTTTATGTGCTGGCGTCCTTGAACAGACGCTGATGCAATTCAATGCCGCACCTTCTTCCATCATTGCCTGGTTGGGGCCAGCCATTGGCCCACAACAATTTGAAGTGGGCGAAGACGTAAAACAAGCATTTATCAGTATTGATAGCCAATCAGCAATTGCATTTACTCCTTTTGGCTCCAACTATCTCGCCGACATCTATTTATTAGCTCGTTTGCGGCTTAAGGCTTCAGGTATTTATGCCATTTATGGCGGCACTCGTTGCACGGTAAGTGAAAAACAGCAATTTTTTTCTTATCGGCGCGATGGAGTTACCGGGCGCATGGCAAGTTTGGTTTGGCTGATATAACCTATTCAATTAGGACGATCCGCTGACGCATAGTGTATTACTTTAAATATAGTGTCTAAATAACCTTGAAAATTTGAGGAATGGCCTCATCTAATCTCTAGTAGCAATTTTGACCAATATTGGAGGTGTTATGCGTCTGGATCGTCTTACCAGCAAATTCCAGCTTGCCCTCGCCGATGCCCAATCTTTAGCGCTTGGGCGCGATAACCAATTTATTGAGCCGTTACATTTGATGAGCGTACTGCTTAGTCAGGATGGGGGAACGGTTAGTCCATTATTGACTTCGGCTGGTATTAATGTTGCCGGTTTGCGCAGCGATATTGAACAGGCTCTGAGTCATTTGCCACAAGTAGAAGGTACCGGCGGTGACGTTCAACCATCAAGCGATCTGCTACGTCTATTGAACCTTTGTGACAAGTTAGCGCAAAAGCGTGCAGATAAGTTTATCTCTTCAGAGCTGTTCGTGTTGGCTGTGCTCGAAGGTCGCAGCACATTAACCGATATGTTGAAGGCTGCCGGTGCAACAACTAACACCATAGATAAAGCCATTGAAACTATGCGTGGTGGTGACAAAGTTGATAATCAGGGCGCTGAAGACCAGCGTCAGGCATTGAAAAAATTCACTATTGACCTGACTGAGCGAGCGGAGCAAGGCAAACTTGATCCGGTTATTGGCCGTGATGAAGAGATTCGCCGTACTATTCAGGTATTACAACGCCGCACCAAAAATAACCCGGTATTAATTGGTGAACCCGGTGTCGGTAAAACCGCCATCGTGGAAGGTCTGGCACAGCGTATTGTCAATGGTGAAGTGCCTGAAGGCTTGAAACATAAGCGTGTGCTTTCATTAGATATGGGCGCACTGATTGCCGGTGCTAAATATCGCGGTGAATTTGAAGAGCGGTTGAAAAGTGTATTGAATGACTTATCAAAACAAGAAGGCAGTATCATCTTGTTCATTGATGAGCTGCATACAATGGTCGGCGCAGGGAAAAGTGACGGCGCGATGGATGCCGGTAATATGCTGAAACCGGCGTTAGCGCGTGGTGAACTGCATTGCGTCGGTGCAACTACCCTTGACGAATATCGCCAGTATATAGAAAAAGATGCGGCGTTGGAGCGGCGTTTCCAGAAAGTCTATGTGGCGGAACCAACTGTAGAAGATACTATCGCCATTTTGCGTGGGCTGAAAGAACGTTATGAGCTGCATCACCATGTGCAGATCACTGACCCGGCAATTGTGGCTGCGGCAACGCTGTCACATCGCTATATTTCAGATCGCCAGTTACCGGATAAAGCAATAGACCTGATCGATGAAGCTGGTTCCAGTATTCGTATGCAAATGGATTCAAAACCAGAATCGTTGGATCGTCTGGAACGCCGGATTATCCAATTGAAACTGGAACAGCAAGCGCTGAATAAAGAATCTGATGATGCCAGTAAAAAACGCCTGGAAATGCTCAATATCGAATTGGAGCAGAAAGAGCGTGAATATTCTGAGCTGGAAGAAGAGTGGAAAGCAGAAAAAGCGGCTCTCACCGGGACTCAGAATATCAAGACTGAACTGGAACAAGCCAAAATCACTTTGGAGCAAGCGCGGCGTGTAGGTGACCTGGCTCGTATGTCTGAGCTTCAGTACGGTAAAATTCCTGAGCTGGAAAAACAGCTAACGGCAGCAAATGCGTTGGAAGGTAAAACCATTAAGCTGTTGCGTAATCGTGTTTCTGAAACAGAAATTGCAGAAGTTCTCGCGCGTTGGACCGGTATTCCGGTATCGCGCATGCTAGAAAGTGAACGCGATAAACTTTTGCGAATGGAACAAGACTTACATAAACGTGTGATTGGTCAGGATGAAGCGGTGGAAGCCGTATCAAACGCTATCCGTCGGAGTCGTGCAGGGTTGTCTGACCCGAACCGTCCAATTGGCTCCTTTTTATTCTTAGGGCCAACTGGGGTCGGTAAAACTGAACTGTGTAAGGCATTGGCAACCTTTTTGTTCGATAGCGACGATGCTATGGTGCGAATTGATATGTCGGAATTTATGGAGAAACATTCCGTATCTCGGCTGGTCGGGGCGCCTCCAGGCTATGTTGGCTATGAAGAAGGTGGGTATCTGACAGAAGCTGTTCGCCGTCGTCCTTATTCAGTAATTCTGCTGGATGAGGTAGAAAAAGCGCATCCCGATGTCTTCAACATCTTATTACAGGTGTTGGATGACGGGCGTTTGACTGACGGGCAAGGGAGAACAGTGGATTTCCTTAACACGGTAGTCATCATGACCTCCAATCTCGGTTCAGATTTGATTCAGGAACGCTTTGGTGAAAGAAGTTATACCGAGATGAAGAATATGGTAATGGAAGTTGTTAGCCATCACTTTCGTCCTGAGTTCATTAACCGCATAGATGAGGTCGTTGTTTTCCATCCGCTGAGTCGCGCACATCTGGCTTCAATTGCTAATATTCAGTTGGAACGGTTATACAACCGCCTGGAAGAGCGAGGTTATCAGGTTACAATTACACAGCCAGCTTTGGAATTTTTGGGCGAAGCTGGTTTCGATCCTGTTTACGGTGCGCGGCCATTAAAACGTGCAATTCAGCAAGAAATCGAGAATCCATTGGCGCAACAGATACTTTCTGGCAAATTAATTCCGGGAGTACCAGTGACTTTGGATATAGATAACGGGCATATCATTGCTAAGCAGTAACGGTTAATCCTTGAGGGGTGAGAAAACGCCCTGTTTTTGTTGTTTTTTTTCACCATTATTGATGTTTTTGCCATATTAATGAGCGGCTGCAAAATTTTTTCACATTAAGGGTTGCAGGTTGTCAGGAACTCCTTATAATGCGCCTCCATCGACACGGCACACAGCGAATCAGGTAACTGAACAGCTGGCCAACAAAACAGAGAAATTCAGCCAAATTAGGTGTTGACTC
>JBEGTQ010000147.1:0-5657 GCA_041179305.1 Pseudomonadota bacterium | reverse complement strand
TGTGTCACTCAGAACCTCAGTTGATATTTGATCTTAAATGCCTAGTTTAGTTTTTAACACTTCATAAGGTGTTTTTCCACCACGTGCTGAATGGGGGCGATGACAGTTATAAAATGCCTCCTACTCTGCCAATTTTTCATGGAGGTTGGCATCATCCGTATAATCGATAAGCTGATAAAATTCCTGTTTGTCGGTCAGATGAGAACGCTCTACTTTCCCCTTGGTTTGTGCTCGCCGGGGACAGCAGGCTCGGGGAATAAAACTATAGTGCTTAGCCAGTTCGAGGAACCCGGCATTGAAGATAACCACGCCGTTATTGCTGTGCTTCAGAACGGCGGTTTTCTGGTTATTCACCAGGACGGTTTTCACGCTGCCACCGAAGTAGCGGAAGGTTTGCACCAGCGATTCATACGTATGCTCAGCATCTTTTCGGGGTGCGGCATAGACGTGAAAGCGCCGGGAGAAACCCAGCGTATTCACGGCAAAATTAGCGATACAGTGCTGGTGTTGACACTGGCCGGCGATCTCAACCTCGATTTCCCCCAGTCATGTTGAAGCTGGTAACCGGGTTGAGTTTCAAAGCGAACCGTTTTCCTCGAGTGTGAGGTTCAGGGAAACGAAAATGACGGCGAACGGTTTTCTCCGAACATCCCAGGTAATGGGCAATATCAACGAGGTATGCCCCCTGACCCTGCATTTGCTTTATCATTAAATGGTTCTCTCTGCTTAACATGCTGGTTCCTTTTTCGGTATGAGAACCTTTAGGAAAGCGCATGTTGGGTGGAGCGGACAAATCAAATGGTGAATTCAGGTTTTATAACATTGGTGCCGACACTATCAGCAAAACCGTATGCAAGGTGCCAAACCAACCCATTCTGTGAGGTCGATGAAATGTGGTCATTTTTGGGTAATAACAAGCAGCAACGCTGGCTGTGGTATGCCCGGGAGCCACGTCTCAAACGTATTATTGCTCATGTTTTTGGCCGTCGGAGCAAAAAGACATTTCGCAAATTATTGGGGTTGCTGTCAGGTTTCAATGTCGTCTTCTGGTACACTGACAACTTCAGTGTTTATGACATGTTGTCGGATGAAAAACACATCAGAGGCAAGCTCTACACACAGCGGATTGAGCGTGAGCATTACTTGGTGTAATAATAATCACTACATTGAATACATGGCCAAAAAAACTAACTAAATGAATTTGAGATTTAAAGCGGAATTAACCAAAACAGGGCGTAGCGAGGATACTGTGTCTTTAGGGCGTTCTTAATAGCCGCCATTTTTATGAGTCATTCGCGTATTAAAAGTAGGTGAAATAATCCGAACCGAAAAAAAAGGCCCCTTAGGGGTAAGAGGCCAATAAGCACGAATCAAAGCGCTTAAACCCACGATTTTAACGCCAGTTCTTGAAACGGTTAATCAACGCATTGGTAGAACCGTCATGGCTGGTGACCTCTTCATCACCTGCCAGTTCTGGTAAGATGCGGTTAGCCAGTTGTTTACCCAGTTCCACACCCCATTGGTCGAAGGTGTAGATATTGAGGATAGCCCCTTGGGTGAAGATCTTGTGTTCATACAGCGCAATTAATGCACCCAGGCTGAACGGGGTAATCTCTCGTAGCAAAATGGAGTTAGTTGGGCGGTTGCCTGCAAACACTTTGAATGGTGCAACATGAGCCACTTGCTCAGGCGCTTTGCCTGCCGCAGCAAATTCAGCTTCAACCTCTGTTAATGATTTACCAAACGCCAGCGCTTCGGTCTGTGCAAAGAAATTAGACAGCAGCTTCGCGTGGTGGTCACCCTTCGGGTTATGGCTGATAGCCGGTGCAATAAAGTCGCAAGGCACCAGTTTGGTACCCTGATGGATCAATTGATAAAACGCATGCTGGCCGTTAGTACCCGGCTCACCCCAGATGATTGGGCCAGTTTGGTAATCAACCGGATTACCGTTACGATCTACATACTTACCGTTAGACTCCATATTACCCTGCTGGAAATAAGCTGGGAAACGGTGCATATATTGATCGTATGGCAAGATAGCTTCGGTCTCTGCGCCAAAGAAATTGTTGTACCAGATACCGATCAACGCCAAAATGATGGGCAGGTTTTGCTCCGCAGGTGTTTCGGCGAAATGCTTATCCATCGCGTGCGCACCGCTCAACAGTTGCTCGAAGTTTTCGAAACCAACCGACAGCGCGATAGACAGACCAATAGCAGACCACAGAGAGTAGCGGCCACCAACCCAATCCCAGAACTCGAACATATTCTTGGTATCAATGCCAAACTCGCCCACGGCTTTGCCGTTAGTCGACAGCGCAGCAAAGTGTTTCGCGATATGTTCCACAGAGCCAGCCGTATTCAGCAACCAGTTACGTGCAGTGTGGGCGTTGGTCATGGTTTCTTGGGTGGTGAAGGTTTTTGATGCAACCAGGAACATTGTGGTTGCTGGGTTTAGCCGTTTTAACGTTTCGGCCATATGGGTGCCGTCAACGTTAGAAACGAAATGCATATTAAGGTGATTTTTGTATGGGCGCAGTGCTTCAGTCACCATGTAAGGACCAAGGTCTGAACCGCCGATACCGATGTTAACCACATCCGTAATTGCCTTACCGGTATAGCCTTTCCAATCACCAACGATCACCCGGTCACAAAACTGTTTCATTTTAGCCAGCACCGCATTCACTTCTGGCATCACATCCTTGCCATCCACCCGTATCGGGGTGTTACTGCGGTTACGCAGAGCAATATGCAGTACAGCGCGGTCTTCTGTGCGGTTGATTTTTTCACCAGAGAACATGGAGTTGATTGCACTGGTCAGACAGGTTTCGTTCGCCAAAGCGTGCAGTTTTTCCATCGTTTCGTGGGTAATACGGTTTTTGGAGAAGTCCACCAGTATTTGATCGTGAAAAGTGGCTGAAAATTGACTGAAACGCTGGCCGTCACTGGCAAATAAACTACCGATAGTGACATCTTTCATCTGGGCAAAATGTTGCCGTAACGCTTCCCAGGCGGTAGTTTGACCAGGATTGATATTTTTCATAGTAGCGCTCTTTCAGGCTTAAAAATAATGAAACGAATGTATTAATTGTATCCTGTTTGGGTGTGATTGAGACCCCTTTTCTTGCGATAGATGATTTCTCTCAAAAGAACATGTTATCTCATCCCTGTTTTTTGTAGTGCCCATGCTCAAACAGTATATACAATCAAAATCATCGTAATTGCGCTCAGGCCAATGTTAACAACCGCTCACATTCAGACCAGTATTCAATCAATTTGGTTATGTGACATGGCGAATTATTAAAAATAAAAATACCTCATGGCCATATCGTTGACAGAAAGCCGGTAACCGGTTATCTCCTTATGCAGAGAAAAACACAGATGCCCGCCCAAGATTGGTATCCCTGACACGAGATTTTTTAGATGATTCCCGTTTCACATCAACAGATAACTCTCCAACAGAACCGTAGTGCGTCTTGCGCGACCGTAGTGGCCAAATTTGGTGGCACCAGCGTGGCAAATTTTGATGCCATGAGCCGCAGCGCTGATGTGGTTTTATCGAACCCAGACATTCGTTTGGTGGTTCTGTCAGCTTCTGCTGGTATGACTAATTTGCTGATGGCGCTTGCCGATGGCTGCGAGCCTGAAAAACGCGAGCATCATTTAGATGAAATTCGGCGAAATCAATACGATATTTTGACAAAAATCGGTAATCCAGTGGTTATCCGTAACGAAATTGATCGTATGCTGGAAAATATTACTATGCTATCTGAAACTGCCAGTCTGGCAAGCTCCGCGGTGCTGACCGATGAGCTGGTCAGTCACGGTGAATTAATGTCTACTCTGCTGTTTGTCGAATTGATTCGCCAGCGTCAGGTGGCGGCGGAGTGGTTTGATGTGCGTACTATCATGCGTACCAACGACCGCTTTGGTCGTGCCGAACCTGATACGCATGTTCTATCTGAACTGGCCAGCGCACAATTAGCACCACGTATCCAACAAGCGATTATCGTGACGCAAGGGTTTATTGGCAGCGAAGAAAAAGGCCGCACCACTACCCTTGGCCGTGGTGGCAGCGACTACACCGCAGCCTTGCTGGGTGAAGCACTGAATGTCAGCAGGATTGATATCTGGACCGATGTGCCGGGGATTTATACCACTGACCCGCGAGTGGTTCCAACAGCAAAGCGTATTGATAAAATTGCTTTTGCAGAAGCCGCCGAAATGGCGACCTTTGGTGCCAAAATATTGCACCCAGCGACCTTATTACCAGCAGTACGCAGTGATATTCCGGTATTTATTGGTTCGAGCAAAGATCCCGCAGCCGGTGGCACGTTAGTATGTAATGAAACTGAGAACCCACCGCTGTTCCGTGCACTGACGTTACGCCGTAAACAAACACTGCTGACACTGCATAGCCTGAACATGCTGCACGCGCACGGGTTCCTGGCTGAAGTGTTTAGCATTCTGGCTCGCCACAATCTCTCGGTTGATTTGATAACGACCTCTGAAGTGAGTGTGGCGCTGACGCTGGATACTACCGGTTCAACATCAACAGGTGGCAGCCTGTTGAACCACGCCCTGCTGACTGAGCTTTGGTTGCTGTGCCGGGTTGAAGTGGAAGAAAATCTGGCGCTGGTGGCAATTATAGGCAACAAGCTGTCGCAAGCCTGCGGTGTGGGTAAAGAAGTTTTCAGCGTACTGGACCCATTCAATATCCGCATGATTTGTTACGGAGCCAGCAGCCATAATCTGTGCTTCCTGGTGCCGGGTAACGATGCGGAAAGCGTGGTGCAAACCCTGCATCACAATTTGTTTGAACTGTAAGTTATTCAAACAGTTTGAGTAACAGTAAAAACGTATTGACAGCTTCACGTATCGCATCATTACCGCAAAAAGAGATAAGATACAGCCAAAGACGTGGTTTATCTGGCGTGCCGGCCTTCCATGCATCAGCACCGGTTTCAAAATGGGTGTTGTGAATTGTGGCAATCACATCCGTCTTGGAAAGCACCCGTAATTTGTTGTGACTTTCAAGCTAGCTTAGCTCATTGGCAAAACGCGCTCCGCGATAATCCGCCCCTTCCAACCGATCACGTTGGAATAAATCCATTCACAGTTGAAACTTTTTCAGATTGAAAAACTGACTCATCGGATGAGCATTTCTTGCGGTTTGCATGCATAATTTAAAAACGAAAATGAATTCCATAAAATATCTGAGAGGCTGATTTATGGCGTTACCGATTCCGATCAAACGCGGAAAGAAACCCAAGGTAGCAGCACAAACAACGACAACAGTAACTGGGCAGGTTCAGTCATTGACTCGTGGGCTTAAATTACTGGAATATATTTCCGAAGTGCAGGGAAGTGTGGCATTGACCGATTTGGCACAACAGGCAGGTTTACCAAATTCTACCACCCATCGCCTGTTGACCACCATGCAGCAGCAGGGTTTTGTTCGTCAGGTCGGGGATTTAGGGCTGTGGACGATGGGCGCCCATGCCTTTATTGTCGGCAGCAGTTTCTTGCAAAGCCGTAATTTGCTGGCGATGGTTCACCCAATGTTACGCCGTTTGATGGATGAATCAGGCGAAACCGTGAATCTGGCGGTGCTCGATCATAGTGACTACCAGGCCATTATTATCGATCAGGTGCAATGT
>JBEGTQ010000146.1:0-3678 GCA_041179305.1 Pseudomonadota bacterium | reverse complement strand
CTGGGGCTGTTTGCTTACAAAACGGACATTTTACATCAACCTTAGCCATCAGAATCCCTTTGATAAAAACGGGGAGTTTATCTGATGATCACCGGATTGAATACGTGACCCTTTTTTTTATTGTTCTGTCATGTTTTTATCGTGTAGGGTTATACCCAGATTACTTCAGGATGCAGATGTGCTGGCTGTGCTCGCTTACCTGAATCACTTACCGACGTAAGCTCGTCGGGATTCTCGTTTGCCGCTTTTTTGCACCTTGAAATCTATTGGGGACAGAGGTTATTCAGTGGCTGATTAGTCCTATAGTGATTCTAAAATCGAAAGGCAACGACAAGCAGGTTTGCCACCGAGTAATCTGTTTTTTTCTTTGTTTTCCTCACTGTTATGCTATTGGTAGCCGTGTGTATTTTTTCGATTCAGACAGTAAATTAGGGATGGAAGCATGAGTAAAAATTGGCCTTATCCTGCTGTCGTTGCTCACCGTGGCGGTGGATCACTGGCGCCGGAAAACACACTGGCAGCTATTGATATCGCTGCGCGCTACGGCCATAAAATGATCGAATTCGATGCCAGGCTATCGCGGGACGGGCAGATCTTTTTACTGCATGACGACACACTGGAACGCACCAGTAATGGCTGGGGCATTGCTGGTGAGCTGCCGTGGGAAAAATTGATTCAGTTAGATGCTGGTGATTGGTATAGCACAGCATATCGTGGTGAGCGCTTACCTCTACTTGCTGAGGTTGCTGCTCGTTGCGAGAAGCATGGTATGGCCGCCAATATTGAGATTAAACCGACCACTGATACCGACGCGCTAACGGGGCGGGCTGTTGCGTTGGCAGCCCGATTATTGTGGCAAGGGCAGATTATTCCGCCGTTGTTGTCGTCATTCTCGGTTGAGGCATTAGCAGCGGCACGGCAAGTTGCACCTGAGCTACCTCGTGGATTGTTGCTGGATAAATGGGACGACAATTGGCTGGAACTGACTCGTCAACTTGATTGTGTTTCTCTGCATATCAATCACAAACAACTGACGGTGGAGCGGGTGGCGCTACTCAAAGCTGCCGGGCTGCATATTTTGGTTTATACCGTGAATCAATCTATGCGTGCGCAGGAATTGTTAAATTGGGGTGTTGACTGTATCTGCACTGACCGTATTGATGTGATTGGTAAGGGTTTATACTTTCGTACTTGAAGCCACAGGGGTGTTGGCGGCGTTCACTTTCCTGAATCAATTGGGTGGAATGCGAACAGATGTAAACCTGGTTTGTTTAAAGTTGCGTTGTGGTTTCCGCTACAATTGCACTTTATCACCTCAATGAGCCAATTTATCGTGTTGTTACTGGTCGTTACCACCCTTTTATGGGCTTTTTCTTTTAGCTTGATTGGCGAATATCTGGCAGGGCAGGTGGATAGCTGGTTCTCTGTGTTGATGCGAGTTGGTTTAGCTGCGCTGATCTTTTTGCCATTTTTGCGCTGGAAAAATATCCATTGGCGAGTGATTCTGCTGTACATGGCCGTGGGTTCAATTCAGTTAGGTATCATGTACTTGTTTATCTTCCGTGCGTATCTCTATTTGACGGTGCCGGAATTCTTGCTGTTCACTGTGATGACCCCGTTGTATGTCACTTTGATCTATGATTTGCTGTTGCGTCAGCGCCTGCGATGGGGTTATGCCCTGAGTGCGTTATTGGCTGTATTGGGTGCGGCTATCATTCGCTATGACCATTTGAGCGAATACTTTTGGTGGGGATTAATGCTGGTGCAAGCAGCGAATATTTGTTTTGCCATTGGGCAGGTGGGCTATAAGCGGCTGATGGAGGTTCATCCTATTCCGCAACATGTGGCGTTTTCATGGTTTTATATCGGAGCCTTCTCTGTAGCAGTTGTCGCCTGGTTGGCCTTTGGTAACCCACAAAAACTGCCAACGACCCAATTGCAGTGGGGTGTTCTGATATGGCTGGGTGTCGGCGCTTCGGCGTTGGGTTACTTCATGTGGAACTACGGGGCGACACAAGTTGATGCCGGTACCTTAGGTATAATGAACAACGTGCATGTTCCGGCTGGGTTATTGGTGAATCTGGTCATTTGGCAGGAAAAACCGCATTGGCCCAGTTTTATCATTGGGGCAATGGTGATAATGGCCTCGCTATGGGTACATCGGCGTTGGGTTGCTCCGCATTCTTTACAAATGGTAGATGAGCGCAAGCGTGCTGCCGAGCCGAATGAATAAAAGCCTCAGTGACCGGTTGGCGCTGCTCTCCATTACGGACGGCAGCGTATAACCTGCTCCATAAGCCATTCCCCAGTGTTTTAGTCGCCACTAACCCCTGACGTTCAAAGCTCTCTACCACCCAGTGAGGTAAAGCGGCGATGCCCATTCTTGCAGCTACCATCTGAATCAACAACAGGGTGTTATCAACATTTTTCAGTTGTGGGATGATACCTGCCGGTTGCAGAAAATGCCGCCAGACATCCAGTCGTTGCCGTTGTACCGGATAAATCATTAGTACTTCAGGTGCCAGATCTTCTGGTTCAATACGGGTCTTATGAGCCAATGGATGGTCTGGTGCTAGTATTAGACGAACCTCAAAATCAAACATTGCTGAATAATGTAAACCGCTGCGCGGCGAAATATCGGATGTCAATACTACATCCAGATCTCCTTGCTGCAAGGCGGGTTGTGGATCGAAGGTTACCCCTGACTGGAAGTCCATCAATACTTGTGGCCAGCTTTTGTGGAAGTTATCTAACGCAGGTGTTAGCCACTGAATACAGCTATGGCATTCGATTGCAATACGCAGCGCAGTTTGGTGCGGTTCATTGCAAGTTTGCAACGCTTGTTTGATTTTTGGTAGCACTTGCTCCGCCAACTGTAACAGGATTTCTCCTTGCGTAGTGAAACGCAACGGCTGGCTTTTACGTACAAACAGACGAAAGCCCAGACGTTGTTCCAGATCGCTGAATTGATGGGATAACGCTGATTGGGTTTGGTGAAGTTGTGTTGCCGCCGCAGCCAGTGAACCGCTATTACGCAAAGTTTGCAGGGTGCGTAAGTGTTTTAGTTCGATCATGAGAGTCCTTCACAGTGATAGTGAACAAAATGCGCTTGTGAATTATACAGTACCTGCAGATTATGGATGTGTAAACATCTAGATGGCCAAATAAGGGGTAAAATGATGATAATTTTAAATCACACACTGGGTTTTCCGCGCGTAGGTCTGAAACGTGAACTAAAAAAAGCACAAGAAAGTTACTGGGCAGGCAACTCCACGCAAGAAGAATTGCTCAGTGTGGGTCGTGAATTGCGTGCCCGCCATTGGCAACAGCAGCAGCAAGCAGGCGTTGATCTGGTGCCAGTCGGCGACTTCGCCTGGTATGACCATGTATTGACCACCAGCCTGCTGTTAGGTCATGTTCCAGAACGTCATAAAAATGCTGATGGCTCTATAGATTTGGATACCTTGTTCCGCATTGGCCGTGGACGTGCGCCAACAGGTAAACCGGTGGCAGCGGCAGAAATGACCAAATGGTTTAACACCAATTATCACTACATAGTGCCTGAGTTTCAGCAAGGCCAGCAGTTTAAACTGGGCTGGACTCAGTTGCTGGATGAAGTGGACGAAGCGTTGGCATTAGGCCACAAAATCAAGCCGGTACTGCTTGGCCCGGTGACTT
>JBEGTQ010000145.1:0-15252 GCA_041179305.1 Pseudomonadota bacterium | reverse complement strand
TACAATGGCAGGGTGGCTGCCAAACTGCCTTATCATCTCTGCGGCTTGTCTTGCTGCTTCTCGGGCAAAAGTGGCCGAATCGTCATATCCCCATTGCAGTGGGAAATCTTGCCAGAGCAGTATTCCCATGTCATCGGCCAGATCGTACAACACCCGTCCGGCAACATGCGCATGTACCCTTATGGCATTGATATTAGCCTGCTGCATCATCACTAAATCACGGCGATAATCTGCTGACGTCAAGCTCCCCAACCACGGGCTGCCAATATAATTAGTCCCTCGAATGAACAGGCGTTTGCCATTAATAGACCAACTTTGTTCTTGAGGGTCTACCGCTATTTGCCGTAAGCCAGTGCGCACATGGGTAGTATCCATCATGCCAAGACCATCAGAAAAACTGGCCTCCAACCGGTAAAGATTTTGTTTACCATGGCTCGCCGGCCACCATAACGCGGGATTATCAAGGGGAATATTGGCGGTAAAACGTTGTGCTTTGTGCCGGCTGGCAACCAGCGAAACACGTTGCTTCAATTGATAAGATGGCCCGATAAAATTGTCAGGAATCAGCTTTAGTAACATCACCACCGAACGGTTGCGATTGGCTCGATAATCCAGGCTTACCTGCAAAATAGGATGTTGTAGCCCTCTTGACCAGTCCGGTACGGCCAATATATTGTCGATAACCGCCCCACGGCTAATATGTGATGCCACCGGAGCCCAAATACCACCCGAATTAGCATCCTGTCCATGCACTGACCATGCACCACCAGGGCGGGTATCATGGTGATTCAATACGCCTTTAATCAGTTGCTTATGTAAAGACCAAACTTTACCCGGTATTTCATAAGGACTATCTACCCGCACGGCCAACACGTTATCTGTTCGGGCAGCATCAGTAATATCCGTACTAAACCGCTGAAAATAGCCCTTATGTTGCCCTACTTGCTGATTATTGAGCCAAATATCCGCTTGATAATCGACGCCATCAAATATCAACGTCGCCATATCATCGGTATCTAAAACCGGTAATTTAAACCGAGTGCGGTACCACAATACGCCCTGATGATCGACGCCTTCACTGTACCAATTAGCCGGGACTTTCACTCGTTGCCATAAACTGTCATCCAGCGTATCAAGCCAGGCTTCAGGGGCTGGCGAATTACCGTCCCGTATCCGCCATTGGCCGGACAAGTCTTGAGTGGATGGCAATGGTAATTGAGCAGTAACAACCGATGGTGCCAGCAGCAAGAGAAAACCCAAACTTAAAATAGACCGTTGCACCCAATGAATAATATTCATTGCGCTACCTCCATACCTGCAACTCTGTTTTGTGGCAGGCATAATTGTGGCTGTGAAAAAATATTACTCATGCGCACATCCAGATATCCCGTAGTAGACTCCGTATTAATTAAACTTCCCGCCGTTTTATAGAGCAGCGTTTCTAAAACCATTGCGTTAGTGGACAGACTAATCGTTTTGTTATACGCACCATTTCTTTCATAACGCCCCTCATACCACCCGCGTTGTTCATCATGCTGCATCTGAGTCAACTGCATTAATGCATCGGTATACGGGCTATTCCATAACACCCATAAGCCGAAAACTACGCGTGTTGATACCAAAGCCAGGTCTGGATGAAATTTCCCGTCCTCGCTGATAGTATTCCAATGGTAACCATTGGCGAATACGGTATCGTAAACATGATATGGCGCAGCGGAAGTGAAATAGTCGCTACGGGCAGTTAATATATGTTCCTTTTTCCACCGTGTTTCCTGCACCCGATAGACATTATCAATACGGTTTTTCTGCTGCTTAAATATCGGGGTGTTTTTTAACTCCATTGCGGTAAGTAGATAAGGCAGGCTGACGACAATAGAGGGTACATAAGTTGTTCGGGGATCTCTAATATCGACATCGATGGGGATACCATAAATAAATATAGTGTTATAAGGAAGGTTAGCTGATATTCCCACGGGAAAACCCCATAATCCAAAAGCGCCAGCGGTATAATCGCTGTAACCCAACCGCCCTTCTGATTTTGCTATAAACTGGCCATTAACTGCTGTCGATTTTAGCAATCCTCCTTTTTTATCAATAAGCTGACAAAAATTCCAGCGCAGGAGCATCTTATCCAGATACTCGGTATATTCAGGGTAAAAACGGGCAATAATTTTCAAACCCACCATTAAACGACCCATATCCTGGGCAGACCACCCCAGTGGCTTTGACTGGTTAGCATAGTCAATCATTTGCCCATTAACGGTATTATAACGCAGGTTCGGCACTTTTCCGTTCACCAAAGGTAAGTAACTGATCGTAGCCAATAATAATGATAAATGCTGATCAAACTCCTGCCGATTAATAAGCCCTAATTGCACCGCTGCGGTTAAACTGATAAGCGTATCGCCAATTTGCCATAGATTCACAACCGGATAATTATCCAGAGAATTAATCAGCCCGGTACCCGCCTGCCTGTTATTAATAAAGTAACGCCAGGCGACTTTCGCCCACAATTGTTCATTATCAGATAACACCCCACTGCGGGCAGAATAAGTGACGGAACGTTGAGTAATACTGGTGCCTACAGACATACCGCTAATAAACGCAGCACTAAATAACCCGACACCTATCACCAAGATAACCACGAAACACTTCACTGTTTTGCACATGATGATGTCGCCACCGCAGGTAATTTAAATACGCTATTAGTGCCTGAATCATCGTGACATTCAGCACACTGGCAACTCTTACAGCTTGGCGCCTTACGAATCTCAATGCCGGTTTTATCACAAAATGCTGTCAGACTCGGTGTTGCATCAATAAACGGCCGATTTTTTTTACTGTTATTATCATCAAAAGCATTAATTAACTGCCGTTCCCATAATGATGGAATATAATCCTTATTGCTGGGATCGCCACTGGTGAAATTAAGTATTTTCCCTTCTTTTTTAAATAATAAGGCCTCCAACATGATGCCATTATTATTTGCCGTGAATTCTTTAATTGGCCCTTTGCCATTTTCGTATAGGCCTTCGTTGAAGCCGATATCCTTAACATTGGCATTTTCTATTGCATCAAATAATCTGTCGGTATACGGCGACTGCCAAAATACCCACATACCTAACGCAGCTTTTAATGATACTGCCGCATATTCAGGGACAAAAACGCCCTGATCGGTAATCGTATTCCAGTTATAGCCATCGGAAAAAACCGTGTCATAAACAAAGTAAGGCGCACGATCCAACTGGTGCTCTGAACGTGCTGTCAGTATTCCTGTTTCACGATAACGATTTTCCTGTGCCTGATACACCCGATTGGCGAAATCTTTCATCCAGGGATGGCTATAACGCCCAGATTTATTATCTCGATCATTACTGCGATCCCACCCCATTTCAAGTCCATGTAAGATATACGACTCGGTAACCACATAGTTGTGTTGATTAGTTTTACGTGCATCTCTAGAATCATAAGGCACTAATACACAATAAATTTCAGCCAAATCATAAGGTTCAGGGCGTGATGCCTTGCACGTTGAAAAATCCCAAAGCTGGAAACCACTGGCAGCGTACTCCTCATAACCCAGTCGCCCTTCCTGTACATATTGAACATTGTTATTTTTATCTAACATTGCGCCATATAACATACCGCAATCATCTATAACATGTGAGAAATCCCAACCTAAAACCACGTTATCAATGCTATTGGCATACTCAGGATAGCGCTCTTTAATAATTTTAAGCCAAATTAACATGCGGCCAGAATCAATGGCTGAAAATCCTATTTCACCAGGTTTATTCATATAATTTACTTTTTCTGCGGTGATGGTGTTATAGGCTTTATTGGGTAACTGCCCCTGGAATAATGATATGTTATTCAGGGTTTTTAAAAACGGTAACATCCGATGATCGAATTCTTCTTTATTAATAAGACCCAACTCACGGGCTGACACCAACGCAGCCAAATAAGATGCGCTGTCCCACATGGTGGTTGAAGGATAATTATTAACTGCATTCACAAGCCCTGTTGTGGGTTGTAAATTATGAACAAAATATTGCCAGGCATTAACTGCAACCGCCATCTCCCTCGGCGTTAATTCACCGTGGCGAACCGGATAAGTTTCGGCGGCTAATTTATCACCCGGCAATGTAGCATCAGCATGAAAAGACAATATCGCCAATAATGCTAACATTGAGCACGCCGTCTTAATCTTTAGATCCAATATTCGAATAATTAACTGATTTATAATCATAAAATTTTCCCACTTTAGTTATTTATCCGTTGCGCTGACTGGCTGTATCGCCTGAGGACAGGCAGCACAAAGTAATTTTCCACCATGGATAAAAGCCAGACTTTCCAGCACAATACCGTTGGTATTGGCGTTCAGTGAGGTATTTATTTTATTGTTTATTTCATAAATACCGCTGTACCACCCCTTTGATGGGTCCATCAAATTTTTTAATTGACGGCGTGTTTGCTCACTATAAGCTGTGCGCCATAATGCATACCAGCTAAAGGCTGATTTGGTTGATAACTGCCGTAACATATCAACGCGTTCTCCTTTTTCAGTAATAACCGCCCAATCTGCACCAGAATAATGCAAGGTGCTGTAGATAAAGTAAGGCGCTTTATCCACATGATCTTCGCTGACTGAAGTATAAATCCCTGTTCGCTGAAAACGGTTTTCCTGCGCTTTAAAAACCCGCCAGGCCAATTCAGACGAATAGTGATCAAAACCCAGTTCTAAACCGGTCAAAATATAAGGCTCGCTAACGATAAAGGTATTCGCCCCTTCTTTTTGCGAAACACGGTCATCATCAGGCACGCGTACCCCTTCAACGTTAATAAATTGCAAATGTGCAGTGTAATCAAGGGCTAAACTGGCATTAATACCCACAAGTTGCAGGGTTCGGGCAGCATATTGCTCATAACCCATGCGCCCCTCCTGATGCAAAGAGACCACCTGAGTTTTATCGTTAATCGTCGAACCTTGTAATTGGTCATTTGCCACTAACGCATCTAATTGCCAACGGGAAATAACCTTATTGATCTCGACAGCATGTTGAGGATGACTCCAGACCAGTATGTTTAATGGCACCATTATTCGACTAATATCAATAACCGACCAACCAATCCCTTTAGTACTGGGCTGATTAATATAATTGACCATGGATAAAGTTTGCGTGTTATAGGCTTTATTAGGTAGTTTGCCTTCAAAGAGAGGCAATTTAGACAATGCGCCTAATGCATTACTGATACGATTATCAAACTCGTCTTGTTGAATAAGACCAATTCGTTGAGCGGAAATAAGTGCCAAAAAATAGCTACTGGTATCCCACATCGTAGATGATGGAAATTTGTCTACAGAATTCACTAAACCACTCGGCTGGGTATTATTCAAAAAATATTGCCATGCGGCCTTGGCCCAAGTCATTTCTTCGGGAGTCAGTGGCCGCGGCATCGGTATTAATGGCCGACCAACACTGGTGGTAATATTAATACGGGAATCGTCTCTATCCTGTGAATTATTTTCCACATACAACACGATAGAGAAAGCAATTAACATTCCAATCACCATCGCCAAATAACTTCTCGCTTTGAGGAAGTTATATTTAAATGACATCAGGAACCTCCTGTGCGGTGGACTCCGGTTGCCAAAGAGCAGCCAGAACCATTGGCATCATAGCGGCAATGTTTGCTGCCCCCCAGAAGATATTGATCACAAAGCCGGAAGGATCTTTTATATTCCCCTCTGCTATCTGAATGGCACCCCAAATTAGCCCCAATATAGTCAGGCCGATAATGGCGAGTTGAGGTTTAACTAAGGATAAAAAATTACCTTGTTGACGTTCTTTGGGGGTCACATGAAACTTGATTTTTTCACCCCGTAGTACCGTATCCAATGCCCGTAGGTTCATGGAAAATAAAGCCAGGAAAGATGATTTTCCATCCCAGGCGGAGATGCCCCAGGTACCAAACATAAACGCTAATTCAGAGACAATCATGAAAGGTAAAAAATGTAGGTAAAAAGGAGATGAATAAGTAGAAACAGGGGGAATACCCGTGAACAGATAAATTAATGGGGCAATTAAGAATACCGTATTCCAGATACACGCAAAATAAGACCAGAATGTGGTTCCATACATTAATTTTTGTATTGCACTGAGTTTAATCCGTTTACTGGTGAAAAGTCTGTCATGTAAAGCGATATCCATTGAACCTGCGGCATATTTAAATCGCTGGATCATCCAGGTCAGTAAATCTTGCGGTGAAAGCATTTTTGATTCTATTTGTGGGTGCATGACGGAGCGCCATTTACGGCCAGGATCACCATGTAACACAATAGAAGTATAAATATCTTCTGACACATGAAATTTATACGGCATCAACTCCGTATCATGTACCACATGAGGCAACATCGCCTTGGTCAAGTCTGCTTTGGTTTCACTGTCGGTTAAATCATCAGTATATTGCTGTATCTCATCTTCTATATTATCGACATAGCGCCGCAATGCCGCCTGCATAATAGCTTCACGGCGATGAATTGATGCTGCACCACAACAAAAAGCGGCATTAGCCCCATTGCGGCGGCGCAAAATAACATCATAAAACATTTGGGGATCATTAAAGAAAGGGTCGTGACCTACCGTTAATGGGCCAAGTAATTTCTCTATCCCTTTACCAATGAGGTAACCGGTTGTACCCAGTTTTTGTTTTGCCCATTCAGCTAGCGGTTTACCCTGCGGTAAATCATAAAACCACTGTGGTGTCTGCACCCAAGCAACATCAACATCACGGAAATAGCCCAAAGTATCGGTTAATATTGTTGGAAACACGCGGGTATCCGCATCACAGATAATAATAAAATCACCCTCGGTCATATCCATGCCGTGACGAAGGTTACCTGCCTTATACCCAATATTATTTTCCCTACTTAAATAATTAACCTCTTCTTGTTGTGCAACAGCCTCCATTTCACTTCGCTTACCATCATCTAATACATAAATGCGATAATCTAAGGGAAAGGGATAGGATACGGCCAGTGCATCCCGAATCGATAAGCGCACCAATTCGACATCTTCATTATAAGTAGCAATAAACAAATCAACTTTTATCTGGCGCCGTTCTTGCGTCTCTTCAGGTGCTATACAATCATCGATTGTTTCAGGTGCTGGCAGGGCAGGAATATCTTTAATTTTCCACAGGTTAATAGTAAATAAAGTAGAACCAATAAAGGCCAATGTTTCAGCCATTACCAAGGGAATTGCATACCAAAGCGCATCGTAATTAAGTGAATGCATCCAACGCCAACGGATATAGTTTGCCCCCAAGATGAGTGCAGCAATCGCCAGGCTTTGCCATAAAAACTCAATACCCCAATGCGTTTTTAGGGGTGATGGTGGTTTTCTGTTTTCAAACGAAGAGAAATAAAAAGCCATTATCACAACCTCAGTCAATCCATGAAAATAAATGAGATAACTCAGTCTATTCAATGAGCAATGTGCAAAGCCCTGACCAATTATCAAACGCAATATTTATGTCATAACCTCCGTTTTTTTGATCAACGATAAATAATTAATGCCGTCTTTTGTTTCATAATCAATTTCATCAACAGCATTAAACATCATCATTAATCCCATGCCGTTTTCCGGCCAGGTGTCAGGAGTAGATAACTCAGGAAAATGAGATAAACCGCTTTTTTCTTGCAACAATTTTGCGGGTATCGGCTTCCCTTTATCTTGTAAATTCAAGACTAACTGATTATTGCCATAACGCATTTCAACAATAATGTCTTGAGTTTCATCATAATTGACACCATGCTTTATGATATTGATAAATGCTTCATTTAATGCAAGTTCCATGGCATAACTACTGGATGAGTCAATCGGTAAGGGCTCAATAAATTGCACCAGGTTTTCATGCAAAATATGCAAACTCGACAATGAGGCTGGCAGCGTTATACGCATTAATTGATCCGGTGGATCGTTTGGATGATAACTCATATCAATGTATCTTTATGGAGAAACTCATTGAACAAAGATCTCTCCGCCGTAATAATGTCCTTACGCCGTTTATCATCAATAAGCCAGTTCAAACCTGCTTCAGATAAATCAATTGCCGTTCCGTCCGGCGAAATAACTTTCCCGGCAAAAATCATCTGTTGATGCAAATGCGCTATACCATTGACGCGGGTATAATCAGCAATAAAACTTTGATCAATGACAGCCCCCTGCTCTAATAAGCATCCAGCACCGATAATCGTCGGCCCTTTAATCGTCACACCGGGTTGTATTTCTGTGCTGCTGCCAATATAGACAGGCCCATCAATATCTAAGGTTGAAAAATCAGCTTTAACATTAAGCCCACACCAGATTTGAGGTGCAACTTTAATACCTGGCATGGAATAATGAGGTAATTCTTGATTAAGGATCATGCGGTTTACATGCCAAAAATCCTGTAGTGACCCAATATCAACCCATTGGAATGGCAAAGCAATACCGTAGAAAGGAACACCTAATTCAGCCAACTTAGGAAACAACTGACTACCAATATCATATTCAATACCATCAGGAATATAATCGAATATCTCAGGTTCAAAAACATAAATACCGGTATTGGCATTATTTGATAATGCCTCTTCTGTTTTCGGTTTCTCCTGAAACTGACTGACTCTGCCGTGTTCATCAGTGGCAACAATACCGTATTTATTTACCTGATCCGCTGAAACAGGGCGCATCACCAAGGTTGCCACACTTTTTCTGGCTCGATGGAAAGCCAATACCTGATCGAAATCCACATCAATTAATGCGTCACCACACACCACCACAAAAGTCTCATCAAAAAAACCCGAGAAGTTTTGGATGTGATTCATGCCGCCGGCAGAACCCAGTACGTTATCGACGAAAGTATTCCCCTCCATAATACCTTCATAGGAGTAACCCATTTCGACTCCCCAGGCATGGCCATCACGAAAATAATTCTCTATATCTACAGACAGATAGCTGGTATTTACCATTAACTGATTAAAACCATACTTCTTTAAGTGTTCAACAATCGACTCCATAATAGGTTTACGAATCAATGGGATCATTGGCTTTGGCAATATCGTCGTCAGTGGTCTGGCTCTGGTTCCTTTCCCGGCAGCAAGGATCATTGCTTTCATAAATAGATATTCCTTAAAAATTAAGGTGCTACGGAGCGCATCAGTTGTAATGTATCGGGTTGAGCAGCACCGATAGTAAATATTCTATCCATCCGGGTTAACTTGAACATTCCATGAATATTGTTATTCAGCGAGCAAATGGCAAGTTCACCTTTCCCGTTCAAGGTTTTCAACAGCGACACCAAAGCACCTAAACAGCTACTGTCGATGAAATCTACCCGACTGAAATCTAACAAAATACTTTTGGCTCCCTGAGTAATCATTGCTTGTATATCTTCTTTAAATTTCAGGGCAACCGATGCGTCCAATCGCCTGATTAAAGGGGTAATTACCAGCACATTGTCAATTGTCTTAGTCTCAAAATTCATCATTTCTTCCTTACAATGCCGTTGTGTGGGGTGAACAGTTATTGCGTTCAATCACCAGTAAAGAGATATCATCACTAAATGCAGAACGCCCATTATGAATATCACTTTGATGTTCATCTGTTAGTACTGGATGCCAACAAGTTAACGCCTGTTTTACCTGCCGAAAAACCACTTGCACACTGTCCCGATGACTTGCAGCCAGTAAGTCTTGTAAACGCAATTCGCCAAAAAGCTCTTGCTCTGCGTTTTCACACTCAACGATACCATCAGTAAATAAATAGAGCCGATCGCCCGATGCGAGTGAGAAAGCCGTGTCTTGGTAATCCATTGAGTCAATCAGCCCAACCGGTGCGCCACCGTTACCAATAGGCGTGATCCGACCAGAATCACTAACAATAAAGGGGCTTGGGTGGCCGGCCTGACAGAGCACCCCGGTAGCCGTTTGCACATCAATAACGCCATAGATGAGGGTGAAGTAGCTGGCTATATCATCGTTCTCAATACAAAAACGACGATTAAGTTCAGCCACAACTTGATGTGGTGGGTTAATACGATAGCCTGAAGGAGTATCGGCAGGTAAAATCAGCAAATTATCGACCGCACGCCCATTCAGGAATTGGCGTGCAACCGACAGTGAGAGCATCGCAGCGGAGACACCGTGACCAGCAACATCAATGCTATAGAAACCAATGTGCCCGGTACCCAGTTGGAAAAAACTCAATAAATCACCCGAAACATAGGCGGAAGGCATAAACATCCATTCGGCTTGAAAACCACTTACCATCAATTTCTCTGCAGGTAAAACACTGCGTTGCAATTTCGCCGCAGACTGTAAATCAGCTTCTATTTGTTGATAAGCCTGAGCTAATTTTTGATTGCGGGCATCAAGAGTTGCTTCTAGCATTAATATTCGTTCACCGGCATGTAACCGGGCGCGTAACTCACTTTGATTGACCGGTTTTGACAGAAAATCATCGGCTCCCGCGTCTAAACCCGCGATCAAATCCTCAACGGATTGCCGTACTGTTATCAATACTAAATAAATATATCGACCGGAATAGTGTTTGCGGATAGTGGTACAGAGCTTCACCCCATCCATGACCGGCATCTCCCAGTCACTAATCACCATATTGATGGCATTATTATCAAGAATAGCCAAAGCATCCTGACCATTTTCTGCTTCAAAAACAGAGAAACCCCATTTTTTTAGCAAGTTGACCAGTAAAAATCGATAGCTTGCTGAATCATCAACAACAAGAATAGATGTCACACCTGTAACAGGAGCATGAAGTTGCATAAGTTATCCAAGTACTTCGTGTAAACATAACTAATCAAATAACATCAAAGATGAATGGTATTTGATGTCACTGATCTTTTCATACGTCGATAACGCATGAGAAAATTTTAACTATCAACAATGTTATTAAGCGTAGCACAGAGTTTTAACCTTTCAATTTACAAGGATAAACTCCAGCTAAGATTGATTGTTCCACTGCGAAAATTTGCATTTGCATTCTGTCGCCACGGATAACGAGTCCCGGTGTAATTACCATAATGAATCGACCAGGATCCACGAGCATAATTTGACGTATAACCAAAACTATAGGTGTAATCATAATTCCACGGCTGCTGCTGGTTCTGGTCAGGATAGTAAAAAGCAGATAAACGCAAAAAATAGTGTTGTTGTAAGGTATAACCGCAACTCCCCAAAAAACTGTTCTTATTTTCTTTGATACTCGATGAAGCATCAGAGTAATAGCGCGGTGCATAACTATAACCAAGCTGGCAAACAAGTGAGTCGTCTTTGTTTATCAATAAGGCAGATTCCACCGTCTTGGGTAAGGTAAATTTATAGCCCAAAGTCCAGGAACCTTGTTCAAATCGTGTTCTTTGGGCACCTTTCACAGGGAAAAAACTATTATTATCGTTGTAATTGCCATAAACCAGACTGAAAGTCCCCGGATGCCAATCGTCATAACCAAAACTGTAAACAAAATCGGTACTGTATTTACTGGTATCTTGTAATGGAACCCGAACAGTCATATTGGCAAAAAAATAACTTATCGGGGAATACTGCATACTAAACAACCCCCGTTGATTTAGTTTATATACGCTTTCTGAGGTATCTTTTCCTGTAGGTACATTAACCAGCTTTTTTTTAAGTGGTGAGCTATAGGTTAATGCTATCGAAAATGTATCCTCATCGCCTGAAAAAAGGCGTGACCAAGGGTTGCTAAATAATTTAACGGCCTGTGGATTAGCCGTGTCCGCCATAATCGCTAACGGAAAGAAAAACAATCCGCCAAGTAATATTGTCGGTAATATGTGATATCTCACCTCCGGCTACCCTCCCCCCAAATATCCTTACTATAACCACGAATAGTCCTGTCACTGGAAAACTCTCCCATACCGCTTATTGTATTCAATGCCCGGCTATGCCAGTTGTAAGTATTATTATAATCGGTCAATGCTTGATGTTGAGCCTGACAATAACTGTTAAAATCAGCCAAATGGAAATAGTAATCACCATGATTAACCAGCATATTATATAGGGGTAAAAACAGATCTTTATCTGTATGGAAAATACCTGAAATCAATGATTCTACTGTCGTTCTAAGTTCTACGTTAGATGAGTATTCATCATATGAAGAACGCCCTTGTGATCTTTTTTCAGCAATTTGCTCCGCTGACAAACCAAAAACATAAAAATTTTCATGGCCAACAGCATCTCTTATTTCTATATTAGCACCATCTAGTGTTCCGATAGTTAAAGCACCATTCATTGCTAACTTCATGTTGCTGGTACCCGAGGCCTCAGTGCCCGCAGTAGATATCTGTTCGGATAAATCGGCAGCAGGAATAATATGCTCAGCCAAAGAAACTTTATAATCTTCTAAAAACACTACTTTTAGCTGCCCATTGACTTTCGGGTCATTATTCACTTTAAGAGCGACTTGATTAATCAACTGTATGATTAGTTTAGCCATCGCATAACCGGGCGCAGCTTTTCCCGAGAAAATATGAACCTTAGGTGCAATAGACACCGTCCCCTCAAGAATTCGATGATAAAGACTAATAACATAAAGAATATTCAGCAGTTGCCGTTTATATTCATGAATACGCTTGATTTGGCAATCAAACATCGCATCAGGATTAATAACAATTCCTTGTTGACGGGTAATTACCTGACTTAACTTCAGTTTGTTAAATTTCTTAATTTCTGCAAGTTCCGCAATAATATCACGATCACTCACTAACGCTTTCAATTTGGTAAGAAGCGTCAAATTGGTAACCCATTCATTACCTAAGTGTGCATCTAAAAATAAGGATAAGCGGGGATTAGCCTGCTGGATCCAACGTCGTGGAGTGACTCCATTCGTTTGATTGGTAAATTTACCAGGCATTAAATGATAAAAATCAGGCACCAGATTCGACTTAATCAAGTCTGAATGCAATTTAGCCACACCATTAACTTTGTGGCTACCGATAATGGCAAGATAGGCCATCCGAACTTTCTTTTCGGGTACCTCCTCAATTAGGGACATTGACGCCAATAAATCTGCACGTTCAGGTCGCCATCTGTGTACTTCCAGTAAGAAACGCCGATTAATTTCATAGATAATTTGTAAGTGTCGAGGTAATAGCAACTCGAATAAATTAACTGACCATTTCTCTAACGCTTCAGGCATTAACGTGTGATTGGTATAAGCGCAAGATCGTTGCGTTAGATCCCATGCAATACCCCACTCGACAGCATGTTCATCAACCAATATTCTCATCAATTCGACAATAGCGAGTGCCGGATGGGTATCGTTAAGCTGTATGGCCACAAATTCTGGCAATTGATTAAGATCTGTAGAATGTAAAAAGAAATCATGCATTACATCTCGCAATGTACAAGCCACCAGAAAATACTCTTGTGTTAAACGCAATTCCTTACCCGCCAGAATCTCATCTGATGGATAAAGAACTTTAGAGATGTTTTCTGATGCTATTTTTTGATTAACAGCCTTCAGATAATCACCATGATTAAAAATATGAATATCAAATGAGTCTGAAGCACAAGCACTGTATAGACGCAGTGAATTCACCGTATTATTATTATAACCAGACACCAGATAATCATGAGGAATTCCAATTATTATTTTCCAATCCATCCACATTGGATTGTAATTACCTTGTTGATCTTTTATTTCCACAATCTGTCCATAGAGCGGAATTATCATCGCCTGACTTTGATGTTCTATAAGCCATGGTGAATGAGAAGAATGCCAATCATCAGGTTTTTCTATCTGCTTTCCGTCCTGAATTTGTTGGTGAAATAAACCATATTCATATTTAATTCCATGACCAGAGCCAGCAATATCTAGTGTGGCCATTGAATCAATGAAACACGCAGCTAAACGGCCTAACCCACCATTACCCAGTGCTGCATCTTCTTCACTTCTAACAATAACTTCAAAATCAACATCAAGTGATTCTAATGCGGCTTTAGTTATTTCCATCATCCCTTGATTTATTAGGTTATTACGTAGTGACTGGCCAATCAAAAACTCCATCGAAATATAGTAAATACGTTTTTTTCGTGCCTGATGCTGGCGTTCTTGGGTACTAAAGTAGTCATCCATTTGATTTCGTCGAATAACCAACACTAACGCACTAAAGATATCACTGGATGATGCAGTTGAACGTGTAACGCCAAGAGAATATTTCAACTCATAAAGTATGCTATCACGCAGTTTGCTAATTTTATCTTTATCTGAAGTAGATGGTGTATTTTTCATCTCTGGCCTCTTTATCATTTAAAGTTAAAAAAATGTCAGTTTGGAATGAATTTTCTGCCGATATTATATTTTGCTAATAACCATAACATCAGTAAAGCGCAGAGATGAATCAGTGTGTTGAACAGCCACGCACGATGCCACAATCCAAAATCCGCAATCTGATTAACCAACAAAACCACATAAACATGGACAATAAAAACATACAAAGAATGTTGACCCAATGTTATTAAAAACCACCCAAATACGTTATTTATCGGCACCCAAAAATAACTCAACACCAAATAACATGTTATTAGCAAACTAAAATCATTGATAACTCGCAGTGGCCCTAATGCATTTTTTGCGGCAAAATTTTCGTAAAGCCAATTAAATTGTGATGCCTTTATGACATGGAGCATAATTCCATAAGGCATAAACGGGTTAGTGTGATTTTGTGCAATAAACATCATTATAAGTGTAAATAAAACTATAATCGATAAACTCCAAATCCCGACCTGAGTGCGTGCTAAAGAAAGTAGCTCTTCTTTATACCAGCCAATTGTCATACCCAACACATAGATAAATTGCCAAGCCAGAAATGGAAAAGCAAGTTCAAATTGCGCTGATGTCAACTTTATTTTAGTAAAATAAAATAATATATATAGAGAAAGAGAAGAAATTAATAGCCACACGACCCGCTTACACGCTAATAAATAGATAAACAGTGGGCTTGCAAGCAACAGATAGAAATACAGGCCTAAAATTTGACTTTGGTGTGGTCCGATTTGTAAATAGAGCACCATGTTAAACCAGGACTCTTTTATCTGCTCGGAAACAGGGTATAACGTATAATTTACGCCTGAAAAGCGATCCGTAAAATGCGTCACTTCAAAAGTGTTTATGAAAGTTAATTTAGTTAGTAACAATGTACTAATAATTATCACTATATTCACAATATATA
>JBEGTQ010000144.1:0-5434 GCA_041179305.1 Pseudomonadota bacterium | reverse complement strand
CGATGCAGTTAACCGTAATTCCCGTGCCAATATCCGTCAGGCAGCCGGTGCTTCGACCGGAGCAGCCGGAGCAACCGGTGCAGCAGCAACGTCACCACCCATCAGGGACTTGGACTTCTCTTCCTTCATCATCGGGGAAGGAGCGGTCACGGCAGCCTTCATCTTGACGATGAGATGGCGCAGCACGGCGTCGTTGAACTTGAATGAATGCTCGAGTTCGGTCAGCGTTTCGCCGTCGCACTCGATGTTCATCAGAACGTAGTGAGCCTTGTGGATCTTCTGGATCGGGTAAGCCAGTTGACGGCGGCCCCAGTCTTCCAGACGATGGATCGTACCAGCAGCATTAGCGATAGCTGCACTGTAGCGCTCGATCATGCCCGGAACCTGTTCGCTTTGGTCAGGATGGACCATAAAAACGATTTCGTAATGACGCATCGATTATTGCTCCTTACGGATTATTCAGCCTCCTGATAGGGTCAGCCGCGGCCCATGGAGGCAAGGAACGTGTTTGTGTGCGGCTGAAAAATGACGCGTAACTATACTTGCGAGTGATTTGAAACTCAAGGACTGTGGGGATTTTATTCTTGTTCTAACCATTACTTTGCTAAAACCGCACTTTTTGTTCATTAAATAACCAATGGACATAGATCCATTAGTCTACAAAATCTTTCAATGAAATCATTGGGCAGCCTGATTATTATTCACTTTCTTTGGCGAAGTGAGTTCATTGCCATGTATTTTTAAATTAATAAAATCGACTAGAGTTAGTTATATCCACGACAAAAGATGCAGCGCAACTCGTTATAACATTGGCCAAATGCATGGGCCAGGCAGTAGCGCCTCCGTTCGGATAAATGCTGAAATTTAGTGTTAGGCCTGACAGTAAAAATACAACACCAGTGAATACAACGACCAATAACCAAAAAAGCTTTTTGATATGCTCTTGCCCCCAGACAACTGGGGGCTTTTTATGCTCATAGCGATTTATAACTGCCTGGTGAAGAACGTAATTCATGCGGTTAATGCACGCTGTCGTACAACTTCAAATAGACACACACCGGTGGCCACTGACACGTTCAGGGAAGACACACTGCCCGCCATCGGGATGCTGATCAGCTCATCGCAATGCTCGCGCGTCAGGCGACGCATCCCCTCACCTTCAGCACCCATCACCAGCGCCATCGGGCCGGTCATTTTACGTTGATACAGGGTATGGTCAGCGTCACCAGCAGCGCCGACGATCCACACATTATGTTCTTGCAACACCCGCAGCGTGCGCGCCAGATTAGTGACCTTAATCAATGGCACGTTTTCAGCCGCACCACTGGCGACCTTCCTGGCGATGGCGTTAAGCTGTGCCGAGCGATCCCGTGGCACAATAACCGCATGCACGCCGGCAGCATCCGCGCTACGCAAGCACGCCCCCAAATTATGGGGATCGGTTACGCCATCAAGCACCAGCAGGAGAGGTGTTTCCACACTGGACAGCAACGCCGGTAAATCATTTTCGTGATACTGACGCCCTTCCCGTACCCGCGCCACGATCCCCTGATGGACACCGCCTTCAACCTGAGCGTCCAGCCATTGGCGGCTCGTCACCTGAATTACCAAACCGGCAGCCTCCAGTTCTGCGATCAACGGTTGCAGACGACGATCGTCGCGACCTTTGAGAATAAAGACTTCCAGAAAGCGCTGCGGATCATTTTCTAACAGGGCTTTGACGGCGTGAATACCGTAAATAATTTCGCTCATGATACTCTTTTATAAATGATTAAATTAATGCGGGCGCCCAGAGCCGCCCGACAACCTATAGCGATTACTCGCCGCTGCCAGGTTTCTTCTTCGCACGCCTGGCTTTAGTAGCAGCGGCAATTTTCTTGGTTTTCGCTGACGCTCTCTTTGCCTTCGCTTTGGCTTTCTTCTCAGCCAGCGTTTTGTCTTCTGGTGATGCCGCCGCTGCTGTTGATCGGAAAACACTGTCCGGTTCGAAATTCACCGGCTTTTTAGCACGACGTGGCCGTTTCTGACCACCACCTGCTGGCGCGTTGTCACGGCGCGGAACACCCGATGAAGCGCCACGCCCGCCACGACGAGTAGAAGTGTCTCGCATCGTGCGCTGCCCATCAGCTTTTTTCGCCTTATCACGGGCAGTTTTACCTTCACCACGTGGTTTACGGGCACTGGAGACCAGTGCAAAATCAATTTTGCGTTCATCCATATGCACCGCTTCGACTCGGATCTCTACGGTATCACCCAGGCGATAAACCATACCGGAAGATTCGCCAATCAGACGCTGACCGATGTTGTCGTAACGGTAATAATCATTATCCAAACTGGAAACGTGCACCAAACCATCAATAAACAGATCATCCAGACGCACGAAGAAACCAAAACCGGTAACACTGGCAATAATACCCGTGAAGACTTTGCCAACTTGATCCTGCATAAAGTCACACTTCAGCCAATCCGCTACGTTACGGGTAGCTTCATCAGCGCGGCGTTCTGTCATTGAGCAGTGTTGACCCAATTGCAGCATATCGTCGTATTCGCTGTGCCAGCCACCGGTTGGTGTCCAGCGCTCTTTTTGATCACCTTGCTCTTTGGCCAATTGGTACTTGATGGCACGGTGCATCGCGAGATCTGGATAACGGCGAATGGGTGAGGTGAAATGACCATAAGAGGCCAGCGCCAGACCAAAGTGACCGCGATTTTCCGGATCGTAAATTGCCTGTTTCATTGAGCGCAGCAACATAGTTTGCAGCATTTCATGGTCAGGGCGATCAGCAACTTCATCCATCAGCACCGCATAATCTTTCGGCTCAGGCTTCAGACCACCGCCTAAGATCAGGCCCAACTCATTCAGCACGCTACGCAGCGCCGAGATATGGTCATCACTTGGGCGGTCATGCACACGGAACAACGCCGGCTCGTTATGTTTTTCGACAAAACGCGCTGCGGCGATGTTCGCCAAAATCATGCACTCTTCAATCAACTTATGCGCGTCATTACGCACGGTAGATTCAATACGCTCAATGCGCCGTTCAGCGTTAAAGATAAACTTAGCTTCTTCGGTCTCGAACGCGATACCGCCACGCTCAGCACGAGCCTGATCCAGTACTTTGTACATGGCATGCAGCTCTAACAGGTGCGGTACCAGTGGCTTGTACTGTTCGCGCAGTGATTCTTCACCATCAATGATTCGCCACACTTTGGTATACGTCAGGCGCGCGTGAGAACTCATCACCGCTTCGTAGAACTTATAAGACGACAGCTTGCCTTGTGAGGAGATCGTCATCTCACACACCATACACAGGCGGTCTACCTGCGGATTTAGCGAGCAAAGGCCATTCGACAGCACTTCCGGCAGCATCGGAACCACCTGCGACGGGAAGTAGACGGAGTTTCCACGACTGCGGGCTTCATCATCCAACGCAGTACGCGGGCGCACATAATAGTTGACATCAGCAATAGCAACCCACAAACGCCAACCGCCGCCACGTTTTTTCTCACAATGCACCGCATCGTCAAAGTCACGGGCATCTTCACCGTCAATGGTGACCAGCGGCAGGCTGCGTAAATCGACCCGCCCTTTTTTCGCTTCTTCCGGTACTTGTTCTTTCAAGTCCGCGACTTGTTTTTCAACTTGCGGTGGCCAGGTATGGGGGATTTCATGGGTGCGCAGCGCGATATCCACCGCCATGCTGGTTCCCATGTTCTCGCCGAGCACTTCGACAATCTTACCCACTGCTTTAGTACGACGGGTTGGGCGTTGAGTTAATTCGACAACCACCACAAAACCCATCCGCGCGCCGTTGATAGCATCTGGTGGGATCAGAATGTCAAAACTCAAGCGGCCATCATCCGGCACGACAAAACCGGTACCGGCGTCAGTGAAGTACCGCCCGACGATCTGGCTGGTTTTTGGCACCAATACGCGCACGATACGCGCTTCACCGCGACCTTTACGATCAGTACCCACTGACTGGGCTAATACCACATCACCATGAATGGCTGTTTTCATCTGTTCTGCGGAGAGATACAAATCATCTTTTCTACCTTCAACGCGTAAAAAACCAAAACCATCACGATGACCAATAACGGTGCCGCGCAGTAAATCCAGGCGCTCCGGCAAGGCATAGCACTGGCGACGAGTGAAGATGAGCTGCCCATCACGCTCCATCGCACGTAGGCGGCGGCGCAGCGCTTCTAAAGATTCTTCACCGCTTAAATTAAGCTCATTGGCCAACTCTTCACGGCTGGCGGGTGTTTCGCGCTTCGCGAGATGAGCCAAAATGAATTCCCGGCTAGGGATCGGTGACTCATATTTCTCTGCTTCTCGTTCCAGGAATGGATCTTGTGACATTGCGGTTCCTCCGTTGTCAGCAGCAGGTTTATGCCCTCCGTACTTGAAGCCACAAGGTTGTTAGCTGCAACTTCAGTGACTTTGGGTATATATCTCATTTCATTAAGTACAAAAACTACTCAACAAGTAATAGCTTGTAAAGCGGGGTATTATCTTGAATCATGTCAGCCAAGGTATAATTATCCAGCTCGTTAAGAAAACTCTGTACCGCCTGATTGAGCACTTGTTTCAAACGACAAGCCGGCGTTATATGGCAAAAATCACTACTGCAATTTACCAGAGAAAGTGGCTCTAATTGACGCACAACGTCGCCGATACGAATCTGCTCAGCGGGTTTACCCAGCCGTATGCCCCCGTTTTTGCCTCGCACGGCAGTTACCAAACCTACGCGGCTCAACTGATTAATTATTTTAACCATATGATTACGAGACACACCATAGACCTCAGTTACCTGAGAGATACTGGTCATTTGGCCTTCAGATAGCAAGGCCATATAGATCAGCGCTCGCAAACCATAATCAGTAAAACTTGTTAACTGCACGTATACCCCTGAGTATCAGTTTACCCGGCTTAAACCTATCGGAGATAACATGTTTGGATAGGTTATAAGTGCTATTTAGAAAACTTATACCTTCAATAATTCGAGTTACAGGAAAGCAGCAACCAGGCGAATCCCCAGTCGCTTACATCCGTATGCGACTGGGATGAAAGAAGGCAGCCAACGCACATGCAACTTGAAGTATGGCGGATATATACTTTGAATGATAAACCAGCCACAAACTCTGCGGCTAATCATTTAGGTGAAGGCTTGGTTTTTTGGTGCAAAAACGGCTGACGGAGATAATTTCCAGCAAATTCTAAACAACAAGCCGGGCGCAAGCCCGGTTTATTATAGTTTCAATTCTGACTATTTGGTGGCTAGCCACTTAATCATAAATCAAATGGATCACGCAGGATCATGGTTTCTTCACGATCAGGGCCGGTAGAAATGATATCAACCGGAACACCTGTCAGCTCTTCTACACGTTTGATGTAGTTCAGAGCTGCCTGTGGCAACTTGCTGTGTTCTTT
>JBEGTQ010000143.1:0-6034 GCA_041179305.1 Pseudomonadota bacterium | reverse complement strand
GAGAAGGTCGGTGTTGGGATACCGTTTTGTACCGCATAAGATACAACATCACGCAGTGCTTGCTGATATTCAGCAGCGATCTGTTTGAAGTAAGGTGCCAACAGCAAGTTAGCGATACTTGCATTTTCTGCATACGCGTCAGTAATTTTCTGCAAGAACTGAGCACGGATGATACAACCGGCACGGAAGATTTTCGCAATCTCGCCGTAATGCAGATCCCAGTTATTTTCTTCAGAAGCCGCTTTCAGTTGAGAAAAACCTTGTGCATAAGACACAATTTTACCCAAATACAACGCACGACGGATTTTCTCGATAAATTCAGCTTTTTCACCCGCGAAAGGCTTCACTGTCGGACCTGTCAGTACGTTAGACGCGGCAACACGCTGGTCTTTCAGAGAAGACAAGTAGCGGGCAAACACAGATTCGGTGATCAATGTTAAGGGTTCGCCCAGATCCAAAGAACTTTGGCTGGTCCATTTACCAGTCCCTTTGTTGGCCGCTTCATCTAAAATCACGTCAACCAGATAGTTACCGGCTTCGTCTTTCTTGGTGAAGATATCTTTGCTGATATCAATCAGGTAGCTGTTCAGCTCCCCCTTATTCCACTCAGCAAAGGTGTTGGCCAGCTCTTCGTTGCTCAAACCCAACGACTGTTTCAGCAAAGAATAAGCTTCTGCGATCAACTGCATGTCACCATACTCGATGCCGTTGTGGACCATTTTAACGTAATGGCCAGCACCATCTGCACCGATATAAGCAACACAGGCGTCGCCATCATCAGCACGAGCAGCAATTTTCTCAAGAATAGGTGCAACCAATACATAGGCTTCTTTCTGACCACCAGGCATGATTGAAGGCCCTTTTAATGCGCCCTCCTCACCACCCGAAACACCGGTACCGATAAAGTTGAAGCCTTGCGCAGAAAGTTCGCGATTACGGCGAATGGTATCTTTGTAGTAGGTATTACCACCATCAATCAGGATGTCACCCTTATCAAGATGTGGCGTCAGTGAAGCGATAGTTTTATCAGTAGCCTCACCCGCTTTCACCATCAACAGGATGCGGCGCGGTTTTTCCAGTGAAGCAACAAACGCTTCAACGGTGTAGCTCGGTACCAGATTTTTATCTGGATTCTCAGCAACCACTTCGTCGGTTTTTTCTGATGAACGGTTGTAGATAGAGACAGAATAGCCGCGGCTTTCGATGTTGAGCGCCAGGTTACGGCCCATCACCGCCATACCGACAACACCGATCTGTTGTTTGGACATTAAAATACTCCTGTATGAAGGATGACACCTGTTACCGGCCTTGAAGGCAACAGGCTTTTGATGTGGGAAACATGTTAACTCAGGATTATGTCCGCTGGGTAGTGATTGGTGCGATAGATAACACGACGGACCAGTTGCCGGGCGTACTCGTTTGCTTTATCAGAGAGAATTACCAATCTAATTTATTTATTGTGTCAATTTGCACAAAAAACATACAGATTGCTTTTCATTGATGTCTAACTTGGCCTATGCTAAAAAATCCTTCAACCAAGCCTTAAAGTCAGCCCCCTGTTTCGGATGGCGTAAACCATAAGCAACGTAAGCCTGCATATAACCGAGTTTTTCACCGCAATTATAAGATTGGCCGGTTAAAGCAACTGCATCTACCGGTTGCACCGCAGCTAACGCATCAATGGCATCGGTTAACTGAATACGACCCCATGCGCCAGGTTTGGTTTCTTCCAATATCGGCCAAATATCAGCAGCCAGTACATAGCGCCCTACTGCTGAGAGATTTGACTGCAAATCTACCGGGCTTTGCGGCTTTTCTATCATGGCTTTAATCCGGCTACTTTCACCGGAAGCCAAATCTGGCTTTTCACAGGAAATAACCGAGTAGTTAGATAGTGCTTCAGGTTCTACTGCATGTACCAATACCTGACTGGTACCGGTCTCTTCAAAGCGTTTAACCAATTGAGCAAGATTATCTTTAGTAAGATCAGATTGCGCATCATCAATCAATACATCCGGCAGTAACACTACAAATGGCGAGTCCCCGACCAGCGGTTTTGCACACAATACCGCATGACCCAACCCTTCAGGATTCCCTTGGCGAACATGCATAATCGTTACACCGGGCGGGCAGATTGATTGCACTTCATCCAACAACTGACGTTTAACACGCGCTTCCAGCATGGCTTCAAGCTCATAGGAAGTATCAAAATGGTTTTCTACTGCATTTTTTGAGGAATGGGTTATCAGAATAATTTCTTTAATACCAGCAGCAACACATTCGTCGATGACACATTGGATCAAAGGCTTATCAACAATTGGCAGCATTTCTTTGGGAATGGCTTTAGTGGCCGGCAGCATTCTCATACCTAAACCCGCCACCGGAATTACCGCTTTTAATTTAGTCATAATTAACCTACTGATTTCATAAAGCGAAATAAAAATCTATTTAGATTCCGTTAATTACAACGAAATTAGTCAATTTGCTGTTTCAGCCAGGCAGTAAATTTTTCACCTTCGGTATTATGGCGAACACCATAAGTCACAAAGGCTTTCATATAGCCTAATTTGTCGCCGCAGTCGTGAGATTTACCCGTCATATGAAAAGCTTCAACAGGCTCTTGTTCCATTAACATCGCAATGGCATCAGTGAGTTGAATTTCATCACCGGCGCCGCGCGGTGTTTTCTCAAGCAACGGCCAAATACCTTTAGACAAAACATAGCGCCCAACTACCGCAAGGTTTGAAGGCGCATCCGCAACAGAAGGCTTTTCTACCACCGCAGTCATCTTGGTACTTTCACCTGGAGCCAAGGTAACATGACCACAATCAGCAATACCGTACTTGGAAACATCAGCTTGAGGTACCGGTTCTACCATAATCTGGCTGTGCCCGGTTTTCTTAAAGCGTCTGATCATACTGGCAAGATTCTCTTTAGATAAATCAGCGGTTGAATCATCAAGCAATACATCGGGCAGCAGCACAATAAAGGGGTGATCCCCCACCATTGATTGAGCACACAGTACCGCATGCCCTAACCCTTTAGCGTGCCCTTGACGAACCTGCATAATAGTGACGTCCGGCGGACAAATGTTTTTAATCTCTTTTAATAACTGCCGCTTAACCCGTGACTCAAGTGTAGCTTCCAGTTCAAACGATCTATCGAAATGGTTTTCTATTGCATTCTTGGAAGAATGGCTCACCAGTACGATCTCTTTAACACCAGCGGCAACACATTCATTCACGATATATTGAATAAGGGGCTTATCAACTACTGGCAACATTTCCTTGGGGATTGCCTTCGTCGCTGGCAGCATTCGGGTGCCAAGCCCGGCAACAGGAATGACCGCTTTTAAACACTTCATCGCTATGACCTCTTCAACTTTGAAACAGTAATCTATGGGTTAATTCAGTAAACTTGATAAGATTGTATTAAATTACTCATTATTCCTTTATCTCTATCCAATATTACATCATAACGTTCCCGATAACATTTTTAAAAAATAAATAAATATTTCAATCAATTATAAAACCAAACAATCATAAAGCCAATTGATTTATTAATAGTAATATCTTTTTATTATAGTAAAAATATTTATTTATCGATAATCCTATTATATACATCTATACAGTTCGAAAAAGAGTACTGGAAATTCTGTGTCATTCCGCTAACGTATTCAAAAAGAGGAATGACACACGACTCAACCTTTCGATTTTGAAAAAAACCTAAAAGCCTGGCAATCAGTTAACTTAAGCCACATTAACGGCTGAGCTAAACCCCCATCTGGCGAATGATATTGAGGCTAACCGTAGAAACGGCGCTGGCGCTGAATTGCTGTTTAATTTGTGTTCCGTTTTGCAGTAGCATTTTCTCGGGTTTTAGAATGGGATGAAATACACCTATCAAAATGCACTTAATCCATATTAATTACAGCTAGTTATAAAAAATCTCACCTTTCGGTTGATACTGACTGGCATCCAGCGGAGAGTGTTTTTCAATATACTGCTTTAAGACTTCGGCATCGATAAAACCGGTATTCACGTAACCCGGTAAGGTATCAATCTTTGGATAACCATCGCCCCCTAATGCATTGAAACTCAATGTTGCCAAACGATAGATTTTATTCCGATCTAACGGTTTACCCTGAATTTTAACATCACGAACACCGTTACCATCAGCCATCAGACTGACATTGGAAAATTGTGCATAAGCACCTGAATCCACTTTTTTATTCGCTACCACAGCCAGATACTTCTCAACTTCGCTGCCTTTCATGTCGACGTAAACCAGCGTATTACCAAACGGCTGTACTTTAAGTACATTTTTATAGGTAATATCACCAGCATCGATAGAATCACGAACACCACCACTACTCATCACCGCGAAGTCTGCACCAGCACGTTCCATTTGTGCTGCTAATAATAAACGCGCCAGATTAGTCTGCTCAAAACGAACTTTATTGCGATCCCCCTCCAGCTTACCGTTTACGCTGCCAACTTTGATACCCAGTTGCGCTTTGCCTTGCTCTTCAAATGGTGCCAGCAATTTCAGCATTGCTGGATCTTGCGTGATCTCTTGGGTATAAAAGACCCACTCACTGGTGCCGTCGGCTTTCTCAACTTTTTTCTTCAGATTAATCGGAATTAATTGGTAATTAACCAGTTTCAATTCACCATTACGGAATTTGAAATCAGCCCGGCCAACATATTTGCCCCATTCATGCGCCTGAACTATCCAGGTACCATTCTGCCGATCGGGGGCACAAGCAGTACCAGGGATATAATCAGCTTGCTTGTTGTTTTCACTGGCCATGCAAACCGGGTTTTGCGAGTGGCCACCTACTATCATATCTAAATAACCAGCTGGCAGACTGCGCGCCATCTCTACGTCGCCCGCAGCGTTAGAACCATGCTTACCATCATCGTAATGCCCCATATGAGTGGCCGCGATAATAATGTCAGGATTTTCAGTTTTCCGCAGTTGTTCGATCACCTGCTTCGCTTCAATGGCGGGTGCTTTGAATTCTATATCGGTGAAATACTCAGTATTACCAATCTTGGCAGTGTCATCCGTCGTCAAACCAATGACCGCAATTTTTACACCTTGTTTATCAAACAAAGCATAAGGGTTGAATAATCGCTGTTGGGTACTCCTCTGATAGGTATTGGCTGACAATAACGGGAATGTAGCCCACTTTTCTTGCTGACGCAGCACACTTAGCGGGTTATCAAATTCATGGTTACCGATAGCCATCGCGTCATAACCAATCAGATTCATACCACGGAAGTCAGGTTCCGCATCCTGTAAATCAGATTCCGGTACGCCGGTATTAATGTCGCCTCCTGAGAGTAGCAACAAGCTTCCTCCCTCTGCGGCAATTTGTTTACGGATGTTATCAACCAAGGTTTTCTGTGCTGCTAAACCATACTCAGCGTAGTCGTTTTGCCAGAAGTGCCCATGATGGTCGTTAGTGTGCAGTATGGTGATATCGTAAGTTTTATCTTTTTCCCAGGCACCAGCCCATCCTGGAGCAAGCACCAGCGATACAGCTAAAGTGCATGCTGCCGTTGGTAATGAAAAACGCATGGGAAACCTCCATGTTGTCGTTAAAAGCCATCAGATAAAGACCGGCTTAATGAGTAAGAATAAAGCGATACAGATCAATAGCACGAGAAATAAAAGTTATACTGTAACACGGTTTGCAATACAACAGGTGTGTTTACAACGATTATTCGAAACAGCCAGTTAGCACTGAATTGGGATTAGGATCATACTCATATTATGATCAGATGAAATTATTTCACTTTATAATATATACTTTAGTAAACGTTCAATGTTGGCAGGCATATGAAAAAATTTGATTACAATCTGGTGAAATTACTACGATGCTTGATTGAATTTCGCAGTGTTACTCGCCCCATTCCCAGTTGAAATGCAACAAAGTGACCCACTGGCTAGACCCGGATAAAATCACCGTTCTGGCCCTACTGGAGATCCCTTTGCATGCAGGGAAAACATCTGACTCAGAAAGAGC
>JBEGTQ010000142.1:0-38304 GCA_041179305.1 Pseudomonadota bacterium | reverse complement strand
GCACGACGCACTGCAACAATATCCAGCCAACCGGTACGACGGCTACGGCCTGTTGTTGCGCCATATTCGTTACCTTGCTTACGTAGGAATTCGCCGGTTTCGTCATTCAACTCGGTAGGGAATGGGCCTGCACCTACACGCGTGGAATACGCTTTAACAATGCCCAATACGTAATCAACATAACGTGGACCCAAGCCAGACCCTGTTGCTACACCACCTGCTGTAGTGTTAGACGAAGTTACATAGGGATAAGTACCGTGGTCGATATCCAGCAAGGTGCCTTGTGCGCCTTCAAACATCATGAAATCGCCGCGCTTGCGGGCGTTGTCCAACAATTCGGAAACATCAACCACCATTGCGGTCAGAATATCGGCAACAGCCAATACGTCATCCAGAACTTTCTGGTAGTCAACAGCATCAGTTTTGTAGTAATGCACCAACTGGAAGTTGTGGTAATCCACAATCTCTTTCAGCTTGATAGCGAAGGTTTCTTTGTTGAATAAATCACCGACACGCAGACCCCGGCGGGCAACTTTATCTTCATAGGCAGGGCCGATACCACGACCGGTAGTACCAATCGCTTTTTCACCGCGTGCTTTTTCACGCGCATTATCCAGTGCCACATGATAAGGCAGGATTAATGGGCAGGCTTCGGAGAGTAACAGTCGCTCACGTACAGGCACACCACGCGCTTCAAGCTCTTTCATCTCTTTCATCAAAGCGTCAGGTGCCAATACAACACCGTTACCGATGATGCTGGTGACGTTTTCACGCAGAATACCTGAGGGAATTAAATGAAGAACGGTTTTCTCACCGTTGATAACCAAAGTGTGGCCAGCGTTGTGACCACCTTGATAGCGCACAACATATTTAGCCCGTTCAGTCAGCAGGTCAACGACCTTGCCCTTACCTTCGTCACCCCATTGAGTGCCCAGTACGACGACGTTCTTACCCATCTCAAAAATCACCAGGTTGCTTAAAAAAGGATTCTAACATCTCATTAGGCTGCTTTCAGTACTTTTTAACGCATGACTGCACAATTTTTGTGCTTGTATTTAGCCACCCATGCGGCTACGCAACATGTAGTAGATCACCATGCCTGCGACCACTAATCCACCACCAAAACGGCGTAAAGTGGCATCCGGTAATTGGGTCATTGCATGAATCATTTTGCGCCACGCTTTGGGATAAAGCATCGGGCCAAGCCCCTCCAATACCAAAACCAGCCCCAATGCTAACAAAATGGTTGAATTCATTGTTTGTCTCAATCAAATAAAAAAACGACCTCAAACAGTAAGGCCCGCGTTAACGGGCCTTACTATTACGTTAAAAACGTACTGTAACAACAGCGATTATTGGCGGTTGCTGGCGTTATCCGGCGATTTCATGTAGCGGAAGAAATCGCTATCCGGGCTAAGTACCATCACATCGTTACCGCTGTTGAAACTGTTTTCATACGCACGCAGGCTACGAATGAAGGCATAAAAGTCTGGGGCTTTGCTGAATGCATCTGCAAACAGACGAGCCGCTTCTGCGTCACCGCCGCCACGAGTAATGCGTGCCTGACGTTCTGCTTCTGCCAAAGTACGTGTCACTTCATAATCAGCGGTTGCACGCAACTTCTCGGCCTCTTCCTGACCTTGTGAACGGTGACGACGGGCAACCGCCTCACGTTCTGCACGCATACGCTGGAAGATAGCGTCGGATACTTCAGCCGGTAAGTTGATTTGCTTTATTCGCACGTCAACAACCTCAATACCCAAGGCCGCCATGCTATTCGGGTTAACCGCTGGCTGTTTGCCACGGGTTTCCTGTTCAACACGGGCTGCAGCAGAGGCAATCGCATCATCAGCTTCAGTGGAAACAGCTTCGTCATCCACACTGCCGGTATTTAACGCGTCACGAACATCTGAAGTCAGACGACCACGTGAGTCAGTGACGATATCGCGCACATTCAAACGACCAATCTCGGAACGTAAACGGTCACTGAACTTACGTTTCAACAGCACTTCAGCCTGAGATACATCACCACCACCGGTAGCCAGATAGTAACGGCTGAAATCGCTGATACGCCATTTCAGGTATGAGTCAACGATCAGGTCTTTCTTCTCGTTGGTCACAAAACGGTCGGCTTGGTTGTCCATAGTTTGAATGCGAGCATCCAATCTCTTCACTGTTTCAATAAAAGGTATCTTGAAGTGCAAACCCGGCGCATACACCAACGGTTTGTTATCACCATCGCGTAATACCTTACCAAAGCGCAGCACGATCCCGCGTTGGCCTTCTTGTACCACAAACAGCGAAGCGTAGAGTGCGACTAACACCACAACGACGATAAGTAAAAAAGACTTACGCATTGGTTATTCTCTCCCTACGCGAGTGGAAGTATCACGCTGAGCATTTGCCCGGCGCTGATCCATGATAGAGCCACTGTTTGAGCTGGAACTTGTTTTGTGAGCTTCAGACTCTTGGCTGCTATTAGCAGAAGAAGGCGGACTCAAACGAATCAGACTTGTGCCTTTATTGCCATCTACTTTACCTGCACCTTGCCCACGCATCAATTGATCCAACGGCAGCACCATCAGACTGTTACCTTTGTCACTTGCCAGCACTTTGCGGGTATGACCAAGGACTTTCTCCATCGTCTCGATGTAGAGACGCTCACGAGTAATTTCTGGTGCAGCCTTATACTCAGGCAATAACTTGGCAAAACCAGCAACCTCACCTTGCGCTTCCAACACTTTTCTTGCAGCATAAGCACGCGCATCTTCTAACAGACGTTGTGCCTGACCATTGGCTCGAGGCTGGACTTCGTTGGTGTAGGCTTCCGCTTCACGTATATACTGCTGTTCGTTTTCACGGGCAGCAATCGCATCATCAAACGCCGCTTTAACTTCTTCCGGCGGCCGCGCTGCCTGGAAGTTAACGTCCAGCAACGTGATACCCATTTTGTACGGACGAATGGTTTCCTCCAATACACGCTGAGTATCGCTACGAACGATAGTGCGGCCTTCGGTAAGGATTTTGTCCATAGTGTATTTACCGATAACACCACGCACTGCGCTATCAGTTGCCTGACGCAAGCTGTCATCGGGATTGGTCACACTAAACAGATAAGCGGCCGGATCAGTTACGCGGTACTGAACGTTCATTTCGATGCGAACCACGTTCTCATCAGAGGTCAGCATGACGCCGGACGCAGCCAACTCGCGTACGGATTCGACGTTAACCGGTGTCACCTCATCAATAAAAGTCGGCTTCCAGTTCAAACCAGGCTGCACAATGTGACTTAATTTACCCAAACGTGTAACAACACCACGTTCAGCTTCTTTAATTGTATAGAAACCACTTGCCGCCCAGATGACAACAACTGCAACCGCTGCGATGCCAACAATACGACCATTGAAACCAGGGCCTTTTGTCGCACCGCTGTTATCATTCCCGTTGCCGCCACCTTTACTGCCGAGGCTACTCAGTTTTTTGCTCAGTTTCTGGAAGATATCATCCAGATCTGGCGGCCCTTGGTTACGACCACCTTTATTATTGTTATTTCCGCCAGAGTTGCCGCTATTATTATTGCTGCTCCCCCACGGATCGCGGTCCTGTCCGTTATTACCGGGCTGATTCCACGCCATGTTTTAGCTCCACTCTTCTATGATTGGTTTTCTTCAGGCCAAGAGCACTCGTCAAAAAAGCCCGCTCTTAATCTCACAAAAAAGATCAGATATCCCCTTCGTCGTTGAAGCTGCGGAGATGTTAGCTGCACTCTCTCACCCAAATCACTTATCTGAGTAAGCTCATTGGGATTTATTAGCTTGCGGCCTACTTGCAACTTCAATTTCTTTGGGTAGAATCAATTAATTAGTCGCACCAATTAATTAATAATATAACTGAACAAATCTTGCTCTTGTTTACAGAGACGACGCCAATCAACGATAGGCAATCTCACCACCATACCGACGTTTCCGTCCTCGTCTATCCACTCTTTTTCAATTGCCTGAAGCTGGTAAAAACGGCTACGAAGACGACCCGCCTGAGGCGGTAAACGCAATTCAAAGTGTGCTATCTCACCTGAAAGACGCTCCGTCAACGCTTGAAACAACAACGGGATCCCTGCGCCAGTTTGGGCTGAAAGCCAAACTCTGACTGGCAGATTGTCTTCGTTGCGATCGATTCGCGGGACAAAATCACCCAACAAATCAATTTTATTCATTACTAGTAATGTAGGAATTTCATCTGCTTCAATTTCCGCCAATACAGCATCTACTGCGGCCATATTCTCGGCTACCCGAGGGTCAGATGCATCAATAATGTGTAATAGTAATGAGGCCTGTCGCGTTTCCTGTAGCGTTGCTTTAAAAGCAGCAACCAAGTCGTGCGGCAAGTGCCGGATAAAACCTACTGTATCCGCCAATACTGTATCGCCCACATCAGCCACATTAACACGGCGCAAAGTAGGGTCCAACGTGGCAAACAACTGGTCAGCCGTGTAAACATTAGCTGCCGTAATTTTGTTAAACAGGCTAGATTTACCAGCATTAGTATATCCTACCAGAGAGACTGTCGGAATATCAGCACGGGTACGTGAACGACGCCCTTGCTCACGCTGCTTTGCCACACGTTCCAAACGGCTCAAAATCAAGCTGATGCGATCGCGTAACAGGCGGCGGTCAGTTTCCAACTGAGTCTCACCAGGCCCTCTCAGGCCAATCCCACCTTTTTGGCGCTCAAGATGCGTCCAACCTCGTACCAAACGGGTCGCAATATGACGTAATTGCGCCAATTCGACCTGTAATTTACCTTCGTGGGTACGAGCCCGTTGGGCAAAAATATCTAAAATTAGCCCTGTTCGATCAATAACCCGGCACTCACACAGACGCTCAAGGTTTCGCTCTTGCGCTGCGGAAAGGGTATGATCAAACAACACAACAGACGCACCACTGGCTTTTACAGCATCAGCAATCTCTTCTGCCTTTCCTTCACCAACAAAGTATTTAGGGTGTGGGGCTTTGCGACTCCCTGTCACAATCTGCAAAGCCTCTACACCCGCAGAAGATACCAGCGCTTCGAATTCACGCATACCTTCTGTGTCTTTATTTTGCGAGAAATGTATATACACCAGCACGGCCTGCTCACCGGCTTCATAGCGGTCAAACAAACGTGCAACCTCTCAAGTGGATCAAAACCGCCAATGCAGAGAACATAAACCCGAATCCGTTGTTTATGTTCTCCCTAATGGTAGAGCAACAATGCGCTTTATTCAGCGTCATCGCTATCCTGCTGCGGCTGCTGCGGTTGTTGCGGCGCAGGCGTATTGCTACCATGATAATTATTGGTGCTACCACCCGGATTATTGCTGTGATGCGAAACTGGGCGAGAAGGCACCACAGTAGAGATGGCGTGCTTATAAACCATCTGACTGACCGTATTCTTTAACAGAATGACAAACTGATCAAAAGACTCAACCTGGCCCTGCAGTTTAATGCCATTCACTAAATAAATAGAAACCGGAACCCGTTCGCGACGCAATGCGTTCAGGAACGGATCTTGCAAAGATTGCCCCTTAGCCATTCTATATTTTCCTTATTTGCTTGTTGTTATTAACTAAGAGCCTATCGGCTCGAAAATAAACTGCGTAAAAAAACCTGCGCGTTGAGTACTAATCAATTGTACACAATCATTCAACCTATGCACTAACAACCTGTATTACTGAGTCTAAAGCCTGCTCCGGCTTATCACTGTCAAGCCAATGAGCTGAACTCCAGCCTCGTAACCAGGTCATTTGGCGCTTTGCCAGTTGACGTGTCGCGCAAACTCCGCGGTAAACCATATCGTTGTAATCAATCTCGCCCGCCAGATAAGACCACATCTGGCGGTAACCAACACAACGAACGGCGGGCAAGTCCGTATGCAAATCACCACGGTTAAAAAGCGCCCGAGCCTCGGTTTCAAATCCTGCATCCAGCATCTGATGAAAACGTAATTCAATCCTCTGGTGCAGTCGTTCCCGGCTAACAGGTGCAATCGCAAATTGGTGAACCCGGTAAGGTAAGGTTTCACCCGAAATTTTAGTCAGCTCCGTTAACGTTTTACCTGAAATAAAAAAAACTTCCAGTGCTCTGGAGAGCCGCTGGGGATCATTAGGATGAATTCGCGCAGCCGCGACTGAGTCTATCTCGGCCAATTGCTGATGCAATGCCTCCCACCCCTGCTCTACTGCCTGCTGTTCTATACGCTGACGCACTAGCGGATCTGCCGAGGGTAAGGGAGATAACCCATCCAACAAGGCTTTAAAGTACAACATAGTCCCCCCCACCAGCAGCGGAATTCGCCCAGCGGCAGTAATATCAGCCATCTCTTTTAATGCATCTTTACGGAAATCAGCCGCTGAGTATGATTCAACAAGGTCACGAATATCAATCAGGCGGTGTGGTGCCAACGCTAATTCTTCTGCGCCCGGTTTGGCAGTACCAATATCCATGCCACGGTAGATCAGGGCGGAATCGACACTAATTAACTCTACAGGTAACCGCTGCCGGAGCGCGATAGAAAGCGCTGTTTTACCGGAAGCAGTTGGCCCCATAATAAAAATTGCCGGTGGCCGGTTTAGATTTTCAATAGCATTCATGTGTCAGGGTTGCCAGTGCAACATTTATATCAATAGGTTGTAATAGCCCGGCAATAGGTGATTGTACCAACTGCGGACAAAGACGTTCAACATCCGTCAATAACTGTATCGCTTGAGATACATTCCAAACCTCATGTTCGCTGCCAAGATGGCGAGCTATCCATGTGGCCAAAACATCTGGCGATATCTCTTCATGTTGTGACAAATAGCCTAACAGTTCTGGTATCAGTTTTTGTAAGTTTTGTTGGCGTAGTGGTAAAGATACCGCACGTAAGGCCGCTCTTGTGTGTTCAACCGACAGTTCTATTCCCATAGTAACCAATAAGTTATGATGACGCAGGCAAGCTGCCATCTCATTCTTATTTAGTGTCAGTTTTAGCGGAATTAATAATGGCTGTGGGCGTAATCCCTCAGGTGGCGGGGTCAATTGCGCCTGTTTTAAGCAGCGCTCAGCCACGGGCAGAGCCAGTAATGCCACACTTTGCTTGTACTCAATCAGCGCATAGCAAGGTGAGATTATCGTTAATACCCTGCCAAAGCTGTAATTATCACCCTGTAGCGGTTCGTCAACGGGTAATCGGCGTACTGGTGCGATTGCTGCATCAGCCGGTTTATCCACTGCTGCTGGCTGCACCAGTTGGCGATATAATTCACCTTGTTGTTTCTGATACAGCTGCCCCGAGTGATAGGCAGGAGCTGCGTGCTCACGGGCGGATCGGCTATTTGTGGCTGCCGCCCGTGGTGAGTCAATTGCTCGTTCTGATGACCCGGTTAGTTCTATCGACATAGCGCGTTCTGCCGGGTTAGCTTTAGCGGGTTCTGGTTGGGCATATTTGTTCACCCCCGCCGCGATACGATTTTCCGGCTGCCCGCGTGGGGCTTCAATTTCCTCGCCATCTTCATTGATATTCATAACCGGCGTGGTTGTTTGTTGTAAAACCGTGATAACCGCCTGATAAATAAAGTCATGTACCAGCCGCGCCTGATGAAATCGAACCTCGTGCTTCGCCGGATGGACGTTCACATCCACCTGACGCGGATCAATATCCAGATACAGAACATACGCCGGCTGCTGATCGCCTTTGAGAAGATCCTGGTAAGCCTGACGAATGGCGTGGTTGATCAGCCGATCGCGCATCATGCGGTTATTGACGTAGCAATATTGCATTTCACTTAGCGTACGACTCGCGGCAGGGTCTGCCACCCAACCACGGAGGGTCAAATCGCCATGTTGCCAGGAGATCGCCAGCGCATGTTGCAAAAATGCGGAGCCACAAATACTGGCCAAACGACGCTCATGCTGAGAAGCAACTGGCGCTGCGCGATATTGACGCACTAACTTACCGTTATGGCTCAGATTAATCGCCACATCAAAACGCGCCAGTGCAATGCGCCGCACCACTTCATCAATGTGACCAAACTCGGTTTTTTCGGTACGCATAAACTTGCGCCGTGCTGGAGTATTATAAAACAGATCCAGCACTTCAAGCGTGCTGCCAACCGGATGCGCTGCCGGTTTAATCGCCACCGCCATGTCACGCCCTTCAGTGTACGCCTGCCAGGCTTCATTTTGTTCAGCAGTACGCGAGGTCAGAACCAAACGGGAGACAGAGCTGATACTGGCCAGCGCTTCACCTCGAAAACCCATACTGAGGATGCCCTCCAGATCGTCCAACGAGCTGATCTTACTGGTGGCATGACGCGCCAGCGCCAGTGATAAATCTTCTTTAGCGATTCCAGAGCCATTATCACGAATACGAATCAGCTTCGCGCCGCCACGTTCAATATCGATATCAACTCTTGTCGCACCGGCGTCCAGGCTATTTTCCACCACTTCTTTAACTACTGATGCGGGCCGTTCTACCACTTCACCGGCGGCGATTTGGTTGGCAAGCTGAGGTGGCAGAATCTGAATCGGCATAGCAGTTCCTTTCGCTTACGATTGTGGAATAATGAGCGTATTACCGAGTTGTACGTTACCTGATTTTATCTTATTCGCTCGCTCAATATCACTCATCGATACACCATATCTGGCCGCAATGGCCGAGAGTGTATCACCGCGTTTCACCTGATGTTTTACCGGTTGTTTCTTACCGGCGTTAGCTTTGACAAGTACGTTGGCTTTCGGTGTAACAACCTCAGCAGTGCTGCCCGGAGTTGGTACTTTCAAACGCTGACCCACCCAAACCACATCACTTTTCAGTGTATTATTTTGCCGCAGCCGCGCCATGCTGACACCATACCGGCTGGCAATACCGGATAGCGTTTCACCACGTTGTACTTTGTGGATCTGGCTGTTCTTGGCAGCAACAGAACGCCCACTTTGCGTATGACTTCTTTGTATGGCATTGATAACGGGGTCTGGCTGATTAACATCTGGACGTCTTGCAGCAGAATCCACCGCCGCTGTTTCGATTAGCTGACGGTTGTCGACCTTTGGATCAGCTTGCAATGGGTGCGCGAGGAAATAACTGCGCAAGCCTTTGTAAATGGCTCGAGCAATTCTCTCCTGATACGCACTGTTGCCAAGCAACCGCTCTTCCTTACTATTACTGATAAAACCGGTTTCCACTAATAATGATGGAATATCCGGTGAGCGTAATACACCAAGGCTGGCATGTTCAGGCCGGCGCTTATGAATATTACCCACGGTTTGCATTTCATTCAGCACGTTGGTAGCAACGTCATAGCCCACACGCTGCGAATGACCAAATTGCAAATCCAGTACCGCCTGACTTAAATAGGGATCGGATGCGGTGTTTGCCAGCATATCGCCAGCACCACCGAGCAGCTCAGATTGCTTCTCATGCTGTTCCAGCCAGTTACCCATTTCACTGTTGGCGCGGCGGTTCGACAGAACCCAAACCGAGGCACCTGTCGCGCTACGGTTAGGTGCCGCATCCGCATGAATAGACACCAGCACGTTAGCATTCTGTTTACGTGCAACATCAGAGCGACCCATCACCGAAATAAAATAGTCGCCATTACGCGTCAGCACCGGTTTAAACATCGGATCACTGCCGAGCATCGCGTCAAGGCGACGAGCGATAGCGATAGTCACATTCTTCTCTTTCAGGCCGTTTTGCCCGATAGCACCTGGATCCTGGCCACCATGCCCGGCATCAATCGCCACGACCACGCGATCACGGTTAGCAATGCTGGCCTTTTTAATCGGACGAGCGATATTACTGGTGGTTTTACTGCTACTCATCACCATGGTTGGCTGGTTGTTAAACGGATTTTTCGCGGGGGATGCCGAACGCGTCACACGCGGCGGGGTCGCGTTCGAATTCATTGTTAAACGGCCAGCATTTGGGCTTGGCGTATTGGCCTGGTTTATCGGTGTGTTATTCGGACTTAACGCAGTTTGTGGCTGGCGAGCGGGCGCGGCGGCTGTCATGGTAATCACTACGGTGTAATGATTGCCCGACTGCTGCGTTACTGCACGGGTTTTCACTTTTTGCGTCAGTTCCAGCACCAGACGCGTGCTTTGTTCATCTTTCGGGGTGCTGGAGCGAATTCTTTTCAGCAGATTCTGCCCACTAAATTCCAGCGGCAAACCGGACAGGTTACCCTTTTGGCGAACATCCAGCACCACCCGCTCTGGCGATTTTAATGAGAAAAAGGCGTAAATCGGTTTGCCGTCAAAGCTGAGGGTAACCTTACTTTCGGTCGCTCCATTGGCCACGTTGATGTCAGTTAGCTTCATGGCGAATGCAGGTGGCAGAGTTAAAAAACTCAAAATGATCAGCATTGCAGCAGTGAACGCGCGTTTCCAACGCATGTTTTGCATTAAATAACGCATTTTCTTTATGAAATTCAGAAGCATCGCGCTATGCATCATTGTCACATTATCCTTGCACAGCAGCTAAGCGGCGCAACACATCTGCACCGGCATCAGAGATCGCGACCAACCGCGCTTCGCGCTCTTTATCATGATACGCCAAATGCAGTTCTACATCTGCCTGGGGCAGGAACCCAGCCCCGAGCTGTGGCCACTCCACCAGGCAGATAGCCTGCTTATCGAAATAATCGCGAATCCCCATAAACTCCAGCTCCTCGGGGTCAGCCAAACGATACAGATCAAAATGGTAAACCGGCCTCGGATCCAGGGCATAGGGTTCGACCAAGGTATAGGTAGGGCTTTTCACATGCCCATTGTGACCCAGTGACTGAATAAAGCCACGGCTGAATGTCGTCTTGCCGGCACCTAAATCGCCGAACAGATATATAACACTGGCACCATTGAAGGCGCGAGCCAAAGCAGCTCCCAATGCAACGGTTCCTGCCTCATCAGGCAAAGATAAAACGAGTTCTTTCATTCTGTGATATCTATCTTGCTAACTCAGGATTAACGTACTTCGGAATAACCGGCAATAAATCTGTTGCCAGTAAACCCCGAGTGCCTTGAATTTCAACCCGTTGGTCTGCGGCAGCGCCATGCACAACACAACCCGCGCAGGCAGCATCATACAACACCAGCTTTTGTGCCATCAAACTACCAATAATACCGGACAGAACGTCCCCCATACCACCGGAGGCCATCCCTGCATTGCCCACATCAGCGATGGCCATTTCGCCTCGTTCGCTAGCAATAAGAGTACCAGCTCCTTTCAGTACCACCACCCCCCCATATTGTTTAACGATGTTATGGGCGGAAAGTAAGCGATCACTTTCAATATCGGTGATACGGCAACCAAGCAGACGCGCTGCTTCTCCTGGATGTGGTGTCAATACCCAATTTTGACGCCTCTGTGGATTTAATGCCAGCCAGTTGAGTGCATCTGCGTCCCATAATGCTGGTTTATCACTTTGTTGCAATAGATTCAGAGCATTCCGGCTCCAGTCAGATTGCCCTAAGCCCGGCCCGACCACCAACACATCAGCCCAGCCTATACCTTGTTCGAGGGTTTCGTCGGTTAACGCCTGCACCATCAACTCTGGACAAGCAGTTAAAATCGGTGCCACATGTTCAATGTGAGTAAGCACTCGCACCAACCCGGCGCCACTGCGCAACGCCGCTTCACCGGCCATACGGATCGCGCCTCCCAGCCCTTTATCTCCCCCCACCAGCAGCAGGCGCCCATGCTCGCCTTTATGAGCACAAGGGCGGCGTGGTTTAAGCCACTGCGGCAGATTGTCAGCCGTTATGCGCTCAATGGGTATTGGTTGAGTCGCCAACCAAGAGGTGATCCCCAGACTATTGTAGTGTAGATGACCAACCCAGTCGCGAGCCTGACCGGTAAGTAAACCGGGTTTCAATGCGAAAAATGTCAAGGTGTGGTCAGCGCACATGACCGAACCGAGTGCGGCGCCACTATTAGCACTCAGCCCGGAGGGGATATCCAGAGCAATCTTTGCCGCCCGATGACGGTTAGCGGTGTCAATTAGCGTAGCATAAACCCCTTGCGGTGCCGCCCGTAGACCCATTCCTAATAAACCATCAATAATCAGATCCACATGTTTCGGCCAAGAAATATCAGGCTGATTAATAGTACCGCCGTCGGCCAGCCATAAGGATTGAGCTTGATGAGCCTCTGCCGGTAGCGGACGGTTTTCTGAACAGGCAATCAGTGTGACACTAAAACCCGCAGCCAATGCACGGCGAGCGACAATATAGCCATCACCGCCATTATTGCCGTGTCCGCATAAAATCAGCCAGTGACGGGCTGCGGGGTACTGCTCACATGCCAGTTCAAAAGCGGCATCACCCGCTCTGGTCATCAGCTCAAATAAATTCAGAGAAAGATGCGCCGCCGCGAGAGCTTCATTCTGACGCACCCAGTCCGCAGAAAAAACAGAGTGTGGTAAACTAACACTGATTTTTTTCTTACTATGGTCTGTCATGGCACACCCCCTCGATCTGAATCAATTAGCCCAACATATCAAGCAATGGGGTCAATCGCTAGGTTTCCAACAAGTAGGTATCTGCGATACAGATTTGTCTGCGGAAGAACCGCATTTACAAGCCTGGCTTGATAAACAATATCATGGCGAAATGGACTGGATGGCCCGCCACGGCATGCTGCGCGCGCGCCCCCATGAATTAGTACCCGGAACCTTGCGGGTGATTAGCGTGCGCATGAATTATCTGCCCGCCAGGGCGGCATTTGCCAGTACATTGAACAATCCAGAACTGGGTTATATCAGCCGTTATGCCTTGGGGCGTGACTATCATAAATTGCTGCGCCAGCGTCTAAAGAAATTGGGGGATATGATTCAAAACTATTGTCTGGAGCAAGCGGGTGGTGACATTAATTTTCGCCCATTTGTAGATTCCGCGCCGATCATGGAGCGATCACTGGCGGCCAAAGCAGGTATTGGGTGGGTTGGTAAACACTCACTTATTTTGAATCGTGATGCGGGTTCGTGGTTCTTCCTCGGTGAATTATTAATTGACCTGCCACTGCCGATCGATAAACCGCAAGAAGAGCAATGCGGGCGCTGTGTTGCCTGTATCAAAACCTGCCCGACCGGTGCCATCGTCGCCCCTTACACCGTGGATGCACGCCGCTGTATCTCTTACCTGACCATTGAGCTCGAAGGGGTGATACCGGAAGAGTTCCGTCCGTTGATGGGCAATCGGATTTATGGATGCGACGATTGCCAGTTAATTTGTCCGTGGAACCGCTTCTCACAATTAACCAATGAGGCAGACTTCAGTCCGCGCGCCGTGCTTCACACGCCACAATTGCTGGATTTGTTTGCCTGGAATGAAGAAAAGTTTCTGCGAGTAACTGAGGGGTCAGCCATCCGCCGTATCGGTCATCTACGCTGGTTGCGCAATATCTCAGTGGCACTTGGCAATGCACCCTATCTTGATAGCATTGTACTGGCACTGGAAGGGCGCCTTGGTTTTCATCCGATGCTGGATGAACATATTCTATGGTCAATTTTACAACAAGTAGAAAGACGGTCTACACTGATTGGGGACGTTCAATCACCACAGAACAAACGACTGGTTAGAGTTATTAAGAAGGGTCTACCACGAGATGCCTGATAGCGCGCTCTTGTTTATCTCTTCAATAAATGAACTCGTATTTTTGCTGTGTATAAAAATAAAAATGCCTTGGCAATCAAGTGTAAAAAAAAAGCACAAGTGATCGGCGTAATATTTCCACATAAAGATATATGTCGTTAAATCAGATAGATAAAAAACACAAAAACAAAACTAGCTAAAATATGAACTGAACAGAAAAAGAACAGAATCTGTGGATAACTCTGTTGAGGAAGTTAATACATCTCATGTTTATCGTGATAAGCCGCGGAACGCTGCTGTGGCTGAATAAAATACATACGATTGGATAAATTTGGAGCGGGAAACGAGACTCGAACTCGCGACCCCGACCTTGGCAAGGTCGTGCTCTACCAACTGAGCTATTCCCGCATTGAAATGGTATTTGACCCTGCTGTGTGTGACAGCATTTGATATTGATTTTTTAAATTTGGAGCGGGAAACGAGACTCGAACTCGCGACCCCGACCTTGGCAAGGTCGTGCTCTACCAACTGAGCTATTCCCGCCTCGTTGCCATACATTATAAACGAAGGTCAACGTATTACTCTTTGCCTTTGTGCTATTTATTTTTGATACTATCGGCCACTTTTCTTTATGATTAAAGATTGGAGCGGGAAACGAGACTCGAACTCGCGACCCCGACCTTGGCAAGGTCGTGCTCTACCAACTGAGCTATTCCCGCCTCGTTGCCGTTTTTTTATTTCAAACTCGAACCAATATCAGCTTTCGCATATATGCAAAATCTTCATCAGTACGGGGTGCGCATTATACGAGAAATCCATTTTGCCGCAAGCCCCTGAAAGCAAAAAAATCCTTTTTCGATTCAGATGCTGGTAAAAACAGCACTGTGATGTTTTTACCAGCACGGAGCCGAGTATATAGCCAAAATCATTGGCGTTGCACAGCAAACGCACCCCCGATGAGCTTGCATAGGTAGGTGATTCTGGTAAGTGAGTGCAGATAACTCGACGCTTCAAGAATAAAGGGCATTAAGATTGAATAAAATGTTCACGGTAGTACGCAAGTTCAGCCACTGACTCACGAATATCATCCAGTGCCTGATGGGTATTCTGCTTTTTAAAACCCGGCAGAATTTCAGGTTTCCAGCGGCGTGCCAGCTCTTTCAACGTGCTGACATCCAGATAACGATAGTGGAAATAGGCTTCAAGTTCTGGCATATAACGGAACAGGAAACGGCGATCCTGGCCCACACTGTTACCACAAATAGGCGATATATCCGCTGGCACCCATTGCTTTAGAAATTCAATGGTTTGCAACTCAGCATCGTGGTCGTTAAATGGGCTGGCTTTAACCCGTTCAACCAAACCACTGCCGGTATGAGTGCGTACATTCCATTCGTCCATTAACCCAAGCTGTTCATCAGACTGGTGAACCGCCAGAACCGGCCCTTCTGCCAGAATATTAAGATCAGCATCGGTGACTAAAGTAGCGATCTCAATGATCCGATCACGTTCTGGATCGAGACCCGTCATTTCGAGATCGATCCAAATCAGATTATTGTGGTTTTCTGCCATGATTTTTCCTACCTGTTAGCGGAGGTGAACAACCGAACAAACGGTTAATTGATAAAATAATGTGTATCATAGCCTTTTTGGTCACAACCAGCGATATATGCAAATTCAAGTGAGGTACAGTGAGCAAAAATAAACTGTCCAAAGGCCAACAACGCCGTGTGCAAGCTAACCATCAGCGTCGTCTACGCACTGATAGAAAACCTGAGCCAGATGACTCTCAGCTTGGTGATGCGCAAGAAGGTATTGTAATCAGTCGATTCGGTCAGCACGCCGATGTCGAAGCCACCGATGGTATTCAGCACCGTTGTAATATCCGCCGCACCATCAAATCATTGGTTACCGGCGATCGCGTGGTCTGGCGCCCTGGCCTGCAAGCGCAAGAAGGCGTGCGGGTTAAAGGTATTGTCGAAGCTGTGCATGAACGGACATCTGTTCTAACGCGTCCTGATCTTTATGATGGCGTGAAACCGATCGCCGCCAATATTGATCAAATCGTCATCGTTTCGGCGATCTTGCCCGAACTTTCGCTAAATATTATCGATCGTTATCTGGTGGCCTGTGAAACGCTGGATGTCGAACCATTAATCGTGCTGAATAAAATCGATTTACTGGATGCCGATGGCCGTAAATTCATTGATGGCACAATGGATATCTATCGTCGAATTGGCTACAACGTGCTGGAAGTCTCAAGCCAGACTCGCGAAGGGATGGTGGCTTTTGAACAGGCACTGGCCGAGCGTATCAGTATCTTCGCCGGCCAATCCGGTGTCGGCAAATCCAGTCTGTTGAATGCCCTATTACCGCCAACAGATAGCGAGATTCTGGTGAATACCGTTTCGGATAACTCAGGTTTGGGTCAGCACACCACAACAGCCGCCCGCTTGTACCATTTTCAGCATGGCGGCGATGTAATTGACTCACCGGGAGTACGTGAGTTTGGCCTCTGGCATTTGGCTGCGGAACAAATTACTCAAGGATTTGTCGAATTCCGTGATTATCTCGGTCATTGCAAATTCCGTGATTGCAGCCATACCACCGATCCCGGTTGCGCGCTGCGCAACGCTGTCGAACAAGGCAAAATCGCGGAGGAGCGCTTTGATAATTACCACCGAATTCTGGAAAGTATGGCGCAGGCGAAGCCCCGTAAGACATCAGATAACGACGAAAAGTGATGTTTAGATAGCGGTGATCAAATTCCATAAATAACATTCGATTACAGAAATTGTGAGCGCAGAATTTTATAATATAATGCGTCCCTTAAATTTACCGTTTATCCAAGAGGTCTACGTGCTGGATAGTCTCAAAATCAAATTGCAGTATTTACTGCCAAAACAAGGCTTGACTCGTCTGGCAGGCTGGGGGGCCGATAAGCAAAATGGCTGGTTGGTTCAACTGGTTATCAAGGCATTTGCCCGCTACTACAACGTCGATATGAAAGAAGCGCAAGACCCCGCTTTCTCTGCTTATCGTTCATTTAATGAATTCTTTGTCCGCCCGCTACGCGCGGGTGTGCGCCCAGTTGTAGCGGAAGAGAGTCTCCTGGCACAACCGGCTGACGGTGCAATCAGTCAGTTAGGTGCCATCCATCACGGGCAAATTTTGCAAGCCAAAGGCCACAATTACACGTTAGAAGCCCTGTTGGCCGGTAACTATATGCTGGCAGCCGAATTCCAGAATGGTCATTTTATTACCACTTATCTGGCACCGCGTGACTATCACCGGGTGCATATGCCATGTACTGGCGTATTGCGTGAAATGATTTATGTGCCGGGTGACTTGTTCTCTGTCAATCCATTGACCGCAGCTAATGTCCCTAATCTGTTTGCCCGTAACGAACGCGTAATTTGTATCTTCGATACCGCATTTGGCCCGATGGCACAAATCCTTGTCGGTGCTACCATCGTAGGGAGTATAGAAACAGTTTGGGCAAGTACTGTCACCCCGCCTCGGGAAGGTGTTATTCGCCGCTGGACTTATCCGCAAGCAGGTGATGAAGGTGCGGTGATACTGGAGAAAGGGCAAGAGATGGGTCGCTTTAAGTTAGGTTCCACCGTGATTAACCTGTTCGCTGAAGGCAGAGTGCACCTGGCACCCCAGCTAAATAGTGGTTCGGTTACCCGTGTGGGTCAAGTATTAGCCGAAGTCGCTTCTGTGACCCCACCGTGCTAACCCTCAACTGACAATGAGACCGATGTTAAGGAACCCTTACGTGCGCCTAATAACTTCATGGTTTTCCACAATATTACTGTTATTAATAATGTTGTTGTCCCTGCCGCTACAGGCCGCTACTCAACCTAACGAAGCTCAGCTCAGAAAAGAGCTGAAACAGGCTGAAGCCAATAAGGGAATGGCTAATCAGGCAGAAATTGTTCAGGCACTGCAAGGGGCTCTTAGCTGGCTGGCGGATGCGAAAGAATCCGATATCCGTACTCAGCAATATCAAAAAGCCATTGATAATTTTCCGAAACTGACGCGCGAGTTGCGTCAGCAATTAGCGCAGGAAAACGGTAACCCGCTGCCTGTGCCTGATAATGTGTCTACTTCTGAACTTGAACAGCAAGTGTTGCAAATCAGCAGCCAATTACTTGAGTTATCCCGCCTGTCGCAGCAAGAACAGGATCGCGCTCGAGAAATCAGTGATTCACTCAGCCAATTACCACAACAACAGTCAGAAGCTCGGCGAATTTTGGCAGAAATCAGCACTCGCATTCAGGCACAAAGCAATTCGTCCACACCAGCAGCACAGGCACAGCTTGCGTTATTGCAGGCAGAGGCCATTGCGCGCAAAGCTAAAGTCAATGAACTGGAGCTTTCCCAGCTTTCAGCCAACAACCGGCAGGAACTGTCGCGGTTGCGGGCAGAGTTATACAAAAAACGTCAGGAGCGGGTTGATGCTCAGCTCCTGACTTTGCGTAATAATCTGAATAATCAGCGTCAGCAAACAGCAGAAAAAGCCCTCGAACGTACTGAGTTACTCGCTGAAAAAGGCGGTGATTTACCTGAATCGATTATTCAGCAGTTGCAAATCAATCGTGACTTGTCTCAAGCATTGAATCAACAGGCGCAGCGGATTGATCTCATCTCTTCACAGCAACGTCAGGCAGCCACACAAACTCAGAAGGTGCGTCAGGCACTCAGTACCATTCGTGAACAGGCGCAATGGCTGGGCGTCTCGACGGCATTGGGGGAAACACTGCGTGCACAAGTGGCGCGGCTACCTGATGTACCGAAGTCTCAGCAATTAGATCGAGATATGGCTCAACTGCGGGTACAACGCCTGCAATATGAAGATATGCTGGGAAATTTACAACAGAAAAATATTAATATAAAACAAGATGACGGATCGCCATTGACGGCCGGGCAGCAACGAATTTTGGATGCTCAGTGGCGTACCCAACGGGAATTACTGAACTCTCTTCTCTCCGGCTATGACACGCAGATCCTTGAATTGACCAAACTGAAAGTGGCAAATAACCAGTTGGTTGATGCATTGAGCGAAGTGCGTGAAGCAACGCATCGCTACCTGTTCTGGGTTGCGGACGTCAGCCCAATCTCCCTGTCCTATCCAATCAATGTCGCCCATGACCTGACCCGCCTGCTGTCGCTGGATACCCTTGCTCAGCTAAGCGGCGCATTTGTAATGATGATGACCAACCAGGAGACGGTGCTGCCTATCATCGGTGCCCTGCTATTAGTTGGTTTTAGTATCAGCTCACGCCGCCATTATCATGCCTTCCTTGAACGGGCCAATGGCCAGATAGGTAAGGTTACACAAGACCATTTTTCACTGACATTGCGCACTGTGTTCTCTTCCATTCTGATGGCATTACCGTTACCGGTTTTATGGGCAGCACTTGGATTCGGTTTGCAAAATGCCTGGTCCTATCCGATGGCTATCGCCATTGGTAATGCTGTCACTGCCACCGTACCGGTGCTGTGGGTGTTTATGATCAGCGCCTCGTTTGCCCATCCTCATGGCCTGTTTATCGCGCATTTCCGCTGGTCACCGACGCAAGTCGCGCGCGCAATGCGTTTCTACCGCATGTCAGTGTGGTTGATTATCCCATTAATGATGGCACTGATTACTTTCGATAATTATAACGACCGTGAATTCGCAGGCACACTGGGTCGGTTGTGCTTTATTTTGTTGTGTATCGCACTGAGTTTGGTGACCAACAGCCTGAAACGTGCTGGTATCCCGCTGTATCTGGATAAAAAAGGATCAGGTGAAAATATTGTCAACGTGGCGCTGTGGGGTCTATTGCTGTCTGCGCCACTGATTGCTGCGATGGCTTCAGCCTTGGGTTATCTCACTACTTCACAAGCTCTGCTCGCACGTCTGGAAACCTCAGTTGCCATCTGGTTTTTCCTGTTGGTGGTTTACCATATTATTCGCCGCTGGATGCTGATTCAACGCCGCCGCATTGCCTTTGACCGCGCCAGGCAACGACGAGCCGATATTTTGGCGCAGCGTGCCCGTGGTGAAGACGACACGCCACAAAATAGCAGCAATGAAGGAGCCGTCGATGTAGAAGAGCCGGTGATTGATCTGGATGTGATCAGCGCCCAGTCTCTGCGGCTGGTGCGATCAATCTTAACCATGATCGCGTTGGTTTCAGTGATCGCATTGTGGTCTGAAATTCATTCCGCTTTTGGTTTCCTGGAAAATATTCGTTTGTGGGATGTATCGTCTACCATTAACGGCATTGATTCAGTACAAGCAATCACAATGGGATCGCTGTTGATCGCCATTCTGATGATGACCGTCACCGCCCAGTTGGTTCGTAACCTGCCTGCTCTGCTGGAGCTGGCTATTTTGCAGCATTTGGATCTGACACCAGGTACCGGTTATGCCATTTCTACTATCACCAAATATCTGTTGATCCTGTTCGGAACCTTGCTCAGCTTCTCTATGCTGGGGATCGAATGGGCGAAATTCCAATGGCTGGTTGCCGCACTCGGTTTGGGGTTAGGTTTTGGTTTGCAAGAGATTTTTGCCAACTTCGTTTCCGGGTTGATTATTTTGTTTGAAAAACCGGTTCGTATTGGCGATACCGTGACTATTCGTGATCTGACCGGGAGCGTGACCAAAATCAACACACGAGCCACCACCATCTCTGACTGGGACCGTAAAGAAATTATCGTGCCCAATAAGGCCTTTATTACCGAGCAGTTTATTAATTGGTCATTATCCGATGCCATTACCCGTGTGGTTCTGACCGTTCCGGCACCGGCTGAGACCAACAGTGAAGAAGTGACTGACGTGCTACTCACTGCCGCTCGTCGGTGTAAATTGGTATTGGAAACACCTTCGCCAGAGGTCTATCTGGTTGATATCCAACAGGGTATCCAAATTTTCGAACTGCGTATTTACGCCGCTGATATGGATCACCGTATGCCACTGCGCCACGAAATCCATCAGCTAATTCTGGCCGGTTACCGTGAACACGGCATCACTCTGCCATTCCCACCGTTCCAGGCGCGTTTGGATACATTGAGTCGTGGCGCTGCGGGCCACACCATTAGTTCAGGACGTAGCCGCACACCAGGTAGCCTGTAAACGATACCCGTCATTTTTCCATTTGCAGGTACGTTGGCTGCGTTCGTTCACCCGCAGCGTCTATTGGGTATGAGTAAAAACAAAAAATGCAGAGAATAAATTCGGCTAACAACGCCCTACCGGGAAGGCAATAACATCATCTAACCTTTCTGCACCTAACGCCAGCATCACCAGACGATCAACCCCCAGAGCCACACCAGAACAATCCGGTAACCTCTCCTTGAGGGCTGCAATCAGATTCATGTCAATCGGATTTTGTGGTAAACCACGTCTGGCACGGCTGCGATTATCTTGTTCAAAACGCTTGAGTTGTTCATCAGCATCGGTCAGCTCATGAAAACCATTCGCCAACTCAATGCCTTTGAAGTAAACCTCAAAGCGCTCTGCAACACGGTGATCTTCTGTGCTTATTTTAGCCAGAGCCGCCTGCGATGCTGGGAAATGATAAACAAACGTTGGTTTATCACGGCCAATATGTGGTTCAACGCCCACGGTAAACAACAATTGCAGCAAGGTATCGCGATCTTCTTCAGTATCGGCAATGTTGCTCAAATCCAGCCTGGTCGCAGCTTCACGTAACTGCGCTTTGTCCGCTGATAATGGATCAATATCCAAATAGCGCACGAACGCCTGCTGATAAGACAGCGTTTCCGCGCTGTTGCAATCAAGAATTTGCTGCAACAGGTCATCAACTTCATTCATTAAACGGTACATATCATAATGTGGGCGATACCATTCAAGCATGGTGAATTCAGGATTGTGATGACTACCAGCTTCTTCATTGCGGAAACTGCGCCCCAATTGATAGATAGAACCACTGCCCGCCACCAAAAGACGCTTCATGTGATATTCCGGACTGGTCATCATGTACAGCGTCAAACCGCCGGCAGCACCCGGGCCAACAAACCGGGTTTGAAATGGGATTAAATGAACGTCCGTCACTGTCGCCTGGCTCATGGTGGGCGTTTCAACTTCTAATACGCCCCGATCGGCAAAAAAACGCCGGATCTCTGCCATTATTGCAGCGCGCTTCAACAAATTGGCCATAGGTGCACTGGGCTGCCAGCTTGCCGTTTCGCTCATGGTGGTTAACTCCGAAATCAAACAGGGGATGCAGTCTACCCGCATCTACTCGCTCAGACAAATTTGTCACTCTCCACGGCAATTTCTGCCCCGAATTCAGTATTTCACTTTGTAGAAAAAACCTCATAGCAGCAGGTCACCTTGTTGTAATGCCTTTAAAACGATTCCAATAAGATAATCGAACACATCAAATTTCTCCTGCTTAGCATTAAGAGCAATTATCTCCATACAAAAAGTAAGAAATAGCTATTCTTAATACTATCACTCCCGTCGTCTGCCAATGAATTCGCGTGATATTAATACTAAATAAATATATATCCAGGTGACTTCAAGATGCCGTCAGGCGGGAACCGATTTGAATGCAACTTGCAGCGGCGTCAAATTCGAAGAATATAAGATTTTCATTTGAACAATGGAGAAACACAGTGCAAACCTTTAACACCGATCTTGTCATTATCGGGGCCGGAGGCGCGGGTTTACGTGCAGCGATAGCCGCAGCGGAAGCCAACTCTCAACTGAAAATTGCGCTGGTCTCGAAAGTTTACCCGATGCGTAGCCATACCGTGGCTGCAGAAGGGGGATCAGCCGCTGTCACACAAGACCACGATACCTTTGACTATCATTTCCACGATACCGTAGCCGGTGGCGACTGGTTATGCGAACAAGATGTTGTTGACCATTTCGTCCACAGTTGCCCACAAGAGATGGCGCAGCTAGAAATATGGGGCTGCCCGTGGAGCCGCAAACCTGATGGTTCCATTAACGTTCGCCGTTTTGGCGGGATGAAAATCGAACGCACCTGGTTTGCTGCCGACAAAACCGGCTTTCACATGTTGCATACACTGTTCCAAACTTCTCTCAAATATCCGCAAATTCAACGTTTTGATGAGCATTTTGTTTTGGACATTCTGGTCGATGAAGGTCAAGCACATGGTGTCGTTGCCATAAATATGATGGAAGGCACCCGGGTGCAAATTCGTGCCAATGCCGTAGTAATGGCGACCGGCGGTGCAGGCCGAGTTTATCGTTATAACACCAACGGCGGTATTGTTACCGGTGATGGTATGGGGATGGCATTTCACCACGGCGTGCCACTGCGGGATATGGAATTTGTACAATATCACCCAACGGGTCTGCCAGGTTCTGGCATCCTGATGACCGAAGGCTGCCGTGGTGAAGGTGGTATTCTGGTCAATAAAGACGGCTACCGTTACTTGCAGGATTACGGTATGGGGCCAGAAACTCCGCTCGGCGAGCCAAAAAACAAATATATGGAACTGGGCCCACGCGATAAAGTGTCGCAAGCCTTCTGGCATGAATGGCGTGCTGGCCGCACTATCGCGACCCCGCGTGGTGATGTGGTTTATCTGGATCTGCGTCATCTGGGCGAGAAGAAATTACTCGAACGTCTGCCATTCATTTGCGAACTGGCAAAAGCCTACGTTGGTGTCGATCCGGTAAAAGATCCCATCCCGGTACGCCCAACCGCGCACTATACTATGGGGGGTATCGAAACTAACCAGCAGTGTGAAAGCCGTATTAAAGGGCTGTTCGCGGTCGGCGAATGTTCTTCTGTTGGCCTGCACGGTGCGAACCGTTTAGGCTCAAACTCACTGGCAGAGTTGGTGGTGTTTGGTCGCATTGCCGGTGAACAAGCTGCATTGCGTGCGATGGAAAGCGGCCCGGCGAGGGGTAATGCACTGGATGCACAGGCTCGCGATGTTGAAACCCGTTTGAGCAATCTGATGAAGCAGGAAGGAACAGAGAACATCTCTAAAATCCGTGATGAAATGGGTCTGTCAATGGAAGAAGGTTGTGGTATTTACCGCACACCGGAACTGATGCAGAAAACCGTGGATAAACTGGCTGAACTGAAAGAACGTTTCAAACGGGTGAAAATTACCGATAACGCGAGCGTATTCAATACTGACCTGCTGTATACCATTGAGTTGGGTTATGGGTTGGATGTAGCTGAATGTATGGCTCATTCCGCGTTGAATCGTAAAGAATCTCGTGGCGCGCATCAGCGTCTGGATAAAGGTTGTACCGAACGTGATGACGTTAATTTCCTCAAACATACTTTAGCGTTCCATACTCCGGCGGGCGGCGCCCCACGCCTTGAATACAGCGACGTAAAAATCACCAAACTGGCACCAGCAAAACGGGTTTATGGTGGTGAAGCGACCGCTCAAGATGCAAAAGATAAGGAGCAAGCGGATGACTGATATGAAACGCCTAAAAATGGAAGTCATGCGCTATAACCCAGAACGTGATAGCGAACCCCACTTCGAACCCTTTGAAGTGCCTTACGATGAGCAGACCTCGTTACTGGATGCGCTGGGTTATATCAAAGATAACCTGGCACCGGACCTCTCTTATCGCTGGTCTTGCCGGATGGCAATTTGTGGTTCATGCGGCATGATGGTTAACAAGGTTCCTAAACTGGCCTGTAAAACCTTCCTGCGCGAGTACACCGGTGGGATCAAGATTGAGGCGTTGGGTAACTTTCCGATTGAGCGTGATTTAGTGGTTGATATGACTCACTTTATCGAAAGCCTGGAGGCCATCAAACCTTACATTATTGGCAACGAGCGTAAACCACAAGACGGCCCAAACAAGCAAACACCAGCTCAGATGGCGAAATACCATCAGTTCTCGGGCTGTATCAACTGTGGCTTGTGCTATGCCGCCTGTCCACAATTTGGTTTGAATCCAGAATTCATCGGCCCGGCGGCGATCACGCTGGCGCACCGGTATAATCTGGATAACCGTGACCACGGCAAGAAAGAGCGAATGCCTCAACTTAACGGTAAAAATGGTGTCTGGAGTTGTACCTTCGTTGGCTACTGCTCTGAAGTTTGTCCAAAACATGTAGACCCAGCAGCAGCTATTCAACAAGGCAAGGTCGAGAGCGCAAAAGACTTCATTATTGCCATGCTAAAACCATAACAAGTCAAGGGAAATAGTCATGACGACTAAACGTAAAACTTATGTCCGCGCTATGGCTCCAAACTGGTGGCAACAGCTCGGTTTCTATCGCTTTTATATGCTGCGTGAAGGAACATCAGTTCCGGCCGTCTGGTTCAGTGTTCTACTGATTTACGGCGTATTCGCGTTGAAAAGTGGCCAGCCAGGGTGGGAAGGGTTCGTTGGTTTTCTGCAAAATCCACTGGTGTTACTGATCAATATCATTACGTTATTAGCTGCCGTGCTACATACCAAAACCTGGTTTGAATTGGCACCGAAAGCTGCCAATATTATCGTTAATAACGAAAAAATGAGTCCAGAACCCATTATCAAGGCACTGTGGGCTGTGACTATCGTGGTTACCGCGATTATTCTGGCAGTTGCTTTGCTCTAACCCAAGGGAGAACAAGATGCATCAAGTCCCTAAACGCTCCGATGAACCTATCTTTTGGGGTCTGTTTGGTGCCGGTGGCATGTGGAGTGCCATTGTTGCACCGGCAATTATTCTGCTGGTTGCTATTTTGTTGCCGTTAGGTGCTTTCTCCGCCGATGCGTTAAGCTATGAACGTATTCTGGCATTCTGCCAGAGTCTCATTGGCCGGATCTTCTTGCTGTTGATGATTATTTTGCCACTGTGGTGCGGTTTACACCGTATCCATCACGCCATGCATGATTTGAAGATCCACATTCCGGCAGGGAAATGGGGCTATGGCCTGGCGGCGATTCTGAGTATCGTCACCCTCATCGGTGTGCTGACGCTGTAGTGAGTCAATAAAATTTAGTCATCACAAATGCTCAACAGCCCGCTATTCCAGTGGGTCATTTCTTTGTAACTCAAATTCATCCATTTGCTTCCCTGACCGATGATAGCTATTCTCAATTAAAGGCTTATTATCAGAAAATTAAGGAATGTAAATGCGTCTATGGTCAAAATTCTCCGTATTGGTCGCAACTCTGCTCTCTGTCGCCTGTAACGTGACTGCGCCTAAAGACGTGAAAGTAGTTGATAACTTCCAGCTCCCCCGCTATCTCGGCACATGGTATGAAATCGCCAGACTGGATCACTCTTTTGAGCGCGGGCTGGATAGCGTCACCGCTAACTACACACCACGAGACGATGGTGGTATAAAAGTCATTAACCGTGGTTATAACCCGAAGAAACAACAATGGCAGGAGAGTATTGGTAAAGCCTATTTTATTGGTTCACCACAGCAAGCCTCGCTGAAAGTGTCGTTCTTCGGCCCATTCTATGGCGGATATAATGTTATTGATTTAGACGATGAATATCAGCATGCCTTGATTGCTGGACCGAATAAAGATTATTTGTGGATTTTATCCCGCACACCAACCATTAATACCCAGACTCGCGATCGACTGATTGCCGTGGCGAAGAGCTATGGTTTCCCGGTAGATGAGTTGATTTGGGTTAAGCAGAGGGAGGAAATTTAGATCAATAATAAAGTGGAATGGCAGCCGAACCGATCAGTTTTTAGCTCACCGGTTCGACTAAAAAGAACATCTTCTATGACGCTAACTTCAACCCAATAATTCCAGCAAAAATCAGCCCCAAACTAAACACCCGCGCCAAACTGGCCGATTCCCCGAGCAGCGCGATGCCTAAAATAGCGGTACCTACCGCCCCGATACCCGTCCAGACGGCATAGGCCTTACCTGCCGGTAGAGTCTTCATGGCGTAGGCCAACAGAAATACACTCACCGCCATCGCCACAAGGGTGATAACACTGGGCGTCAGCCGCGTAAAACCATGAGAATACTTCAGGCCGATGGCCCAAATTACTTCTAACAAACCTGCAATAACCAGAATAATCCAAGCCACGGTAGCCACCTCGCTCAGGTGGGGTCGTCCCCGAATAACAGATGCATGACTGGGTCGTCCCAGACAACTATAGGTTAGATTAATAAATTAGCACGCTAAATAATTATCATCAATATAATAATTAACTTGGAACAAATCCCGCAGCTCATGTCACCGATATCAATCCAACCAGAGACTTATTACGCGCTACATTCAATTGCACTAACTGCGCTTTGAATATAACGTTGGTAGTGTTTCAGGCGCTCAGGAAAGAGATAACCAACCCGCTATACTTTTTCAAAATTATTGAAAATCCTCATAGAAGGAAATTACCTATACGCCCTGTAAGGATAGTCAAAAAACAGAATTGCACTTTTTCTTATTTGATCCGGGCAAAAAATTACAACATTCTGAGTTCTGTCCGAATAGCAGAAAATCGCCATTAAGCGATTTTCTTTGGTTCTCAGCGCAGCTTTTGTTATCACAACTTAAGTATTGAAACTTACTTAACGCGAGAAACATATTCGCCAGAGCGAGTATCAACTTTGATTACTTCGCCAACCTGTACGAATAATGGCACTTTAACCACCGCACCGGTGCTTAACGTGGCAGGTTTACCACCGGTACCGGCAGTATCACCTTTTAGACCTGGGTCAGTGTCAATGATTTCGAGTTCAACAAAGTTTGGTGGAGTGACAACGATAGGCTGACCATTCCATAGCGTTACGATACATTCTGCCTGATCAATCAGCCACTTATCATTGTCGCCAATGGCTTTTGCATCAGCTTGCAGTTGCTCGTAAGTCTCGTTATTCATGAAGTGCCAGAACTCACCGTCGTTGTACAGGTAAGTCAGGTTCAAATCGTTAACATCTGCGCCTTCGGCAGAGTCAGTTGATTTGAACGTCTTGTCTTGCAGTTTGCCGGTCAGCAGGCGGCGCATTTTAACACGAGCAAAAGCCTGGCCTTTGCCTGGTTTTACGAACTCACTGGATTCAACAGCATAAGGCTCGCCCTCAAACATGATTTTAAGACCGGGACGAAAATCGTTGCTATAATAAGTGGCCATAATGGTCCTCAATAAACTGATAGTAAGCCTAGAAAATGGCAAGTATTGTAACCCGAAATATGCCAATTAGAGAAGATTGGCCGCAACAACTCGCCGATGTAATTACTGATCCGGGCGAATTGCTAAAAATTCTGCTCTTAAATGATCACCCTAAGCTACAACAAGGCATTGAAGCGCGTCGTTTATTTTCTCTTCGTGTGCCGCGCGCTTTTGTAGCACGCATGCAGCCAAAAGATCCCTCTGACCCTTTATTACTTCAGGTGCTGACCGCACGCGAAGAATTTATTGCTGCTCCCGGGTTTACCAACGACCCGCTTGATGAACAACGCAGTGTGGTACCAGGTTTGTTACATAAATACCGCAACCGTGCGCTGTTATTGGTCAAAGGCGGCTGTGCAGTCAATTGCCGCTACTGCTTCCGCCGCCACTTCCCTTATCAGGATAATCAAGGCAACAAAGCCAACTGGCATCAGGCACTGGATTATATTCGCCAACATCCTGAACTGGACGAGATTATTTTTTCCGGCGGAGATCCATTAATGGCAAAAGATCACGAACTCAGTTGGTTACTGGATGAACTGGAAAACATTGATCACATCAAACGCCTGCGCATCCATACCCGGCTACCGGTGGTTATCCCTGACCGCATCACTGCGGTGCTGTGCCAGCGATTAGAAGACTCACGATTGCAGGTATTGATGGTTACACATATCAACCATGCCAATGAAATCGATCAATCACTGCGGGACAGCATGGCACAGCTAAAACGAGCCGGCGTAACACTACTGAACCAGAGCGTGTTGTTACGTGGGGTCAATAACGATGCGGATGTATTAGCGACATTGAGTAATGCACTGTTCGATGCCGGAATTTTACCTTATTACATTCATGTATTGGATAAAGTACAGGGTGCAGCCCACTTTATGGTTGACGATGATGAAGCGCGACAGTTAATGAAAGAGTTGCTGAGTCGTGTTTCCGGCTATCTGGTTCCGCGATTAACACGGGAAATTGGGGGTGAACCAAGCAAGACGCCACTGGATCTAAGATTAACGCAGAGCGAGTAATCAACATAACAATCAGAGGATGCGGGTAAAACAACATCCTACTGATTTATCTATATCTTCTCTTCAGCTATCACCGGCATTTATAAACCTGGCCAACCATTTTACTGTCCAGTGGTACAAAACTTGATAATAAAGTTTCGCTCGGGCTGGATGTGCCATAAATCACGTTGCCACCCATCGCGGCTGCCTTGTTGCGAAGATCGTTTGCTGCGCCGCGCATTGAACTACTTTCACCGCCGCTCCCAGAGAACCAGTTACTTTGTGTGCCAGTAAGCTGCCCCACCCACTGACATTCAGCGCCAGGCTTAGTATCAGAGAATTTCACTTTTTCACCCGCCGAACTTAATTGGTTAGTGGAGCTACACCCCACCAGCAACAACGTTGCTGAAAAACCAAGTAACGCTTTAATCCGCATTTTTTTCCCCATTACGTGTTGAGAATCAAGCTAAAGATTAGCAGAAAGCATCGCTACTGATTAGGCATTCGTTGCCAAAATTATCCAAATACTCAATGTCGAGCGTAGTCAGCCCTGTATTTAGTCGTACGGTGTCGCTCAGCACAGGGTGGAAAAGCACCCTACGAAGTGTTAAAAACTAAACCTGGTCTTTAATAGCAACTGTCAAGCGAGGTCCTGAGTGACACAACTCAGGCATTGCGTTAATAAATAAAGTAATTAATGAAAGCAGTCACCATTTTGAGAGGATACGCCCCAATGAAAGCCTATCAACGCGATTTTATCGAGTTTGCGTTTAACAAGCAGGTGTTGAAGTTTGGCGAGTTTACCCTGAAGTCTGGGCGGGTTAGCCCTTATTTTTTTAACGCCGGCTTGTTTAACTCGGGGCTGGGTCTGGCAAAACTTGGGCGTTTCTACGCTGCTGCTTTAATGGATTGTGGCATAGAATTCGATCTGTTGTTCGGGCCAGCCTACAAAGGTATTCCTATCGCGACCACAACGGCTGTTGCATTGGCAGAACAGCATGAGCGCGATGTGCCTTATTGCTTTAATCGTAAAGAAGTGAAGAATCACGGTGAAGGTGGCAACTTGGTAGGGAGCCAGTTACAAGGACGAGTCATGCTGGTGGATGATGTGATAACCGCCGGCACTGCTATTCGTGAATCAATGGCGATCATCAATGCTCAAGGCGCGACCCTTGCAGGTGTGATGATTTCATTGGATCGTCAGGAACGTGGTCGTGGTGAAATTTCAGCGATTCAGGAAGTGGAAAGAGATTATAACTGCAAAGTGATTTCTATCGTTACCCTCAATGAGGTGATCAGTTATCTGGAAGAAAAGCCAGAAATGGCCGACCATCTGGCGGCTGTGCGCAACTATCGCGAACAGTACGGTATTTAAATACGATAGTCGCATTTTTAAGCGAGCGTAAAGGGCCAAATGGCCCTTTTTATAGCATTGTCAGAACCAGTCTACACCGTGTTTACTGTAACTGAGCCACAATCAATGGCCAGCGTGAATCAAACTCTTGTGTTGGCCGGTAGCGGAATTCTGAGCGGACAAAGCGTGAAAGCATCCCTTCACAAAACGCCAGCAATTGAGTCGCCAATAGCGCTTCATCATGAATAAAACCTTGCCTGTCACGTAGCTTTTTCTCACGTAGAACTTGACGCAACTGCACTTCAATCCGTTCAAATAACTGGTTAATTCGCCCTTGCAGACGATTTTGTTCAAACATCAGCGCATGGCCAGTCATAATCCGAGTCAAACCTGGATTACGCTCCGCAAACCCTAACACCAGCAACAGGATCAGCCGGATGCGATTGAACGTCTCTTTTTCATCTTGTAGAATCAAATTAATACGGGACATCAGACTATCTTCAATAAACGCGATCAAGCTATCAAACATCCGCATTTTACTCGGGAAATGTCGATAAAGCGCTGCTTCAGAAACGCCTACATTAGCGGCAAGTTTAGCTGTGGTAATGCGTTGGCCACCATCACTGGATTCCAGCATCTGCGCTAAAGCCTGCAAAATTTCCTCACGCCTGTTCCTTTTTGTATTTTGTTTTTCTGCCATGTCCGAGTAAGCCTTTGCTAAAAATGACTTAATAACAAAAACCCAAATATCGGCCGCAGCAATTACCAAGCCACCGCGACTTATTGATAGCTTTTTTTACGATATTTAGGTCTGGGGTAGGTTATTGGCGCCCTGTATGGCCAAAACCACCGGTGCCACGCTCACTTTGATCAAAACTGTCAACCAAATTGAATTTTGCCTGGACCACGGGAACAAATACCATTTGGGCAATGCGTTCGCCAGGTTTGATGATGAAAGGTTCCTGACCACGGTTCCATACCGATACCATCAATTGCCCCTGATAATCGGAATCAATAAGCCCAACCAGATTACCCAGCACGACACCGTGTTTATGCCCCAAACCGGAGCGCGGTAAAATGACGGCAGCCAGTTCACTATCTCCGATATGAATCGCTAAACCAGTAGGTAATAACGTGGTTTGCCCTGGCAGTAACTCTACCGCCTCGTCCAGACAAGCACGTAAATCAAGCCCCGCAGAGCCTTCTGTGGCATAAGCAGGTAAAGGAAACTCGTTGCCAACACGTGAGTCCAGAATTTTAATGTCGATTTTTTTCATCATAAAGGCTGACAATCTCGTCGATTAAACGCTGACTAAGGAGAAGTTTATCGCTAAGCTGTAAACGCTTCTCGCCAGTCGGCCAAAAAAGGTGCAATGCGTTGGTGTCACTGTTAAAACCATGCTCTGCAAGCGATACATCATTGGCACAAATAAGGTCTAGTTTCTTCTGCACCAGTTTTTGTCGGGCGTATTCTTCCACATTCTGGGTTTCAGCTGCAAATCCAACAACAAATGGGCGTTTTTTGACCATCAAAGCAACCCCAGCGACAATATCAGGATTTTTCACCAGGTTAAGTGTCATTTCATCACCTTGTTTTTTTATTTTCTCGCCAGAGACGCATGCAGCGCGATAATCCGCTACTGCGGCACAGGAAATAAAAATATTCTGCTGAGCTGCCCGTGTATTGACCGCTTGTTCCATTTCTAACGCACTAATAATATCAATACGATTCACGCCCGCAGGTGTGGGTAAATTTACCGGCCCGGCAACTAACGTGACATTAGCCCCTCTGGCAGCAGCTACCTGTGCAATTGCGAAGCCCATCTTGCCCGAACTTTGATTGCTGATAAAACGAACCGGATCAAGAGCTTCACGGGTTGGCCCGGCAGTAATCATGACATTCAAATGTTGCAAATCTTGTTTTACAGAAAAATGACTGTCTGCCAGAGCGACGATTTCTAATGGATCCAGCATTCTGCCTGGGCCGACGTCGCCACACGCCTGGCTGCCACTGTCTGGCCCCCACAACAACACACCCCGATTAGCCAGAGTTTGCAGATTTGCCTGGGTTGCTGCGGCGCGATACATTTGTTGGTTCATTGCCGGAACTGCTGCAATAGGGGCTGAAGTTGCCAGACAAACGGTGGTAAGCAGGTCATTAGCCATACCGATAGCTAGTCTGGCCAGTAGATCAGCCGTAACAGGAGCCATAATCACCAGATCTGCCCATTTACCCAGCTCAATGTGACCCATTGCAGCTTCTGCCGCAGGGTCGAGCAAATCATCAGAGACGGGATAACCCGAGACAGCCTGCAATGTGAGTGGCGTAATAAACGCTTTTGCCGCGTGAGTCATCACCACCCGCACATTTGCGCCCCTGTCGCGTAATCGGCGCACCAACTCAGGAGACTTATAAGCGGCAATGCCTCCGCTAATCCCGAGCACAATATGTTTGCCGATGAGTCCCGTCATCATAATTGTCCGAATTAAAGCTGTGAGAGGTTATACTTTAGCATAACTATCGAATAAATTAGCCATCAAGCTATTCTCTCATTTTCCACAGGGAATTACAGTCAACTTTCTGCTGCCAATGCCAGTTTTTGTCTCGGTGTTATGCCCCACATTCCCATGAATGGCCGTTCATAGCTATACCCGTCGTCCTCCCTGATGCCATCAATCGTCAAATTTGTGAAACGTTACGCATGCTGCTAATCGTGAGATCGCAGGGAAGAAAACCTTATGGCATGCTATCCACGCTGTTCAGGAATAACAGGAGTCAAGGGATGGAAGAGTGGTACGGGCAGATTGCCCCAAGGGAAAAATTACTTAAATATGGCGCAGCCGTACTGACCGATGCCGAATTGCTCGCTATTTTTCTCCGTACAGGTATTCCTGGAATGCATGTAATGCGGATGGCTGAATATTTGATTGAAGAGTTCGGTTCGCTTCATGGGCTGATCTCTGCAGATTATCAGACGCTATGTGCCCAAAAAGGAATTGGTACTTCTAAATACAGCCAAATTCAGGCCATTGCGGAACTCGCCTGTCGTTGTTTTTCATCCCATTTGATGCGGGAAAGTGTGCTGAAAAATCCTGAAGTTACCCAGAAATTTCTACAAAACATTCTTTCTCATCGCGAACGAGAGATTTTTTTAGTGATGTTTTTGGATAATCAGCATCGTGTTATTCGCCACGAGGAAATGTTTACTGGTACCATCAGCAGCGTTGAGGTTCACCCGAGAGAAATTGTCCGTGAAGCACTGAAGGTTAATGCCGTTGCGCTGATTCTGGCGCATAATCACCCCTCAGGTAAAGCTGAACCAAGCCAGGCTGACCGTTTAATTACTACGCAAGTGATAAAAGCCTGTTCATTATTAGATATTCGTGTGCTGGATCATTTAGTGATTGGCCGGGGTGAATGTGTCTCATTTGCTGAACGCGGATGGCTTTAGAGCAATAATAATTGATCCTTTCCAGATGTTTAGCTGTTCCGGACTTGAGGACTTACGCTTCAGAGCGTATACTACGCCACCTTTGAGAATCTTGGGTTTGGCGTGAAGAGCCTATCTCAGCAGGTTTATAGCCTGTTGAGTGGGGTTTCTAACTTGATGACAGTGAGTCTTCTCAGTAAATTTGCTGAGATGGGCTCTAAAGCCTGACGAGGCGGCCAAATCCTATACGAAGCTCGAGCTGATTTGATTTTTGGAGAATAGACATGTCCCGAGTCTGCCAAGTTACTGGCAAGCGCCCGGTGAGCGGTAACAACCGTTCCCACGCAATGAACGCGACCAAACGCCGTTTTCTGCCAAACCTTCACTCTCACCGCTTTTGGGTTGAGGGCGAGAAGCGCTTTATAACTCTGCGTGTATCTGCTAAAGGTATGCGTGTTATTGATAAAAAGGGTATCGAAACGGTTCTGGCCGATATTCGCGCCCGTGGTGAGAAGTATTAAGGAACTGAATCATGGCTAAAGGTGTTCGCGAGAAGATCAAGCTGGTTTCTTCTGCTGGTACTGGTCACTTTTATACCACTACGAAGAACAAGCGTACTAAGCCGGAAAAACTGGAACTGAAGAAATTCGATCCCGTTGTCCGTCAACACGTGCTCTACAAAGAAGCTAAAATTAAATGATTTTAGTGGATTAAGAAAACCCGGCTTCGGCCGGGTTTTTTATTATATAAAGTTCAGTGAGATACGTTTAGGGGTGTTATATGCCTGAATTACCAGAAGTTGAGACCAGCCGACGCGGTATCGAACCTTATCTTGTCGGTCAAACCATTCTTTATACTGTAGTCAGAAATGCCCGTTTGCGCTGGCCGGTGTCCGACGAAATTATGACATTGAGCGATCAACCGGTATTGAGTATTCAACGCCGGGCAAAGTATTTACTGATAGAACTGATGACAGGCTGGATTATCGTCCATCTGGGAATGTCAGGTAGCTTACGGATATTGCCTGAAGAAACCGAAGTCGAAAAACATGATCACGTCGATTTGGTGATCAGTAATGGCAAAATATTGCGTTATACCGACCCACGGCGCTTTGGTGCCTGGTTATGGGCAAAAGACCTTGAAACCAGCAACGTGTTAGCGCATTTAGGGCCGGAACCACTAAGTGATGAATTTACAGCTGATTACCTGTTTGATAAATCACGTAATAAACGTACGGTGATCAAACAGTGGCTGATGGATAACAAAGTGGTGGTCGGGGTTGGCAACATCTACGCCAGCGAATCACTTTTCACTGCGGGCATTTTGCCAGAACGCACTGCTGGTTCGTTAACCGACATCGAAGCCACACATCTGGTAGCAACGATAAAATCAGTGTTATTGCACTCTATTGAGCAAGGTGGCACCACTTTGCGCGACTTTTTACAGTCAGATGGCAAACCGGGTTATTTTGTGCAGGAATTGCAAGTGTACGGGCGAGCTGGTGAGCCTTGCCGCCGTTGTGGGCATCTGATTGATATTGCGAAATACGGCCAGCGCAGCACATTTTTTTGCCGCCACTGCCAGCATTAACTATTTGTATTTAATTTTTACTTTATGAAAATAAAAAATCAGGCCAGCTTGGTCATTAACGCTTTAGTGACTGGAGCAGGAAGGAAAAGCGTGATATCTCCACCATGACGCGCCACATCTTTCACCAGAGAAGAAGAGATAAACGACCATTTCTCTGATGGCATTAGGAATACGCTTTCCAACTTCGGCATCAAATGGCGGTTCATATTAGCCAGTTGCCGTTCATACTCAAAATCTGACACTGAACGTAAACCTCGCACCAAAATATTGGCATTGTGTTTTTTGGCGAATTCAGCCATCAATTCACTGAATCCTACAACTTCGACATTTTTCAACGGCGCAGTCACTTCTTTTGCCAGCACCACTCGCTCCGCCAGTGTAAACAGAGTTTTTTTGCCCGCGCTATCGGCGATAGCCAGGATCACCTGGCTGAACATCGCAGCGGCGCGCGTGACTAAATCCAAATGACCGTTGGTGATAGGGTCAAATGTCCCTGGATAAATGGCTTTAGTGGTCATGAATTCTCACTTTTCTGATGTTGATGGCTCAATACCCACAGAGCCGTATATTTATTAAAAGTATATTGCGCGTTGACGACAGCCAGCAACAGACCTTGTTTGCCATCAAGGAAACCAGCACGTAATAGCCACGTTTTACAAAATGTCCCGAGAGTATGGCTGAGAATAGAGAAGTAGCTGCAACTTTTACCTTGCTGATGACGTTGAGCAGCCCACGCTTCGGCATAACCAAGTTGTTTGCGTTGAAAAGCAAAGAAATCACGACAAGTCAGATGCAATAAATCGCCGTTCAGTAGGATGACTTTTGCGGAGCCACTGTTAAGTGATTCATGGACTAAATTGTCATTATATTTGAATTTATGGTGTGGATATAGGCGAATCACCCGATCCGGGTACCAGCCACTGTGGCGCATAAATCGGCCTAGAAACAGATTTCGCCGTGCACAGCTATAAACTGCGCCTTCTTCTGAGGCTTCAAGTACAGCTTCAATTGCGACTTTAAGCTCAGGTGTTACACGTTCATCAGCATCCAGCATTAAAATATAATCGCCGCTGGCGTACTCTTGGGCTAATTGGCGCTGTTTACCATAACCCGGCCAGTGCGTATTGCTGTATACCTTAGCCCCCTGTTGCTGGGCAATCGCGATAGTTTCATCTTCACTGCCAGAATCCAGAACCACTATTTCATCAACCCATGCGACAGATGCCAAACAGTCGGCCAGTAATGAGGCTTCATTTTTGGCAATCATCACTACTGACAGACGTTTTTTGGCGCTCATTTAGTGGCTCCGTGGCGGCAGATAAGGCTCCAGCAGATGTAATAACCGTTGCAGAGCGCCCTGATTTTCATGCAAAAAATCAACCGCATGGCGGCCGTAATAGAGACGGCAATCTTCATCGGTCAGCAGCACAGTGACCTCTTTCACCAGCGACAGAGTGTCGGTGACAGTAATTAATCCTTCAGCCTGTTCCAGCTTGGCACAGATGTCTTTAAAATTAAATGTATGTGGCCCCATCAGCACCGGAATGGCGTGTGCAGCCGCTTCTAATGGATTATGACCGCCACGTTCTACCAGACTACCACCAACGAAAGCTAAATCGGCGATACCATAAAGCAACATCAGTTCACCCATCGTATCGCCAACCACCACTTGGCTGCTGTTTGAAGGGATTTCTCCCTTGCTACGTAACGTATAATTCAAACCAGCTTTTTTTATCAGTTCAATAGTTTTTGGGAATCGTTCCGGATGGCGCGGCACCAGAATCAGCAATAGCGTTGGAAAACGTTGCAACAATTGACGATGAGCTTCCAGCAAAAGAGTTTCTTCGCCATCGTGGGTACTGGTGGCAATCCAGACCGGACGATGCGGTGCCCATTGACGACGTAATGTTACGGCTCTGGCGGCTAGCTCGGGGGTTACTGAAATATCAAACTTTAGACTGCCCGTTACCGTGAGCCGTGAACGTTTCAGCCCTAATTCGATAAAACGATCACCATCTTCCTGATTCTGCGCTGCAATCAGTGTGATACGTTGCAGCATTTGACACATGAAACTGCCGATTTTTTTGTAGCCTGCGGCTGAACGGGCAGAGAGACGCGCATTAGCAATTACCAGCGGGATCTTGCGACGATGCAACGCGTTGATAAAGTTAGGCCAAAGCTCAGTTTCCATAATAATGACCAGCTTGGGATTAACCTGATCAAGAAAACGATTTACGGAACCAGGCAGGTCATAAGGCAAATAAACGTGGTGAACATCTTTACCAAAAGCCGATTGCACACGTTCAGAGCCAGTGGGGGTCATGGTGGTGACAGTGATGGGCAACGATGGGTAGCGGTGACGTAATGCCCGGACCAGCGGGATAGCTGCCAGTGTTTCACCGACAGAAACTGAATGCAGCATGATGCCACCCGCAACAACTTTACCGGCACAAAAACCATAACGTTCTCCCCAGCGCTCACGATAAGCGAGGGTTTTACGGCTACGCAATAATAAACGCAGCCAAATCAAAGGTTGGATAAGGTAGAGTAGCACCTGATATAAACGCAGCAACATTCTATCAATTTCATTTATGTAGATTATTAAGAATAATACCATATCTGAACAAAAAAGGCTCTTTTCGACACAAGGATAGCACGACCAACGTAGGATATGGCTATTAACAAAATGAATATAACGTGTTGACCGACTTTAAAATATAAGCGCACATTTATTGAAATTCGGTATAACCAGATAATACGTATTGTCATTACCTGCTGATGTGATTATTGTTTTAGCGATACAGATAACCCATTAGTTGAAAATGATATTTTGAGCTTTAAATAAGGTCTTATTTGGTTATTTATAGTACGACATTCTATTTAAAACCTATTATCATTTTGTTTATCAACTAACGCTAAAAAGAAACGAATAGGTATCACAACAGTCCAGGCATGCAGAATATCTTAATTATTCTGACAAACTGATTAATTATGTTTAATTATTATACTTATCATCCGGTCATGTATTCAATGTAGTGATTATTATTACACCAAGTAATGCCCACTTATGAAATAAGCGCCTTCAATTTGGTCATGATAGTATCAGTTGTAATGGTATTCATGCTTTTTTGTTCGGAGATAACCGCAATCTGGTTCTGCCCATAGCCACCAATCAAACCAGGATCTGTTGGGCCAAACAGCGTGATATT
>JBEGTQ010000141.1:0-3247 GCA_041179305.1 Pseudomonadota bacterium | reverse complement strand
CGCTAACCGGCGGCAAAAGAAGGCCTTGCGGGAAAAACCGGTCAAAATAGAGTTTCGCCGTAATATATTGACGACTGACCCGCAGATTCAGCACACTGTATTGAACTCAATTATCAGGAGCTACAACGTGAGCCAGGCATTACAAAAACTGCTCGACCTACTCTCACTTGAAAAAATTGAGGAAGGGATTTTCCGTGGTCAAAGCGAAGACTTGGGCTTGCGTCAAGTATTTGGTGGCCAGGTAGTAGGCCAGGCTATTTGTGCAGCAAAGCAAACTGTACCCGATGAACGCATTGCCCACTCTTTTCACAGTTATTTTTTGCGCCCCGGCAACAGCAGTAAACCCATCATCTATTGTGTCAAAACTCTACGCGATGGCACCAGTTTCAGCGCCCGTCGGGTCAGTGCGATTCAAAATGGCAAGCCTATCTTCTATATGACAGCCTCATTTCAGCGTCGGGAAACCGGTTTTGAACACCAAAATACGATGCCGGATGTACCACCACCAGAAAATTTGATGTCTGAAACGTATCTTGCCCGTCAATTCGCTCATTTAATTCCTGAAAAAGTGCGGGAAAAATTTATTGGACATCAGCCGATTGAAATGCGCCCGATAAAATTCCACAACCCGCTGCAAGGCGCAGTGGAAGAGCCGAATCGCTATGTCTGGTTCCGAGCAAACGGCGAAATACCGGATGACTTATCAGTTCATCAATATTTACTCGGCTACGCCTCAGATTTCAATTTCCTACCCACCGCCTTACAACCTCACGGCATCGGCTTCCTTGAACCTGGCGTACAAATTGCCACTATTGATCATTCCATGTGGTTCCACCGGCCATTCCGCCTGGATGATTGGCTGCTCTATGCAGTTGAAAGCACTTCCGCTTCCAGCGCGCGCGGCTTTGTTCGTGGGCAGATTTACAGCCGCCAAGGCGTACTGGTTGCCTCTACGGTGCAGGAAGGGGTTATCCGGTTACATCGTTTATAAATAGATAATGGGCAAAGAATCCACAGAACACACACCAATGAAAAACTCACCATAACCTGTGTCATCACAACGACAATACGTTTTTAGAACGCAGCAGGCCTCCGTAAAACAAGTTAATACTGGGTACCGTCATAAAGAGAACTAAAGCGGTATAAATCATCATAAAAGCATTCTCTGCTTTATCAGCTACCGCCGGTGTGGTGGCCATTGCCAATGAAGGCAGCATAGCTACCGAACCCAGGCTCAACATGGATAAAATTTTTTTTATCATAACCCCATCCCCATTCACTCAATTTGAACCTACAAATTACAGTGCTGATTCGTCCGTTTCGCCAGTACAGATGTTGCAATTGAGCTTGCGCGCTCCTGTCGAGCCATACTGCAGCAGTCCAGCCCACCGCTGAGAATAAAAGTCAGACTCTGGCGGATGAGGTTATGCTCAAATTTCGATATACTACCCTTGAAAATGAGAAGACGCCATAAAGGGAAAGCAATGACAATGCGTGAGCTTGAAGTACAGTTTCTCCATGCAATGAGCGAGTTGCAATCAACGTTTGAAAAACAACATCAGACCTGGCAGGCAAGCTATAATGCGTTGCAACATGAACTGGAACAGTCAAAAACGCGAGAATCCGTATTGCAGGCAAAGAACGATATGTTGCTACAAAAACTCAATACGGCAAGTACGCTGCCTGAGCAACACTCTCTGGTCAGGCAAATCAAAATGCTGAGTGCCCATCTTGATGTGTTGGCCAAAGATGCCGCAATTTTTAATCATCACCTGAATAATCAAATTCAGAACAATGGTAACTTCAGTGGCGGCAATCGTTAAAACTGCATGGGCGTTATCTGATATGGCTATTTAGCAGCCTGATAATTTTACGTCCTCAATCTCACCTTTTATGGCGTAAAGAAACATTAAATGACGTGGATAATTATTGCTGTTTTGATTGTGGTTTTTATCGTCGGCTACCGGGTCTTAACTTCAGATACCCGCAAAGCGGTAGATACTCTGGCTAATTTATTAAAGATAAAACCGATTTATATTGAATCAATGTTACAGGAAATGGGGCCACGCCAAACACAGATGTTTATTCGCTCCACCAACGATGCTTATGTTGAAGATGTCAGAAAAGCAGCCTATCTGATATTTATTTATCAAACCTTTATCAAAGATCCTTCCGATAAAAACATCATACAATGGCGTAATATATTGATTTATAATCATATACCCACAATTCTGACCACAGAACATACCAACTCTGCTTTGTTTTATTTTGCTGAGCTGGATTTAGATGCCTTTGAGTTAGCGCAATTTCGTCGCCGTTACAATTTACAGTTCAATCAGGAGATTGACGCCGTATTGCATTAAATATTACGCTACGGCCGATAAACTTCACTCTTGCCCGGTAGAAGCAAAATTGACTGAAACATGCTGTTCAGATAACGTAATAGTATTACTTTTGAACGAAAACCCTGAACGATACCCTAGCGGTCTCATTGATTAGCGGTATTAGCATGCGGGAAGATTTCTAAATGTGAATGGTTCTTCTTACAGGGATACTTACAGCTTCACCGTTAACATAAAACAACACCCAGTATTAACCCGGGTGTTGTTAGCTTGACTGAGCGGGATTTGGCACCGCAAATTCCAGCAATATTATGCAACGGGTGCAGCTACTGTTTTTTTAGTCGTTTTGTAGTGTTTTTTAGCCGCCTGAGCTTTTTGAGCAGGTACTTTTTTCACCGTCTTTTTGGCCGCTTGTGCTTTCTGTTCGGTGGCTTTATGTTTTTTATTAGTTACTTTAGCGGGAGCAGCAGTAGTGCTGGTTATATAAGGTGTTGAGGTGGTTTTTCCGGCAGCGAAAGCAACAGAAGACAGACCCATAGTTGCAACAACAATCAACGCTAATACTTTTTTCATTTTCAAATCCTCACAGTTTATTTCGCTAAGTCCCTGATGGAACCGTTGGAATAATAATAAGGGAATGAAATTTTCCTTTCCGTGAGTCATTGGTTTCGCTAAGTAACCAAATGTACAAAGAGTGATCATAGGGTTCACCCCACACTCGGATTACTCCTGAAACCCATTTGCAGGCGAAATGATCGTCTATGCTTAGTACTCATCAGATAAATTGGAGTGTCAAATGTTCAAGAAATCAGAGAAAATTGAAAGAGACCTCAATCAGGACGTGACCCTTCTGGCTGATACTCTCGACGATGTATTGCGTTCATCAGGCGAAAAAACGAAAGAAG
>JBEGTQ010000140.1:0-12942 GCA_041179305.1 Pseudomonadota bacterium | reverse complement strand
TCGTTATTTCAGCGAAGAGCCTGTAATGTAAATTGTGTTATTGCTGTCCTATTGGCGTGGTTATACCTCGCAGGTTTTTTCGTTTTATACGCGAATCTGACTCGTGATCCACTACAAAGAGTTTCTTAATATGTTCACCAGGGCCATTGTGTCTGATAAGAAGGTTTTTATCGTCACTGATGCCGTATATCTGGTGATTTACCGGAAAAATATAGGCACTCAGCAGCAAAATAACGCCAGCTCATTTTTAGCAGTACAGATGAGGGAAATCATGACGCTATACAGTCCAGTCGCTGAATGCAAATATTTGTGATAGAAGGATGAATGTTTTACTTTTGGTCTCTGAATGAGTCACAGTCGTTTTGTAAGGTAGTCACGCTACTACTCAGTCTTTTGGCGGCGTATTACGATTACTGGCTTACCATGTTGAAGATAAAGGATTACATCTGAAGAATCAGGCTAAAAGTCTTAATAAATGGCGGGTTATATCTTATCTGACATTAGCGAAGAATATCTTGCGATACTCTCCGCTAATTTTAATGCGAACAGTATTGAATACCGTTCTTAACCGCCTGGCCAAAACCTACCGAAGTAAGATATTGGTTTATTAGCGCTGATTTTATGACGTTCCCTCTCAGCGCAATAGGGGGTCTTTATGAAAGGAGTAAACTTAAGCCTGTGGCTGAGTTACAACTTCTTTGTAGCCTTTAACTTCGATCTCTACGCGACGATCTGGACCCAGACACTCGATCAGAGCAGCGCGTGGTTTCACGTTGTCGCAGGTGTTACCAGTAACTGGGTTCGCTTGGCCTTCACCGCGAGCGGTGATTTTGTCAGCAGGGATACCTTTAGATACCAGGTAATCACGCACGCTGTCAGCACGACGCTGAGACAGGGCTAAGTTAGGTGCTGGTTGACCGATACGGTCAGCAAAGCCCAGAACGGCGACAGAACCGTCTTTAGGATCGATAGAACTCAATTGAGAGTACAGTTGATCCAGAGCTTGCTGGCCTTCTGGTTTCAGGTTTGACTTGTTGAAAGCGAATAGCACGTCAGATTTTAGTGTGAAACGCTTGGTTTCAACAACTGGTGCTGGTGCTGGAGCAACGGGTACTACGGCATCTTCCTGACCGAAACGGTAAGAAACACCTACGCTCAGCAAGCCGTTGTCTGGACGTGCACCAACGGTGGCTTTATCACCGATGTTGCTAACCCATTGGTATTCCATACGGGTTGCCCAGTTTTTGGTCCAGGCATACTCTGCACCCAGCGCTACCAGTGGAGAAACACCGGTGTCGTGGTTGCTAGTGCGGAAATTATTAGGAGCATTGTAAGCGCTAGAATCTACACGCCAAACCATGCCGCCCAGACGGGTGTATACGTCCAAATCTTGTGCTACTGGGTAGCTTAGTTTAGCTGCCAGTTGAACGCCTTGAGCTTTGAAAGCACCGTTATTGGTGTCGCCTTTGTAAGGCATACGGCCAAGCCAGTCGTATCCCATTTCAAAGCCCAGGTATTGGTTTGCCTGGTAACCCAAGAACGCACCAGCACCCAGTTGGTCTTTATGGGTAGGACCGTCGTTGCCATTGATGCCATAGATACCGCCAGTGCCAGTATTTTGATACTGAGACCAGCCCAGTTTGCCACCGGTGTACCAAGTGTTATCTTTAGGTGCGGCTTGCGCTACTGTAGCGAAACCAGCCAGTGCCACTGCTAATGCGATAGCTGTCTTTTTCATTTTACGCCTCGTTATCATCCAATTAGGCAATGAGCTTTTAATAGCTAAGCCCTTGGTTAAAATTCTTCGTCAAGATTTTAATGCTCCCGTTAATCACGCTGCCAGTATAATTTGGCATTTTTGAGCAACCTTGGCGATGTAAAGTCTACAACGTGGCGCGAAAGTTACAAGTATGATGTGATAAACCGCCTGAAAAAAAGCATAATTGTGCATAATGTTTAACTATTTAGGGGTAAAAAGAGTGGTTTTCTATACCTTATTTTCTGCCAAAGTCTATACTTTTACTCGTTTTTTGTGGTTATGCAGGATTAAATTCTAAGTATTGCGATTTTTCATGGGATAAGTCCTAAATTTGCTTAATGATATAAAGAAGAATGAATTTTTAACGTTGCGCACTGTCCTTGGTTCGATTTTGTGTCATCTAACGGATGCATAATAAGCCCATAAGCATTGCCTAACTTTGCAGCTAAACGTAACCTGATATGGTCATTTTCTGATAACTCAGGTGTCCAGCCCAGCACCACACTATAATTTCCTGTCAGTAATGCTTTTTCCATCGCCTCAATGGTCGACAATGGTTTGATTTGACTTAATTGCACGACTTTATCAACAGGTAAACCGGATTGTTGTAACCACTGGCGGCTTAATTTCTTGTGCGGTGTAAGCCATAAAAGCCAGCGGGGTTGTTTGCCCAGTTGCAATAACAACGGGAGCAGCAATTGCGCGACAGCAGGGTGCTTCTCATTGTATACAAGTTCACTGATAAGACCGCTATCCACCGGTACATCAATTTTTTCTGATGAGTTGTTGGTAATAATAGAATGATAATTAGCATGATAAGGTCTTAGTGATTGAGTACGCATGGTTAACCTCTCCTGATGTTGCTGTATGTATATACAGTATTCACTATTTGAGCGAAGATCAATTAAATTTTTACAAGACGCTTCGCATAATTGTGATCAAAACACGTATAAATCCATTTTATGTTTGGCTCAGTATTCTATATTGCGTATTTTTTAATTAGTTGTTCCTCTTAAATTTATTGTGAGTTGATAGGGATGTTGGATCAGAGTTTTACTAAAGGAGTCGTCATGAAAAACAATTCAGAAAAAAGGATCGCTCAGGCGCAAACCCGTTTTGATTTTTTAGGTCAAATCACAGCACGTTCACAATTTGGCGGCTATGGTCTGTTGGTTAACGGCGTCATGTTTGCGGTAATTTCTGAGGGAGAGATGTATTTACGTGCTAATGATGATGTAGAGAGTGTGTTCCGCGCCAGGGGGATGAGTAATTTTGTGTATGCTAAACGTGGGGTGCCGGTCCTGTTGCGTTATTACTGGGTTGATTCAGTATTGTGGGGCGATGAGCTTACGTTAAACAGTTTTGTCAGGCAGGCTTATCAGGGAGCCAAGGCTGAATTGTTAAGTAAAAAAGGTCCTGTCGTTCGTCTGAAAGATTTACCGAACCTCAGTGCCAGCCTTGAGCGATTGCTGTGGAAAGTGGGCATTAAGAATGCTGCTGAATTAAGGCTTGAAGGTGCTAAGCGCTGTTATCTAAAGCTGCGCACGTTAAGGCACTCTCTTGGCATCAATGTGTTGTTAGCGCTGGCTGGCGCGATCAGTGGCTACCACTATGCAGCCTTGCCGGTGATAATGCGCAGTGAGCTGGTCGAATGGTTTGAACAGCATTTTCGGTCAGCTAAAAATTCAAAATACGAAATACCCTAACGGGTCAGCGAATTGCTTTGCGAGCAGTTTAGCCTGCGTGACTGATACGATGATTCAACTCGCTAAGTTCTGGTATTAGTTCAAGTAATAAACCAATTTGTTGTAAAACCAGTTGGTCTTTGCTTTCCGGATCGGGGTTGCATTGCTGTAACCGGGTGGATAAATTTACTAACACTTGAGACATTTTTATGTTGCCTGCCTGTTCTGGTTCAAGAGTGCTTTCGACATAACAAATGGCATCGTTGAGTAAATTTGATGTGGATGTATTGGTCAGTTTTTCGCGATGAGCCCCTAAGGTAGAGATATAACTCAGCATGGTGTGGTTTAGGTTCATCAATCGGAGTGCCGCCTCCTGAGTTTTGTTATCATTTTTAGGTTCTGTTGACATATTTGAAATAACCGAAGCCAGCTCGGCATTGCAATTATGTGCATCCCGGCGAGCGATACGATAGGCCAGGCTGTTATCCTTGCCCTGATAGTATTGCCCTAGAATGGCATTCAGATAGCGGCAGTTCGCATTAAATGTTTTATGTACCACGGCCGGCAGTTGGTGGAACTTCCAATCCGGCCAGATAAAGCTGACAGCAAGCCAGGCTATAGCACAACCTAACAAAGTATCGAATACGCGTGGTGCAGCGACTTCGAATCCTTCCCCTAGCAGGTTAAAGCATAATAAGACTAGCAAGGTAATAAATAGGGTGGCGTGGGCATACTGGATATTGCGGAAAGCAAAAAATAGAACACCGGTAATAACGATTAGGAGCAATTGCCCTTCAACAGAAGGAACAAAATAAAGAATCGGCAGGCCAGCCAATATTCCCGCCAAGGTGCCGATGATACGTAGTGCAAGGCGATGGCGTGTCGCATTATAGTTTGGTTGGCAGACAAAAAGGCTGGTTAGCAGGATCCAGTAGCCATGCCGTATCCCCGTAATTTGAATAAAGGCATATCCTACACACAAGACCACCGACATCCGTACTGCGTGGCGAAATAGAGCGGATTGCGGTGTCAGGTGGCGGCTGATACGCAGCTTGATATCGCTCCACCCGCTGATGCGGTCATCGGACAAGCGATTTTCTGGTTGAGAGTCCTCCACCAATACTTGCTCTAATTCAATCCCTGCTAATTGTGAATCAATCGCGCGTAAATTTCTCAGTAAATGAGAGAGCGCTTTGACTTGCTGGCTATTTTGATTTTGTATCAACACCCTTGCCAGTGCAGCATCTAATAAAGTAAATGCACGCGCGAAGCGCGAGTCATGCTGGTATTTCTGCCGCATCAGGATCGCGTGTGAAAGTTGCATACAGGCTTTGCCTTGCATGCTTAGTAAGCGCTGGAAGCGGAAGAGTATGTCGCTGTGACGGAATTTCTCACGCAGTACCTGATATTGTACATGTGATGAACTGGCTCGTTCATGAATATCTTGTGCGGCAAAATAGTAGTGTAGAGTCCGCTGGGTGCCGCGTTGCCCACGATCGCTTTTTAACCGCGTGACGAGGGAAGCCTTGGCCTGATTTAACGTTGTCACCAATGTGCCGTTAGCCATCGCGACATCAATCAGAGGCTGATCGACACTCGATTCAATATCAGGATCGAATAGGTTAGCCTTGGTTTCCAGATAATGAGCCAATTGCTGATAACAGCGAGCCAGATTATCCTGCAACGGGCGGATAGGGAAGATAAGATGCCCGCACAAAGTTAGCACGTTATACCAGGTTGCACCCAGAATCAGTAACAGTGGTTGCTGGTACCAGATAGGGTACATTGAGGTACCCAACATGGTATAGATGGCGATGAGTAATGCGCCGAAAGCGATGGTCGCGTAGCGTTGCCCCAATGCTCCCAGCAGAATAAAACCGCAGGTTGACAATGTCAGGCCAACAGCAAAAAACCACGGATACGGAAATAACAACTCAATGGAAGCTGAGGAGATAAAAAAGCAAATTAGCGTAAAAAATAAGTTACGTAACCGCCCTGACAGGCTGTCATCCAGGTCAGTCAAGGCTGCGGCGACGACCCCCAAGGTTAAGGGGATCGTCAGTTTTGGTTGTTCAATCCACCACGGAACGGCTGTTACTCCCACCAAGGCAATAAAAATGCGGGCATGATAAAGCAGGCTGCTATTGTAGATATAACGGCGTAAACCAGTGGCGAAAGTGAGCACAAAAACCTCTAAAACTCAGCGTTGCTGATATTGGCGTTTGGCATTAGCCATTCTCGCTTGCTGTGCAATTTCGACAGAAACAACACGGCGACCTACAGGCCATAAGGCGATGGCTGCGATTTTAAAATTGGCAATACCTACCGGAATTCCTATTATGGTTATACATTGCACAATTCCTGTGGCGATATGCGATAAACATAACCACCAGCCAAACAGAATAAACCAGACGATATTCAGCAAAGAACCGCCAGTTGTCAGCAGAGCATTACTTTTTTCGGGGTATAATTCATTGACATGGATCGCCTCATTGCCATAGGGGAGAAATGACAACTTGGTAATTTCCCAGCAAGAGCGGGTTAATGGTAAGGTGAAAATCAGAATAACGCTGACCACTGTGGCGACTAACCAGCCCAGTGTGGTGAAGAAACCACCTAAAACAAAATTAAGAATATTTAGTACAGTACGCATAGTGATTAATCTGCCTGGTTGAATAAAAAACCGCGATGCGGATGGGTGATAATGACGGCTAACCATTTTACACGCAGAACGTAGGTTAGTTTCCTTGGTTAACTATCGGATACCTGTTGTTTAAACTCAATTATTTTATTTACACTTCCTTATGTTATTTCAATTCACTTAATACGAGTTATGGCGCAGATATGGAACTTAAAGCGACATCCTTTGGCAAACATCTGGCTCAGCATCCTTATAACCGGGTTCGCTTGCTGAACGCGGGAATCGAGGTATGCGGTGATAAACATCAATATCTGATCCCCTTTAACCAACTGGTCAATATTCAATGTAAGCGCGGTATTGTCTGGGGTGAGCTGGAGTTTGAGCTGCCAGAGCAGCAGGTCGTGCGTTTGCATGGTACTGAATGGTTGGAGACTCAGCGTTTCTATCAGTATTTACTGGCAATTTGGCAGCAATGGAGTGAGGAGATGAGCCAGGTTTGTGCTACGGTTTTGCATAAACAAATAGAATCAATTAAGAGAATTGAACAGCAAGATAAATGGTTTAAACGCAGTGAGTTGGGTCAATTGCAAGATGCCATCCGGGATGCATTCCGGGCATTACCGATGCCGGTGCAGCGGTTATCAGAATTTGAGTCTTGTCGAGCGGATTACGAATTGTGCCTGCGTTGGTTACAGCAAGGAAATCGCAGCGTTGAATGGCGTAATCAGCAGTGGACTGATCGTATGTTGATGACGTATCAGGGCTTCTTCCAGCAGATAGAAACATCACCACTTAATGAATCGCAGCGTCGGGCGGTGGTGAACGGTGAGGATTCGGTGTTGGTGTTGGCAGGGGCGGGGAGTGGTAAGACGTCAGTGCTGGTGGCTCGAGCGGGTTGGTTGCTGCAACGTAATGAAGCCCTTCCTGAACAAATCTTACTGTTGGCGTTTGGCCGTCAGGCGGCGAATGAAATGAATAGCCGGATTAAACAACGTTTGGCGGTAGAGGCTATTCAGGCAAAAACTTTCCATGCATTGGCATTGCAGATAATTCAGCAAGGTAGCCGTAAAACACCGGTGATAAGCAAGCTGGAATCTGATAGTCAGGCTAGAAGATTGTGGCTGATTAAACATTGGCAGCAGCAATGTAGTGAGAAGAAAGCACAAGCCAAAGGCTGGCGTGAATGGCTGACCAATGAATTAAAGTGGGAAATAGCTGAGGGCAATTTTTGGGCGGATTCTCGCTTAGCTGCCAGGTTGGCCGGGCGACTGGAGCATTGGCTCGGGCTGATGCGGATGCACGGGGGGAGTCAGGCAGAAATGATTGAACAGGCTAATGATGAAGTGCGAGATCTGTTTCAGAAACGTATAAGACTGATGGCTCCGCTATTAAAAATGTGGAAAGGGGCGCTCAAAGAAGAGGGCGCGGTTGATTTCTCTGGGCTGATTCACCAGGCGGTTAATTTGTTGGAGAAAGGGCGTTTTGTCAGCCCGTGGAAACATATTCTGGTAGATGAATTTCAGGATATATCTCCGCAGCGTGCAATGTTACTTGCAGCATTGCGCAAGCAAAATAAGCAAACTTGTCTGTTTGCTGTGGGTGATGATTGGCAGGCGATTTACCGTTTCAGTGGCGCAGAACTTTCGCTAACCACCGCTTTCAGCCAGCATTTTGGTGGGGGTACCGAATGTACGTTGGATACCACTTATCGCTTTAATGACAGAATAGGTGATATTGCTAACCGGTTTATTCAGCAGAACCCCTATCAACTGAAAAAACAGCTTAATAGCCTGAGTAACGGCAATAAAAAGTCGGTTATTATTTTGCCGTATGAACAGCTTGAAGTGTTGCTGGATAAATTGAGTGGTTTTGTTAAAGACGACCAACGTACTCTTATACTGGCACGTTATCATCACTTACGACCAGAAATTTTGCAAAAAGCAACAACACGCTGGCCGAAACTGACTATTGATTTCATGACGATCCATACAAGTAAAGGGCAACAGGCAGATTACGTTATTATCGTCGGCCTGCATGAGGGTAATGATGGGTTTCCGGCAATGGCGCGGGAGTCGATACTGGAGGACGTGTTACTCCCCGCCCCTGAAGCGTTCCCCGATGCTGAAGAACGACGTTTACTTTATGTTGCTATCACGCGTGCTAAGCATCAGGTGTGGCTACTGCAAGATACGGCACGGCCATCGTGTTTTGTTAAACAACTCAGTGAGTTAGGCGTTCCAATTCAGCGTAAGCCGTAATGGGCTATCTTTCAATAGATTAAGCTCACAGTCTTAATGCTTATTTCAATCTTTCTTGCAAATAGCGGTCATAGTCAGGAATGGTGATGCTGACTTCTCCGCTAAATAAGGCCGAGCTAACTAAAAAGTCTGCGGTAGAGCGGTTGGTTGCAACCGGAATATTCCATACCGTTGCCAGTCGTAACAAAGCCTTAACATCTGGGTCATGAGGGACGGCATTGAGTGGATCCCAGAAAAAAATCAGTATATCGATTTTTTTCTCAGATATCAGTGCGCCGACCTCTTGATCGCCACCCATCGGGCCGCTAAGTAAACAATGTACGTCAATGCCTGTTGCTTTTTGCACCAGGTTACCTGTTGTGCCGGTAGCATAAAGTTTATGTTGAGATAATAGATCTTTGTTTTCCATCACCCATTCAAGGAGTGATTTTTTACAGTGATCATGGGAAACAAGGGCAATACGCTTGTGTGCTGCAATAGTGCGGGTGGTGAACTCCATCAACATATCCTTTAGTCAGGGGGTGAGGTTTGTTGACAGATTACTGAAATACGGATTTTGTGCATAGCGGTAACGCAAAAAATGCGAGGGAGAATGTATAACTTGATGATGAAAAAATACATCGGCTCTGGATCACTTGTCTGGTGGTTTTTTAGCCCATAGCAGGAAGCGTTGCTGAGTCTCAGTATCAGCTTGCTGGAACCAATATTGTAGCATTTGTTCTGCGACGTTTTCACCGTGCAGCGTTGTTGACTTCGGTGAGGTACTGGTGCCCGCGACCGCAATAGTGGTACCCGGGACTGCACTCACCGGTGACGGTGGAATAGTTGCAAAAGCTGGCACTGAAGCACTATGTTGCCCTACATTATAGTTTGCCATTGCCTTTTCAAGTGTGGTGGTGGTTCCACTAAGATTATTCTGCGGTAAAACATCATGGCGCATAACAAGCGGTTGGCCGTTATCGTCAATAAGTTGGTATACCGGCTTTTTAGAAAACGTATAACCATCTCGCTCGGTATCAATAACCGGTAATTTTATGTCGACGGAGCGCACATTGCGGGTATTAAATACTGCGACGAGGGGGGGAGAGACATAAAGTACCCTTGGATCGGCTGGCAACGGTTTTGCAACTTTGAACAGAATCTGATGTTGGCCGCTGTTTAGTTCCAGGCTGTCGGCTCCCTTTAATAATGAGCCGGACATGTTTTTGCCATCGACGACTAATAAGTCAATTTCCGGCGCAAGTTTCAAGGTTGTCGCTGCGGCTGAAGTGCCACAATAAACGGCCAAAATCCCCAAAATCACCAGACTAGCTTTCATGCGTTACTCCTGAAGGTGTTACTCATGTGCAATGTCAGATACAGTAAATTATGTGTCAAAATACTTACTTTTGCCAACGTTTATTTACATTTTGAAATGTTAAGTTTAAATCCGCCCACTTTACCCGATGAATTTTAAAGGTAAAGAAGTAATTTAACAGAATTAATGATCACAGTTATTAAATTAATTAGGTGATATTTGTACCCATTATCTTTCAAGATGCAGGTGTGTTGGCGGTGCTAGCTTACTCTCATCACTTACTGATGTAAGCTCATCAGGATTTTCTCATTTGCTGTCTTTTTGTACCTTGAAATCTATTAGGTATATCTTTGTTGATTTACTAATTTTGGTTTATCTGTCGGGAAACAGATAAACCGGACTTTTCTTTTAGCGCATCAGAGGGTCTGAAAATGCACGATAAAGATATTGCCGATATTCTCCAACGCGTAAAAACCATTGCATTAGTGGGAGCCAGTGATAATCCATTGCGTCCTGTCTATGGTGTGATGGTTTACCTACTCCAGCAGGGATATCAGGTCATTCCTGTCAGCCCTAAATTAGCAGGGAAGTTATTGCTGGGTCAGCAGGTTTATGCTGAATTAGCTGATATTCCCGATCAGATTGATATGGTTGAGGTATTCCGCAATGCAGATGCGGCGTATGGCATTGCACAGAACGCAATTGCTATCGGTGCCAACGTTCTATGGCTGCAAGTTGGTGTGATGAATGCGTTGGCTGCAACGCTGGCGGCCGATGCAGGATTAAAAGTTGTTATGGATCGTTGCCCGAAAATTGAGATCCCGCGTTTGGGATTGGAAAAAGGGTAATATCCAGTGAACGAATGAAATTTTGACAATAAAAAACCAGCAATGAGATCCGCGTTTTAACTGGTGGATATCCACACTCAGTTACGCAGACGTGGAGCTTGTAACTGATGGCGGATGGACGTCGCCAATTCATCTAATAAAGGGTGTTCTGGATGAGCATCTATATCTTCGTAGGTTAACTGCGCTTCAGCCAGATAAGTGTGTATCGGGTGCCCCTCATCATCTTCAATAACCACATGATACCAAGGTGATAAACGCAATGTTTCGTTGTTCGCCACCTCATCTGGTTGCGGTGGTTCAAGAGAATATTCAGGATCGATATCAATCACCACACCCAAATAACCGTGCAGGCGGTGGCGGATTTGCTGGCCTATACCAAATTTGCTTGCGATCATGATAAGCTCCCGAGAAATATTAATCTGACTTCTATATGAGGGCGGAGCAGGTTATTTCAAGTCACATTATCCGACACGCGAACCCCTTTAGATATAATCCTTCTGGATATGTCGCGATAACGGGATGATCCGCTGCCTGACGGAACTGTTCTATAAATTGTATATCATGGCCTGCATCTAATGCGGCATCAGCTAAAATTTTCTGGAATAAATCAGTTGGCATTAAACCTGAACAAGAAAAGCTGAGCAGGATGCCGCCCGGGCGTAATAATTGAATGGCTAACATGTTGATATCTTTATAACCACGGCAAGCACTGGCCAGTTGAGTTCTGTTCTCTACAAATTTCGGTGGATCCATGATTATCATGTCAAAATTTTCCCCTTGCGCGCGGTAGTTACGCAGCAATTGGAATACATCATCACGAACAAATTCTGTTTTACTCAGGTCTAACTGATTTAACGCAACGTTTTTTTTGGCAATATCCAGTACGGATTGTGAGGTATCGACACTGATAACCTGCTGGCAATTCCCCATTAGAGCGGCAACAGCAAAAGCACCGGTATAAGAGAAGCAGTTCAGCACACGGCGGCCTTCAGCGTAACTACGTGCCGCCATGCGACTGTCGCGTTGGTCTAAATAAAAACCTGTTTTATGGCCTTGCTGAATATCCACCAATATTTGCATGCCGTTTTCGCTGATAGGTAACAGTGCGGGTGGTATCTCACCACAAACAGTTCCTTGAGTCAGCGGTAAGCCTTCTTTTTTACGCACCGAAACGTCAGAGCGATCGTAAATAGAACATTCCGGATAACAATGCTGTAAAGCACTGACCAGCGTTTTTCGCTGATATTCTGCGCCTGCAGATAGTAACTGTAATACCAGGAAGTTTTGGAATCGGTCAATGGTGATACCTGGCAGACCGTCAGACTCACCGGCGATCAGGCGATAGCTATTCAGTCCATCCCGTTTTGCCAGCCAGTTGCGCCAACATTGTGCCTGTTGTAGACGGCGAATAAAAAAATCGCGATCTATCGTTTCATCTCTTTGGAACGTCCAGACTCGTGCCAGAATTTGCGATTTAGGCGAATAGGCGGCACGTGCCAGCCATTTCCCTTGGCTATCAAGGATATCAATAGTTTCACCGGAAAGTGCATTGCCTTCAACATGTTGGATTGCACCAGAGAAAATCCACGGATGGCGACGAAGTAAGGATTTTTCACGTCCTTTGGCAAGAAATAAGCGCATTATAATTTTATTTTAAAATCAAATAGTTAAAATCGATAAGTCATTATCAATCGAAATAAGGTCACAATCATATAGTAATGTCGTCCTACTCACTACCGCGACTATCTTGATATTTAGCTGTCATTTGGGCTGACTTGTGGTCTGGTAGATGTTGAGCGAACTCGTTGGCAGAGCTTTTCGCTCATATTCAGCGGAGGTTTGGGACTAAAAATGTCCTTAACGAATGGAAGGGACTTCCCCTGATTATGCGCCTGATTAACTCTTGTGCAATTATGGGGTAAACATAGCCCTGGAGATATTCGTTATGGCCATTACTACTGTCGGTATCGATCTTGCTAAAAACGTGTTCGCTGTTCACGGTGTTGACCAGAATGGTAAGACGGTTCTGGTTAAACCCAAAGTATCGCGTGCTGCACTTCCCGAACTGCTCGCTGGGTTGCCACCCTGTGTTATCGGGATGGAGGCATGCTCCGGGGCTCACTACTGGGCAAGGTTGTTTCGGCAGTATGGTCATGAACCACGCCTGATGGCTGCAAAGTTTGTGTCTCCTTATCGCATGGCCGGTAAATCAGGGAAAAATGATGCTGCTGATGCACAGGCTATCTGTGAAGAGGTTCGTCGTCCACATATGCGATTTGTACCAGTGAAGGACGAAAGCCAGCAAGCGATGCAATGCTTACACCTGGTTGTATTTTAACCAGAGAACTCCATTAAGCTGTAAGACTAAATTCAGGAGGGACTACAAACACACTGTGCGATAACATTGACGGGATAATGCAGGCGACGGAAGGCTTTTCTTATTAGAGACATGGT
>JBEGTQ010000139.1:0-4357 GCA_041179305.1 Pseudomonadota bacterium | reverse complement strand
TAGCATACTCGTGAAACGTTTTAAAGAAAAGGCCGAAATATCAATAGGTGATGGTTTATCCTGCGCGAAAAGTGCCGCTACTTCTCCCAATGCGGTTGCGAATTTAAATCCATGGCCACTTAAGCCAGTTACCACCATAACATTGTTGTTGTCGGGTAGGGTATCGATAATGAAATCTTCGTCAGGGCTCATATCGTAACTGCATGCGGCGCCGTGTAGACAAACGCCGACGCCCGGTAGGAAGTTACGTAAAAAGCCAAAAACTTCGCTGCCGTCTTCGGCATGGCTGCCAAAAGGCTTACGTTGGGCTGCGGATTCAATGGGTTGTCCACCATTATGTTTACCGATTTTCAGTTCATTATTTTGTGATGGGAAACCGTAGTAGTGGATATTGTCCGGCGTTTCAACGGTGAATGCCGGGAAATGATTGCTTTCACTGTAACGGCCATCAGCCTGATGCCAGGAAAATACCTTACGGATCGCTGTGATTGGCAATTCAGGAGCCAATTTTTTCACCCATGTTCCGGCGGTCACAACCACTTTCCTTGTACTGAATGTACCGTCAATGGTAACAACATCAATACCATTATCGCATGGTTCAATGGCGGTTACCGGGCAATTGAATAGAACCCCGCAACGGGCGTCAATAACTGTTTTAATCAGGACTTTTATCGCCAATTCCGAGCGCAGATAACCTGCCTGAGGTTCGAACACACCGATATAGTTTTCTGGTACATTAAATACTGGCCATTTTTCACGGATCTGCGCAGCATTAAGTATTTCCACTTTTAAATCATATTGTTGAGCGCTATGCTGAATTTTTTTTAGAAAAGTTGAGTCTCTGGGGCCGAGGTTAATCACTCCACTGGCATAGAATAATTTCTCGCCTGTTTGAGTGGATAGCTTATCCCACAAAGTTTGTGCACGTAATACTAAAGGAACATATTTCTCGCTTTCACCATACGCATGACGAATTATCCTCGTGTCGCCATGATGGCTGCCAGCATGATGTGGCGGCATAGCACTGTCAATCATCAACACCTTTAGGCCTGCCTGCGAGGCGTAGTAACCCGTGACTGAACCAACTGACCCGCTACCGATAACAATCAAATCATAATCCATGTTTTTACACTCTGAAGTATCTCTGTCTGCCTGACCTGCGATATTTATCGTAGCAATAATTGCTAGTTGATATAAATTAAAAGTGCGCAACAGTAATGATAAAAATTAAAACGATAGTAATAGCACGAGAAAGAGGGGAGAAACAAAAATGTTGCGCTTATCACTGCCGGAACGGTTAACGAAAAGGCACCAAGTGAAATTCACTGGTGCCCGTTTTTTGCTGTATTGAAAATAATAATGAGTAGATAAAAATTAATGTTTACGGTGGTCAAGATCTTGATATTCCGATGACTCAATCTTAGCAATGCCGGCTTGTAAAATATTAATTAATTGGCGTGCAACATCGGTGGTTAGCCAGAGCGTCCTATCGACCAGAGCATCCTCGGGTGGTTGATCCAAAGAAGACAGGTAATGAAGACGTATCATCATCGCGTCGTATACATCTACAGTACTGATATCCCAGCCTACAAGTGGGTGGGTCTGAATAACTTCATCATTTCTGCCCATAAAGACCCCTTTATATGGTAGTTACTGACTGGAGTGACTAACGAGGATCAATGCGGCTCATTATCAAGTGAGCTTTTTCAGTATACACAACCAACAATGAATCTGGAGGTTATTGGGGAATCTTTACAAATGATTAATCAATTAGAGAATGAACGTGAGGCAAATAAAAAAAACCATGACAGGGAAAGTAGAAAAGGTTCAAAGCTCAAATAAAAGGCCGGGGAACAACTCCCCGGTAAAAACAGCATTAATAGGGTTATTCCGCGTCAAACCAGTCGTCAGTGCTTTCCCATATTTCTTGTAATATTTTAGAAATCATATCTTTATCTGTTTTAACGCCGCCTAAAACAGAAAGATTATTCGCGCTGGCATAACGCACCTGTACCGCAGTGGTGGTGTCAGGGAATTTGGTATTTAGCCGTTTACTCAATTCATTGGTTAGCGCTTCAATCGCACCGGGGGGTAACTGGTTTTTCCTGTCAATACTGACTTCAACACGCATATTTTTTCTCCGAACATTTATACTGTTTATTTATACAGTTTAAGTGTTCGGATTGCAAGTGGCTAATATAATAAATGTGAAGTCGGATGTATAACTACGCCCTTCAGCTACGGTTTTCAGCTTTTGACTGACCAGTTGATGGTCTGACCGGCAAGGAATGGAATCACGGATTCATCGCCTAGTGAGATCTCCTCTGGCTGTTGGAACGGTGTTCGGACTAATTCAACAACGTCTTCATTAACTGGCAGGCCATAGAAACGCGGGCCATTTAAGGAACAGAAAGCTTCCAAATGTTGTAAGGCATTTAACGCCTCAAACACTGTCGCATAAGCGGGCAGTGCCGCTGGTGCATTGAAAACTCCAGCACAGCCACAAGATGACTCTTTACGATGCTTAGTATGAGGGGCAGAGTCTGTGCCGAGGAAAAAGCGATCAGAACCGCAGGCAACTGCCTGACGCAATGCTTCCTGATGAGTGCCGCGTTTTAGTATTGGCAGGCAGAACAGATGAGGACGGATCCCACTGACCAGCATATGATTGCGGTTAAACATCAAATGCTGTGGGGTGATGGTTGCGCCAAGGAAACGGTTGCCTGCCAGTACATAGTCTGCTGCATTTTTGGTAGTGATATGCTCAAAAACAATTTTCAGTTCAGGGAATTTCTGGCGTATTGGTTCCAGGATCTGATCAATAAAGCGCGCTTCACGGTCGAAGATATCCACGGCTGCTTCTGTTACTTCACCGTGGATCAACAGCGGCATACCCATTTTCTGCATTTGTTCAAACAGCGGGTAAATTGCCGGAACATCGGAAACACCATGGTTTGAATTGGTTGTCGCGTTGGCTGGGTACAGTTTTGCCGCAGTAAATATACCTTGCTCAAAACCGGCTGTTAGCTCTCGGGCATCAAGGGTATTGGTCAGATAACACGTCATTAGTGGGGTGAATTTATGCCCTGTAGGTATTGCTGCCAGAATACGTTCCCGATAGGCGATAGCCGCAGCTATGGAGGTAATAGGGGAGGCCAGATTAGGCATGACAATAGCCCTGGCAAATACCTCTGATGTATAAGGCAGTACGGTACTGAGCATTTCGTCATCACGTAAATGAATGTGCCAGTCATCCGGGCGGCGAATTTTCAGGGTTTGGGGTTGTGCAGTCATTCATGGGCTCCGCAGTCTTGATGAAATATCGAGGTGTTTGTGCTGTAACTGGAATGTTTCGGCGGGATCTAAGAATAAGCGGAAAGCGACCAGGATGCATCTGATTGTTGGTGTTAAGTTGAAAACTGCAGTGACACACCGAATTTGGCCACGACAGTACTTATTATGATTTTTTGAAAGAAATGGTCGGCGCTGCACGTTACATTAGGTCGTTAATAATCGTATGCATGTATTTAATGCAAGTGAAAGTTGTAATCATCCCGGAAATAACGCTCATTCAAGTTTGGAAGGGGAATAAACCATAATAGGAAGTGTTTCATGAAAGAGAAAACCAGGCAATTGCTGGACGATCTGTTAGATACGTTGGGTATGGGGGAGTCCACAAACAGCGAGGAGAGGCACTGTACCTTGCTTTTTGACGAAAAACTGGTGGTTAACTTAGAGATCCGTGAAGAGGAATCACGCCTCTTCTTCAGCGTATTAATTGGCTCGCTCCCAATGCCCCTTTCAGCCGAGTTAATGAAGCAATTGCTGGTGCTAAATCTGGATTTGGCTCGCTATAACCGCATGAGTCTTGGGTTGGAGCAGCACTCCGGCCAACTGGTGCTCTGTCACGACGTTAACACCTGGCATGCCTCACTTTCTAATGTAGAAGAAGCGTTGGCGCAACTGCTTAATCAGGCCGAGCAGTGTCAAAACTTATTGCATTAAACCGGCGGCAAGGCGCAAATAACGAACGAATTCAGGGGGATTGGCACCGCCGGGCGTTTGAAGACAGGTAACAGTACGACTAAAAGGAAAATCATATGAATATAAATCTTAGCTCTTTCCAGAACGTGGCCAGGTTCGATAATGTCTGCATAAAGACGGCTGAAGATGGCAGCCAAAAACTCAAAAGCGGTTTCTTCGCTGGGCGCACTGTATTTCCCTGGCAGAAAGCCAGTATGTGCGAAGCTAATAAAGAGACGACCAGGCAGTTTCTTGCTGAGATGCAAAAAGAATATGGCAGTAATATTGTCGATCTACTCGATGTGAAGATCAGTGATAAGCCATTGAAGGGGCG
>JBEGTQ010000138.1:0-9845 GCA_041179305.1 Pseudomonadota bacterium | reverse complement strand
TTGCATGCTTATTAACGTGGTATTGGCACTACCCGTTAGTGTTCTATACCGGTCGTCCTTATAAGGTGTAAGGGTGTTGGCGGCAACGTGAAGCTGCTTGGTTATACAACTTCATCGTGCAGATGCTTTGAGAGTAATGTATGATATTGGTTATCATTATCACTTAGGTGGGGCGTCATTATGATTACAGCCAGATTGGCCGCTTACCGTTCGTGGGGGATAATCGGCGGCGTGAGCCGTGGAATGTCCAGTGGTTGGGGGATCCTGCTGCCTTTCGCGTTGTTACCGGTGTTGGGATGGGCCGATATCAGCATCGGTCAGTTGCGGGCAGTGATCGTGATTGCAATGTTGGCAACGGTCAGCATGTTGTATCACACTCGGTTGCGGCATTTCCTGTTATTGCCATCATGTCTGGCGCTGTTGGGGTGCATGGCCGCAGTGCTTATGCACCATGGTGTGTAGTAAAAGGTTTCTTTGCTGAACTCACTTTTGTGTTTGAAACCGCAGATATACCGGCTGCGCTGACTTCCACCGATTGCTGGCTGAAATTTAGCCCGTAGCGATGAGCTAGTTTGCCGCGCTGGCTACTTTGGACATGCACTGTAAATTGTTTGCAAAAGTATGTTTGGTGCGAAGGGAGGGACTTGAACCCTCACGTCCGTAAGAACACTAACACCTGAAGCTAGCGCGTCTACCAATTCCGCCACCATCGCGCACCGGGACATGACTTTTATAAAGCAACTACGGGAGCGGATTCTAGAGATTTTCACGTTCAGGTCAATACTTATTTCCCCTGACTGGGGTGTTTGCGGCAAAAAGCATTCTATCTTGATCAATTGGTATGATTGCCGTGGTATTCACCTGCCGAGCGTTCCATGCCGCGGCAGGGGTAGTTCTTCTTATTTACTGCCTGTTATTAACGTTTCTTCTTAGGGTCTCGTGGCGGGCGACCAACGGTTACCTGATATACCTTAAAACGGCCATTTTGCGCCAGCACGTCATGGCTGCCGAAGGCGGCATCCAGCAGTGCAGGGTAAGGCAGGAAGGAATTCGCCACCATTCGTAGTTTCCCCCCCACATGCAGGTGTGCTGTTGCTCCACGGATCAACATTTCAGCCGCAGTCAGGCTGGTTTGAATCCCATCATGGAACGGCGGATTGGAAATAATCATTTCGAAACGGCCTTTAATGTCGGAGTAGACATTGCTGGCGATAACTTGTGCGTCGATGTTATTCGCCGCCAATGTGGCGCGACTGGCTGCAATTGCTGCCGCTGATACATCGCTAAGTGTCCATTTGATCTTTGGCGATTGCTGCGCCAGAACAGACGCCAACACCCCCGCACCACAGCCGATATCCAACACACTGCCTTTAAACGGTTCGCTAAAAGTAGACAGCAGCAAATGGCTACCTGAATCCAGCGCGTCACGGCTGAACACACCGGGCAACGTTTTCACTGTCACATCACCAACCTGATAACTTTCCCACCAGGCATCGGCGTTAAATTCAGGCTGCTTATCCAAATAGCCGTGATACAGGCCACAACGGCGGGCGCTGTCTATTTTGGTCAACTGTGCATAATCGGACAACATTTCTTCTGCGCTACGTACGCCGCTGCGGTTTTCGCCCACGACAAAGATATCGGTGCCAACAGGCAGTAAAGACAGCAGATTGGTTAACTGGAACTGAGCTTCCTGTTTGCTTTTTGGCCAGTAGTAAATCAGCGTGTCGCAAGTTGCTACTATTTCGGCGGTTGCCACCAGACTGAATTGCACATTCTCTTCCAGCGTATTGCTCAGTAACTGCCAGTGGTGATATTGATTGGTGTGAACCCGCACCCCGGCTGCCGCAAATTGCGCTGGCAGCGCATCTTGTAAATCACCGGCGAACAATACATGGCGGGCTATAAATTCATCACTGTGGCGCAGTATTACTTCACTGGCTGGGCTTAATGCTGACATCAGTCTTTGGCTCCTTAAGAATATGATCGGGCATTATAGATGTTTGTTGGCGCATGTTCGATGGGTTTGCTAGCATAGCGTCGAAATACGGGTCAGTCTGATAGGAAGTGGCATGGCATCGAGACGAGACTTACTGTTACAACAGCTTGGCATTACGCAGTGGGCACTGCGCCGCCCAGCCGTTTTGCAGGGTGAAATTGCAATACGCCTGCCCGCAGAGACTCGCCTGCTAATTGTGGCACAGCCGCTGCCCGAACATGATGATCCCTTGCTGCGTGATGTGTTGCGCAGTTTGGGGCTGACTCCTCGTCAGGTTTATGCACTGACGCCGGAGCAGGCGGAGATGTTGCCGGAAGATACGCAGTGCAACAGTTGGCGATTGGGTATCAGCGAACCGCTGGTGGTCGCGGGTAGGCAGTTATATAGCCCGGATCTGACCGGACTTTATCACGATGCGGGCGCTAAGCGCGCACTTTGGCAGCAGATTTGTCATTATGAAGCAGATTTCTATCTTGACGCCGGCCGATCTGGCCACAGCGTATCAAATTGAACAAGCCAGCCACGCTTTTCCGTGGTCGGAAAAAACCTTAGCCAGCAATCAGGGTGATCGTTACTTCAACGTTAAGTTGAGTATCGGTCAACAAATGATAGGTTTCGCCATTGCTCAAATTGTATTAGACGAAGCAACGCTGTTTAATATCGCCATTGATCCGCAGCATCAGCGTCAGGGTTATGGTCGTTTACTGCTTGAACATGTGATTGAACAGTTGGGAGCGCGTGATGTCGCCACGCTTTGGCTTGAAGTCCGAGCCTCAAACGTACACGCCATCACTCTGTATGAGCGTTTGGGCTTTAACGAAGTCTCTGTGCGTCGTCACTATTACCCGAGTGCGAATGGGCGTGAAGATGCCATTATGATGGCGCTGCCGATGAGGTAGTGCCTTTTTGACGGTGGTTTTGCTTGAATAACGATCGTCGCCCTTGAAAAATTGTCTATTTCGCATAATTCAGGGAAAATACCGCGCTATAACTGCTTAGCGCCATAATCAATGCCTCGCTTTGCCTGGGTTTTACATCAAATAAAATGTGAACAACAGAGCAGGGTGGCCTAAAAATAGAATGTCAAACTATGTCCCCAAGTGAATATGCACGGCAAGTCGCGAAAAGACGTACTTTCGCGATCATTTCTCACCCTGATGCCGGTAAAACGACCATTACCGAAAAAGTGTTACTGTTCGGGAACGCAATCCAGATGGCTGGTACGGTAAAAGGCCGTGGCTCAAGTCACCATGCTAAATCTGACTGGATGGAAATGGAGAAACAACGTGGTATTTCCATTACCACCTCGGTGATGCAGTTCCCCTATGGTGATTGTCTGGTAAATCTGCTGGATACCCCGGGGCATGAAGATTTCTCCGAAGATACGTATCGTACTTTGACCGCCGTTGATTGCTGTTTGATGGTGATCGATGCCGCCAAGGGGGTCGAAGACCGGACGCGCAAACTGATGGAGGTGACGCGTCTGCGCGATACGCCGATTCTGACCTTTATGAACAAATTGGATCGCGATATTCGTGATCCGATGGAAGTGCTGGATGAAGTGGAACGTGAGTTGAAAATTGCCTGTTCACCCATCACCTGGCCGATAGGTTGCGGTAAGTTGTTTAAAGGGGTTTATCACCTTTATAAGGATGAAACGTATCTGTACCAGACCGGTAAAGGTCATACCATTCAGGAAGTGCGCATCGTCAACGGGCTGAATAACCCAGACTTGGATGCCGCAGTGGGTGAAGATTTAGCCAAACAGTTCCGGCAGGAGCTAGAATTGGTGCAGGGGGCGTCGCACGAATTTGATCACCAGGCCTTCATGTCTGGTGACTTAACACCAGTATTTTTTGGTACTGCGCTGGGTAACTTTGGTGTCGATCATATGCTGGATGGTTTGGTTGAATGGGCTCCGACCCCGATGCCACGTAAAACCGATACCCGTGAAGTGGTGGCTTCTGAAGCAAAATTCACCGGATTCGTGTTTAAGATCCAGGCTAATATGGATCCGAAACACCGTGACCGCATTGCCTTTATGCGCGTAGTTTCGGGTCACTTTGAGAAGGGCATGAAGCTGCGTCAGGTGCGCACCAGGAAAGATGTGGTGATTTCAGATGCACTGACCTTTATGGCCGGTGACCGTTCTCATATTGAAGAAGCTTTTGCTGGTGATATCATTGGCTTGCATAACCACGGCACCATTCAGATTGGTGATACCTTTACGCAAGGCGAAGAGATGAAGTTCACCGGTATTCCGAATTTTGCCCCTGAATTGTTCCGCCGTATTCGTCTGCGTGACCCACTTAAGCAGAAACAATTGCTGAAAGGCTTGGTTCAGTTGTCAGAAGAGGGTGCCGTGCAAGTGTTCCGCCCACTAACTAACAACGATTTGATTGTTGGCGCCGTCGGGGTGTTGCAGTTTGAAGTGGTTTCTTCGCGGCTGAAGAGTGAATACAACGTGGAAGCGGTGTATGAATCAGTTAATGTCTCGACAGCCCGTTGGGTTGATTGTGATGACGTGAAGACACTCGAAGAGTTTAAACGTAAAAATGAGGTTAACCTGGCTTTCGATGGTGGTGATAACTTGAGCTATATCGCTCCAACTATGGTAAATCTCAATATTACGCAAGAGCGTTATCCGACAGTGTGTTTCCGTAAAACTCGCGAGCATTAATCCCGTAGCAAGCCGCACTTTATCGGGGTACGTGTTACCCCGATTCACTAATTTTCCTGATCACTTATTCCCTGAAATAATGCTCCCGTGATCATGAATTTCCTGCTTTAGGGCGATTCCGACGGTATTTCTTCTGAGATGCTCTATCTTTAATAGGCACATGCAGAGGTTGACTCATGTCAACTAACCTGTATTAATCTTAACGTGTTCATTCGATGGTCACCCTTGCGGGTGGTGTCAGGATCCAGCGTTTGGGTTTTATAACAAGTTCGGGATTCATAATCTTTTATGATTCTTAACAACAAAGGAAGAAATCGATGATAAACACAAAATTTGCCCGCTCAGTGATGGTTGTTGTTTTAGGTTCTGTCCTTATTAGCGGCAGTGTGTTAGCCGAAGACACCATGCCTAATGAAGTATCCAATGCAGTGGACAGTACGGGCGCCCAAATCGATAGCTCTATGCAGAAAATAGATAACTACATGGGCGATAGTGCTGTAACCGCAAAAGTAAAAAGCGCGTTGCTGGAAGATAAATCCCTTAAAATCAATGATATTACGGTTGAAACCACTCAAGGTATTGTTACGTTGAGCGGTTTTGTTAGCAGCCAGGCTGAAGCTAAAACCGCAGTTGAAATCGCCGGTAAAATCGAAGGCGTTAAATCAGTTAGTGATAAACTGCATCTGAAAGATCAAAAATCACAGTCAATCAGCGAATATGCGAGTGATACGGTGACGACCAGCTCCATCAAAGCCAAGTTACTGGCGGATGATATCGTGCCCTCACGCAAAATCACAGTAGAAACTACAGATGGAGTGGTGCTGCTGACCGGTTTTGTTGAAAACAAAGCTCAGTCCGAACGTGCTGAAAGCATTGCCAAAGCGGTTGATGGTGTCAAAAGCGTTAAAAACGATCTCAACATCAAACCGTAATTGTGATTTGGCTGGCGGGTAATTGCTGTTAGCCAAAGGGATATAGATTAATCTGAAATAAGCTACTGTTAAACAGGCAGCGGTGGTTGAAGAATCCTTTTTGAACGTGAGTTTATGACGTCATTTTTTAAACAGGAAGAAGGAGAGGCTTATGTTTCGCTGGGGCATTATTTTTCTGATTATTGCATTAATCGCTGCGGCATTAGGTTTCGGTGGGCTAGCCGGTACGGCTGCCTGGGCCGCCAAAGTTGTTTTCGTCGTGGGTATTGTTCTATTCCTCATCAGTTTGTTTACTGGACGTAAGCGCCTTTAAATAAGTCAGAGGGTTACAGCAAAGGGTAATAAGGGGTATTCTCGAATCCTGTTGTAACGTTTTAAGGATGAAGGGTGGGACACAGAATACCTATCACGCTCGGTAATATCGAACCACTCGCTTGTAAACCATATCAACCGGGTAAAATAGCGTTGGTATGTGAAGGGGGCGGGCAGCGGGGGATTTTTACAGCCGGCGTGTTGGATGAATTCCAACACGCCGGCTTTAACCCTTTTGATTTAATGATCGGCACCTCCGCAGGGGCGCAAAATCTTTCAGCCTTTTTCTGTGGCCAGTCCGGTTATGCCCGCAGCGTTATTACCCGTTATACCACAACGGCCAATTTCTTTAATTTTTTACGATTCGTCCGTGGTGGTCATTTAATTGATCTTGATTGGCTGGTGGATATCACCTCCCGGCAACTGCCACTGGCAATGGATCATGCTGAACAGCAGTTACGCAATGGCCGCGAATTCCTGATGTGTGCCTGTCGCAGTGATAATTTCGAACCCGCTTATATCTCCCCGACCAGAGAGAGTTGGCTGGATGCGCTTAAAGCCTCCAGTGCTGTTCCCGGTTTATATCGCCAGGGGGTGGATTTAGCCGGTGTCAGTTATCAGGATGGCGGTATCAGCGATGCTATTCCGGTTGAAGAGGCTTACCGTCGCGGTGCTGATACTATTGTGGTTATCCGTACGGTGCCGTCGCAGGCCTATTATACGCCGAATTGGATGAAGCGGATGGCGCATTGGCTGAGTGAAAGTAGTTTGCAACAATTGGTGCGGATCATTCAGCAGCATGAGCAAAGCTATCATCGCATTCAGCAGTTTATTGAGAATCCGCCAGATGACTTGCGTATTTTCGAGATTTTTCCGCCGAAACCGCTAGCCAGCAATGCATTAGGGAGCCGGGTTGCTGCGCTGAATAGCGATTATCATTTGGGCCGTCGCTGTGGTCGCTATTTTCTGGCAACCGCCGGGCGCGGGCTATTGCCCCGCAGCCGGATGGAACAGACAGAAATCAGCGGCAGCAAAATCTCGATTTCTCAATCCCGTCGAATCATTCAACCACAAGAAATTCTTCAACCCGATGCTATAGCTGAATTAATTGATACCGAGGATTCACCCACGCCATCGGCGGACTGCGCCAAAGCGACAGGGTATTTGCATTCGGCGGCAATGGCAGTAACCGACAGTGGGTTGATCATTCCGGTCACCACACCAAACAAAACAACGTTGCTGCCAGCGGATACTACTTTGCCTGCGAACCAGGCAAAGAGCAAAGGTGATTCTGCGCAATGACATCAATCTACTCTATCGATAAAACGAAATTTATAGATCCATCCTATTTTATCGACACACATTGTCATTTTGACTTTCCCCCCTTTACCGGTGTAGAAACGGCCAGTTTGGTGAGTGCTGCACAGGTTAATGTCCGGCAGTTGATCGTTCCTGCCGTTAGCGCAGCTTATTTTCCGCGTATTTTAGATTTGGCGGCAAACTATCCGCCAGTTTTTGCCGCGCTGGGGATGCATCCAGGCTATATTGGCCAGCACCAAGAGGCAGATTTGGCAATATTGGCGTCTCACTTGATGAATAAACCGGCAAAGCTGGTGGCGGTAGGGGAGATTGGGCTGGATCGCTATATTGATGAGCCACAGTATCCCCGTCAGTTGGCGTTATTGCATGCCCAGCTAAAGCTGGCGAAAGAGTATGATTTACCTGTTATTTTGCATTCGCGAGGTTCACACGATCTGCTTGCCTCTGTGTTGCGCAAGGCAGCATTACCCCGTACCGGCGTCGTGCATGGTTTTGCTGGCAGTTTGGCGCAGGCACAGGTATTTATTAACCTGGGCTACTATATTGGGGTTGGTGGTACGATTACTTATGAGCGAGCACAGAAAACCCGTAAGGTTATGACTGAATTGCCCCTTTCTGCGTTGTTATTAGAAACTGATGCCCCGTATATGCCACTCGCAGGCTTTCAAGGCCAGCCAAACCGACCCGAGCGCTCAGTCGATGTCTTCAGTGTGCTGTGCGAATTGCGTCCAGAAGCACCGTTTGAGATTGCTATTCGTTTACTGGAAAATAGCCTGCATCTGTTTCAATTGCCACCCGCCTGAATCTTGAAGGGCGACCGAGCCAATTCGTCCGTTAAAATACACAGATCACGATAATAATTTTATCAAAAACATTGTTTACGGCTCTTTAATGTGACATTCGTCACGTTTATGTTTATCTCGTTGCTCCCTGTTGTGTTTATTTGTGACAGATATTGCTTGATAGCCAGATCATGACGGTATAATCCCCGCAAAATTATTTTAATGTCATTAATGTTTTCACTATTAGGGATGTCGACATGCTCATGAGTTTGGTTGGAATGGCAGTACTGATATTAATAGCTGTACTTCTTTCAAGTAATATCAGGGCGATTAATATCCGCACTGTAATTGGTGCATTTATCATCCAGATCATGGTAGGGGCACTGGTGCTCTATGTACCGATCGGTCGTCGCATTCTGCTCGGTATGTCTGAAGGGGTGGCGAACGTTATTGCCTATGGCAATGAGGGAATTTCATTTATTTTTGGCGGGTTGGTTTCCGACAAAATGTTTGAAATTTTCGGTGGTGGTGGTTTTGTATTCGCCCTGCGAGTATTGCCAGTAATTGTATTCTTCTCATCATTGATTGCTGTTTTGTATTACCTCGGCATCATGCAAATCGTTATTAAGGTTTTGGGCGGAGGTTTACAAAAGCTGCTGGGTACCTCACGTACTGAATCCCTTTCGGCTACGGCGAATATCTTTGTCGGGCAAACGGAGGCGCCGCTGGTGGTGCGGCCTTATATCGCTACGATGACGCAATCGGAACTGTTTGCAGTGATGTGCGGTGGTTTGGCCTCTGTTGCCGGTTCCGTTCTGGCCGGTTATGCGCAAATGGGGGTGCCATTGGAATACCTGATTGCCGCCTCCTTCATGGCGGCACCAGGCGGGTTACTGTTCGCTAAACTGATGGTGCCAGAGACTGAAAAAACGCACGATAACGTCAATGCCACTACGCTTATCGCTGAAGATGAACGCCCGGCTAACGTGATTGATGCAGCGGCATCTGGTGCAGCATCTGGCATGCAATTAGCGCTGAACGTCGGGGCGATGTTACTGGCTTTTGTTGCATTGATTGCCTTGCTGAATGGTATTTTGGGAGGGATTGGCGGCTGGTTTGACTATCCACAACTTTCGCTGGAGTTGATTCTGGGCTGGGTATTCTCACCAATTGCTTATCTGATCGGTGTGCCGTGGAGTGAAGCGATGGTAGCCGGTTCATTTATTGGCCAAAAGATTATTGTTAATGAATTCGTGGCATTTATGAATTTCGGCCAGTATCTACAGGCAGAAGAGTTAGTGAGAGCTGCGGGTCTTCAGGTGTTGTCTGACCACACTAAAGCCATTATCTCTTTCGCGCTTTGTGGCTTTGCCAACTTGTCTTCAGTGGCTGTTTTGTTGGGTGGGCTGGGCAGTATGGCACCGAGCCGCCGTCATGATATTGCACGCTTTGGGCTGAAAGCTCTAGTGGCAGGCACATTGTCGAATCTGATGAGCGCAACCATTGCCGGTTTCTTCCTCTCCTTGTAATTTTAAACAATGGGTCGCCGTTACAGACGGCCCATTGTCAGGTCTATTTTTGATGCAAATGAGCGTATCATTCAGAAAGCTATAAATCATATTTGTCGGCATCAAAAATAAATGCTTAGTTTTGGCAAGATGCTGAGGCTGAAACAGTGTTGGAGAGTGTTATGACCGATTTAACTGCCCGCGCGATTTTGAATGATTATGCGAAACGTGCACTGAGTTTAATGGACTTAACTAGCCTGAATGACGACGATACCGATCAAAAAGTGATCGCCTTATGTCATCAGGCAAAAA
>JBEGTQ010000137.1:0-6157 GCA_041179305.1 Pseudomonadota bacterium | reverse complement strand
TTTGGCGATAGTTTCACCGAACAAATTCCATAGCAATTGTGCAAACAGGCAACCGACAATCCCCAGCAGGAAAGCACCCACCATGTCTAATGGCCAATGAACGCCCAAATAAATCCGTGACCAGGCAATGGCAATGGCCACAACCATCAAGCTGATACCGGATCTTATACGGTGCCAAAAAATGAAAGCCAGAGCAAAGGTAAAGGCAACAGTACCATGATCACTGGGGAAGGAACTGTCTGGGTCGTGGTTTAAAAAGTTATAGCCAAAACCGACGACAAAGGGCCGATCATGAGGAATAAGCATACCGATACAGGTAGCTGAAAGCATGGAAAAAGCAAGAGCAATAGCGGCTTTAGTTATCACCATACGCTGTGAGTCCATACCATTTTTCGGCCCCCATAACCATAGCCCGACCAACAAAACGGGAATAATTATGATCAGGTCGCGAGCAATAAATGTTGCCAAAGAAATTATCCACGGTGAAGATGCCGGAGTTGCATTTATCATGGAAAAGAAAAAATAATTCATTTGTTCCATTAATTTTTACCTTTATCGCGATTGTCATAACCGCTATTTATCCAGAACACAGCCAACTGACTGAGCCAAACCTATCAACCTGTCTACAGGCTATGAATAAGAAAATGCGTTTCACGCATGATTTGACCAAACCACACCAATACATAACTGGGGAGTTATCGCCATATGCCACAAGATACCACGGGCATGAGTGCGCGTTGACGACTTTTAAAAACACCAATAGTCAGAGCTTCGCCTCTGCGAGGCCGCAGTAAGCAGCGTTCAAATCTGCTTCCGGCAGATTGGTTACCTAAATCATTTACACCGGTAAGTGATTCGGCGTTTTCTCGTTTGTTGTCTTCCTGTACCTTGAAATCTATTGGGTATAAAGCCAGACAGGAAGGAGCTGCAATGGGCGTAGCTCAAATTTTGGGCAATAAAAAACCCGATTTAGTCTTAAACCTAAGAAGGCGTGACTATCGGGCTCCTCAATATGGGGACATCAAAAAAAACAGTGGCACTTATTCAGACTCCAGTGCAGTAAGAAAGTTCTGGTGAAATGAAAAAAGTTTGAAATAATGTCCAGATTTGCCGAAAACCTTTCTTTTAGTATGCTATCCGAATATATTTGGCCAAATAATCACGATTAACGAACCCGCCAGTGTCAGTAAAACGTTCGCAATCGCGTAGGTGCCTGCGTAACCTAACGCAGGGATGTTACTGCGAGCGGTGTCGCTGATGATATCCATCGCTGGCGCACAGGTACGAGCGCCCATAATGGCACCGAAAAGCAGCGCACGGTTCATCCGCAATACATACGCGCCAAAGATAAAGCAGATAACTACAGGTACCAAGCTGACGATCAGGCCAGAAATTAGCATTTGTACGCCAATAGCACCCATGTTGTCAGTGATTCCGCTGCCGGCACTTAGCCCGACACCGGCCATAAAGACCATCAACCCGAACTCTTTCACCATATTCAATGCGCCTTGCGGAATGTAGCCAAAAGTAGGGTGGTTGGCTCGAAGGAACCCGAGCATGATACCGGCCAATAACAAGCCCGCCGCATTACCGATACCGAAACTGAAGTTACTGAATTGGAAGGTGATCAAGCCAATCATCAATCCCAAAATAAAAAATGCGCAAAAAGCCAGCAAGTCGGTTACCTGACTATGGATGGAAATAAAGCCAATTTTCTCTGCTACGCTCTTAACACGACGTGCATCACCGCTGACCTGCAACACATCGCCTTTATTCAATACAACATTGTCATCAATGGGCATTTCAATTTGGCTGCGGATCACCCGATTAAGGAAACAGCCGTGATCAGTGAGTTTCAAGTGGCTTAACCGTTTACCTACTGCATTGCTATTTTTGACCACAATTTCTTCGGTAACGATACGCATGTCTAGCAAATCGCGGTCGAACACCTCTTTACCGTTACGAAAGCTCGGATCAAGGCGGGAGTGAGAATCTGGGTACCCCACCAGAGAGATCTCATCGCTCATTTGCAACACGGCGTCACCGTCTGGATTAGCTAAAATTCCGTTACGACGAATACGTTCAATGTAACAACCCGTTTGACGATAAATGCCCAATTCACGCAGATTTTTACCATCAGCCCAGGCGACCAGTTCCGGACCGACCCGATAGGCGCGAATAACCGGCAGATACACTTTACGCTGGCTGTCAGTATCTAGCCCTCGCTCGCGGGCAATTTGCTGGGCGCTGCTTGGTAAGTCCTGATGTTGCAGTTTGGGTAAGTAGCGGGCACCTAAAATCAGGCTGACCAGCCCGATAAGATAGGTCAGGGCGTAACCGAGACTCAGATTATCCTGGGTGTGCTGCAGTGCTGGATTATTGCCAACGGTGCTGCGTAAAGTATCTCCTGCCCCAACCAGAACAGGCGTTGAGGTCATTGATCCTGCCAGCATCCCAGCAGTCAGACCTATATCCCAGCCGAATAATTTACCCAGCCCCAGCGCCAAAACCATCGCGCTGGTCACCATCACCAGCGCTAACATGAGGTAGTTTTTGCCATCGCGGAAGAAGATAGAGAAAAAGTTTGGACCGGCTTCAACACCGACACAAAAGATAAATAGCATAAAGCCCAGATTCAATGCTTCAGTATTGATGGTAAAATGATGTTGCCCAAGCAACAGTGATACCACCAAAACGCCAATCGCATTACCTAATTGGATAGGGCCGATTCGTAGCTTGCCCAAGCATAATCCCAGTGCTAACACCACGAATAGCAGCAAGATATAGTTACCGTTTAATAAGTTTGCGACGTTTATATTCACAGAGTATTACTTTCTATTAAGCCTGAATGATTCACTACATATCCGTTCTGCTCGTTATAGTAGAACGACACACTTTCTTAAATTCGGCAATTTTATCACCATATAAAACATAAATATGGCAATAACGCGGTTATTCTAATCGGTCTGCTACCAGACGGCTAGTAATAAGCATGAAATTTGGCATGGCCAGAAGTATGTGCTTAATTAATTTGTTATTGCAGAGTTATATGCTAGTAAATGGCGGTTTTTGGTTAAGTTTTTGATGGCTACACTGATAATAAAAGGATGCCATTGTCCCATTTTTCGGACAAATAACGATATTATTTCTGATAAACTGCATTTGTTGGGAAATTCATCCCGTTTATCTACCGGATTGCTGAAACAACTTCAGGTTTTCTTTGGCGTGTGATTCAAAATTAGTGCAGCCGCCAGGGCGTTTTTCATCTACGAAGATTTGAGGCACTATTTCTACCGGCTTACCGACCGTTTTTTCCAGATCAGCTTTGGTAATGCCTTATTAAACCGAGCCATTCGCGTCATCTTTCAAATCACAGGTGTGTTGACTGCTGTTGTTAGTTTGCCCACTGGCACGCATAGGGAAGCGGAACCGGCCAGGAAAGGCAAAGAGTCAGAGCCGGATAATCACTAAGGCTTGGTAAGCTTCTGCTGTTGCGTTGATAACCAGAATGATTCCGGCATTAAATTAATCAGGATTGAAGTGGCGCTGTCGGCCAATATTCCGTAAGCTGTGTCACTTTTCATATTGTGAGAATCATGAGGTAAGTGGTTATGGATTCACTCATCGTCCCGGATTTAGCCTTATTACGGCGTTGGCTGGATCAGCTCGGTATCTCATTTTTTGAGTGCGATTTCTGTCAGGCGCTTCATTTGCCACATATGCAGAATTTTGAGGGTGTGTTTGATGGAAAAATTGATTTGGTCGACAACATTATTCTGTTCTCGGCACTGGCTGAAGTCAGGCCGACGGCTCTGATCCCGCTGGTGGCTGATCTCAGCCAAATCAACGCCAGTTCGCTGACAGTGAAAGCCTTTATTGATATTCAGAATGATAATCTGCCCAAACTGATCGTTTGTCAGTCATTGACGATAGAGGTTGGCGTGACATTTGCCCAATTTAAGTACTTTATGGCGCAATGCGAAGAGCAAATTTCGATGATTATTCTGGAAGCAAAGGCCAACGATTTGTTGTTTATTAGCGGCAGTGCCGACGATGAATCGCCACAAACCGCCACTGCCTATCCCGTCATTCATTGATATCCAGCCAGCCATTAATGGTGTATTACCATGCTTGATGGTGCGCTTTGAAACTAAGTTTCGGTTGACATAAGATCAGAAATCAGGCGTTCACAGTTCTCATGTCAACTGAATTGATTACCGGTAGTGCTAAAACTTAAAATCCTAAATTAATCTTAACGCCTTCTTCACACCGTTACCGTACTGCGGATGAACTTTGGTGAACAGAGCTATCTGACGATCGCGAATATGTTCTGTAACCTGTGACAATTCACCGGCAATACGGGTAAACATCCGTTGGTGTTCCTCTTCACTGAGCAGATTAAATAGCGCTCGTGGCTGCGAGTAGTAATCATCATCTTCGCGGTGATTCCAGTGATCAGCAGCACCTGCCAATGTCAGTGGTGGTTCGCTAAAATCAGGCTGTTCCTGGAATAGGCCAGAGCTGTTTGGCTCATAAGTTATGCTATTACCACTGTTACCATCAACGCGCATTGCACCATCACGATGATAATTATGGAACGGGCATTTAGCGCTGTTAACCGGAATTTGGTGATGGTTAACACCTAAACGATAACGCGCGGCATCGCCGTAGGAGAACAAACGGCCTTGTAGCATGCGGTCAGGGGAAAAACTCACCCCCGGAACCACATTAGCGGGGTTGAATGAGGCTTGTTCTACCTCCGCAAAGTAATTCTCTGGATTGCGGTTCAGTTCGAAGAAACCAACATCAATCAGCGGATAATCACCGTGCGGCCAGACTTTCGTCAGATCGAACGGATTATAAGGTGTTTGTGATGCTTCCTGCTCTGGCATCAACTGAATTTGCAGATTCCAGCGAGGGAAGTCTTTACGTTCAATGGCTTCATACAGATCACGTTGAGAGCTTTCTCGATCGGTACCGACCAGTCTTTCTGCCTCATCATCCATAAAATTTTCAATGCCTTGCTGGCAACGGAAATGAAATTTAACCCAGAAACGTTCATTATCAGCATTGATAAAGCTAAAGGTATGACTGCCGAAGCCATGCATATGACGATAAGATTTTGGCAGGCCACGATCACTGAAATCGATAGTTAATTGATGCAGAGATTCAGGTAGTTGGGAGAAGAAATCCCACTTATAAGTTGGGTTACGCAGGTTGGTGCGTGGATCACGTTTAACAACGTGGTTCAAATCAGGGAATTTCAGTGGGTCACGCAAATAGAAGACCGGCGTATCGTTACCCACTAAATCCCAGTTACCTTCTTCAGTGTAATATTTCATGGCGAAGCCACGAATATCACGTTCAGCATCGGCAGCACCACGCTCGCCGGCAACTGTTGAAAACCGCACAAACATTTCAGTTTGTTTGCCAATTTTAGAGAAAATTTTTGCTCGGGTATATTTAGTAATGTCATGGGTCACGGTAAAACTGCCGTAGGCACCAGAGCCTTTAGCGTGCATACGGCGCTCTGGAATGACTTCACGATCAAAATGCGCCAGTTTTTCCAGAAACCACACGTCTTGTAGCAACATCGGGCCGCGTTGCCCAGCGGTTATCACATTATTATTATCAACAACAGGAGCGCCAGCAGCAGTGGTTAATCCTTTCTTTTTACTCATCATTTTCTCCAGTATAGCTATTGAATTGATTGCTTTTTTGGGTGTTTTAAAGCATGACATCGCGCCAACATTCTGATTGGCGAGAAATTAACGTAAACAAAAAAAGGTTTTTTATTTTATCTCCACACTAATAATATTCCTATTGGCGTGATTCAGCAAATAGGTACCACTTATTGTTACCATTGATAAAATAAGATTTTTTAATTGAATATTTATTTTTAATTTATTGAAATTTAACGGCTATTTTTGTATTGATGGCATTTTTTTCGGTTAAATTCGGCGCGAAATAACCTGTTAGTCAGAATTGGCGTTTAGGTGGCATAATAAATAATGAGGGAAGAATATGAATAAATATTTGGTCACGTATTCAATCCGGTGATCATCAGATAAACTCCCCGTTTTTATCAAAGGGATTCTGATGGCTAAGGTTGATGTAAAATGTCCGTTTTGTAAGCAAACAGCCCCGGTGAAAAAAC
>JBEGTQ010000136.1:0-7737 GCA_041179305.1 Pseudomonadota bacterium | reverse complement strand
GTGCTTGTGGTTTTATTGCGAGTGTATAATCAACTCCCCTCCCACCAGCAATAACCGCATACTTTAAGAACTCAGTTGCTACAATATCTGTTCTATTTTTATCCATGAACGCTTTTACAGCGGTTTTGAGATGGTTGCTTCCACTGATTTTATGGGTTTTATGGGATCCATTTAGTGCTTCGTTCAACGTTTGCAACTGGCTTTCAACGCTCAGCTCTTTAAAATTCTCAGGTAATTTGTCTCCCTTCTTATTGCTTGCTTTATAATCGTCGTATATTTTATCCAATCCTTTTTTTATAGCACTATTATCCAGCGTGGCTGATGTAGATTCATGTCGCTCAGGTGACACAGGCTTAACATTTTTGTTATCAACGCTCCTGACCTCATTACCGACAGCAAATTTTCCTGAATTACTGGGCAGACGGGATCTTGTTACGTTAGAAGCGTTTTGTGTCGTTATCGGAGGGGATCCCATGATATTTGTCCTTTTTGTAATGTAGCTTTACTTGTTGTATCTCTTCGAAGGGTGTTCAGTGTCATTTTTGTAGTAACGCAAACGTTTGGGTGGCTAGGCTGTCGCGGGCTGGTGAATAATCTCCCCTGGAGGTGACAGCAAGTACCCAATGCAAATTATTTTTAATAGCCTGGTGTTTTCTGATTGCCGCGATTTGTATTCCTGCTGCATCCTGATAGCAACTCGGATAATAATGTACCTCACAAGTTGTTTTATGACTAAGCAGTGGATCACAAAGTGAGTATACAGGGGTTCCGTTGTCGCTACGGCTGAAAATAACCAGCCCAGGCTGACAGGATTATTAATACTAAAAGATATAATATACAACAGGTTAACAATGATGATCGGGTTCGTCGTAACGCATAAATACAAAATTAAAGATGCTTATTTTTCTCTATCTCTGTCCTTTTTTCTGGGGGGCACTAGCACAATTGCAGTCTTTTTAGTTAATAGGGCGCTTATTGGTACATTATGGGATACATACATTGAATCTGCTCTTGAGTATCCCAATATCAGAATAACACTGTGGGTAAAAGACATTACTGGTGGCAGTATCTGAGCGTATAATTAGCGTGATTTCGAATGAGGAATAGGTCATCAAAGTGCGGAAACGAACATATGCAATGCGGTATGTTGCAGGCCAACCGGTTGAACAGATTTTCCCTGACTCCGCCAGGTTACCGGAGCAGGAGTTACCGCCAGGTGCACCATTGCTTACATCTGAGGTTTTACGGGTGATGGTATGGAATATCTTTAAGCAGCAGCGAGCCGAATGGCTCTCAGTGCTCAAAGAGTTCGGGCGCGATGCTCAACTGATGTTACTGCAAGAAGCACAAACAACACCAGAACTGGTGCGGTTTGCTACCTCTCACTATCAGGCTGCCGATCAGGTTCCTGCTTTTGCGTTGCCTCAGCACCCCTCAGGCGTGATGACATTAGCGGCGGCTCATCCGGTTTACTGTTGCCCACTGCGCGAGAGAGAGCCACTATTGCGCTTATCTAAATCGGCATTAATCACGGTTTATCCAATCAGTGATGGTCGTTTATTGATGGTAGTGAATATTCACGCAGTAAATTTCAGTTTCGGTGTTGATGTATATGGTAAACAACTTGAGCCGATTGGGGAACAAATCGTAATGCATCGTGGCCCGGTCATTCTGGCGGGGGATTTCAATGCCTGGAGCCGTCAACGCGTTAATGCTTTACAGCGTTTTGCCCAAGGTTCTGGCCTGGAGGAAGTGGAATTCCGTGCTGATAACCGTAGCCGTGCTTTTGGCCGACCACTTGACTTTGTCTTTTACCGTGGTCTTACCCTTGCAGATGCATCGGTATTAGTGACCCGAGCCTCGGATCACAACCCACTTTTGGTTGAATTTCAGCTATAAGGTTTTGTGATTAGTGGATAACAATCTCGTACTTATAATGATTTCGGCAGCTATTCCGATATGTATACCCGTTATCGTTCAAGATGCAGGTGTGTTGGCAGCGTTCATTCGCCCCAATTACTCAGCGATGTAAGCTCATCGGGGGTTTTCTCGTTTGCTGCCTTCCCGCACCTTGAAATCCATTCATCATCGGGCTGTAAGGTTCGCTTGCATGCTTGATAGCGGTAAAAATGATGATTTTCCCTTGCTATAACTGTGTTTCTTCACCGAGTTTGTCTGCTCGTAAAACGCGCATTTTACGTCAGTTTTCGCCATCATATTTCCACATTAAAATAAATATTTTATAATAAAGTCAATGCATTGAATGTTATATGGTGGTTTTGATATAACACCGGATTGTAACGATAGTTCAGTTAGAGGGCGTTTTATGACTTTATGCCAGATTTTGGTCATAAAAAAAAGCACCCTGAAGAATGCTTTTTAACAGCGTCAAGCGTGATTCTGGTTCTACGTGCCAGGGGTTGATTTGTCGTTAACGAACAACGTCAATTTCAAACCGGGTTGCAAACTATTAGCTTTGCTGACTACCGAGTTCCATCGCATCACGTCGTCGGTGTTTACACCGTGGCGTCTGGCAATGCTGGCAACAGAATCACCTTTACGAACCTGATAGGTAATACTGCTGCTGGTGGTATTGCTTGCCAGTTGCAAGGTTTGTCCAACCTGTAACGTACTCTTGGTGCGTAAGTTATTCCAACTCTGCAAATCGCGGGTTTTGATATTTAACCGCTTTGCAATCGCAGACAAGGTATCGCCAGGGCGAACTTTATACTGTGAACCTGATGCTGATTTTGTGCTGTTCTGTGCCAACCTGGTTGGTTGGATGGCAGCAATATCAGTATTTACTAATGAGTCTTTAAGTTGCTCAGCATGGGTTTTCGGCAACATGATATAATGTGGCCCATGCCCAACAGGTGCGGTTACATTGCGCTTATACCCAGAATTAAAGGATTTCAACTTTGTCAGTGACATCCCCGCCATCTGAGCCGCCTGAGTTAGCTGTATCTGCTGACCAACATCCACGCGGGCTAATGCACGGTCTTGGTTGGTTTCCGGCAAGTTTATGCCGTACTTTTTGCTGTTCTTGATTAACTCACTTAAGGCCAGCATTTTTGGAACATAAATTGATGTCTCACGTGGAAGCGACAATGCCCAAAAATCAGTCGGCTTACCCTTTGCCCTGTTTGCTTTTACCGCTTGCACAACCCGACCTTCACCGCTGTTGTAAGCCGCAACGGTTAGCAGCCAGTCACCGTTAAACATTTTGTTCAGGTGTTCCATCATATCAAGCGCTGCGGTGGTAGAAGCAACCACATCTCTGCGGCCGTCATACCATTGGTTCTGTTTTAAGCCATAATTACGGCCTGTACTCGGCACAATCTGCCATAACCCTGCGGCGTTGGCGGGTGATGTTGCGTGTGGGTCAAAAGCACTCTCCACTATGGGTAGCAGTACCAGTTCCATCGGCATCTTACGTTGCTTAATCTGCTCGACTATCAGGTACATGTACGGTTCTGCCCGCAATGCTACATCGTGGAGATAGCTCTTACTTTTTAAATATTTTTGTTTCTGTTCACGGATCCGGTAATTCTCCGGAACCTTCATCTTCAGCTCGCCGCTAATGAAGTTCCACAAATTTTGCTGCGCGAGGCTGCTTTCACTATCCAGCCATCGCGCGTTGCCCACTCGGGCGCCATTTGTGTACTTTCCTGCTTCATTCTCTTGACCTGCCGAAGACAAACTCTGTGCATGCTGTACGGGTACCTGCGCATCCTGCCTGGACGCCTGGCACCCGACAAGCAAGACTGAGGCGAGAAATATCGCTGTAGTCTTCATGTGTGTGTCAAATCTAAATAGTAGTTGCTTAAAAGACGAGCAATCATACTTTGCTTCGACAAAAAACACAACTAAAAGCTCAGAAGAGGTCTTTCCGGGCGCGTAATTCAGAAAAAACTGAGGCAAGTGACTCTGGTGGCGAAATTACTCCTATTTTTCTTTGTAAATCAATATCACTACAGCGTAAAAAAACATTAATTTTACGCTCAGATTGCAATTTTACTGGCAGGCTAGGTTGGTTTTTTGCCCTTAATTGCTCGATTTGTTGTTGATATCTGGCAATGTCTTGATCTGCGGGCAAAATGGAACGAGCAAACTTAAGATTTGAGAGGGTATATTCATGTGCGCTACAAATTAAGGTGTCATCAGGAAGTTGCGCGAGCTGTTGAATAGAGGCATACATCTGCTCTGGCGTGCCTTCGAACAGCCGGCCACAACCAGCGGAAAAAAGAGTGTCACCGCAGAAAAGATAAGGTTTGCTGTAGTATGCGATGTGTCCGAGGGTATGGCCAGGGACTGCAATAATGATGTATTTTTGACCCTTTATTGTCAGGTCATCACCCTCTGTTACAATAACTGTGGCTCCTTTATTCGCGGTTTCTTGTGGCCCATAGACTGGAATTTCGGGAAAATGGCGGCATAAATTGGCGACTCCACCTACATGATCGTTATGGTGATGGGTTAATAATATAGCTTGAGGTCTGTATTGACCTTGAATCAGTGTTGACAACACTGGGGCGGATTCGCCAGGATCCACAATGACACACTGTTTTTGCGAGTCCGTTAATAGCCAAATGTAATTGTCCTGGAGTGCCGGAATGCTGATAAGATTCATTCGATACCTCTCGCCTGAGTTTGAAAGAAAATAATAAAATATGAAGCCAGCGCAAACACGCCAAAAGATCAATGAACCGACATCCTGGGCAGAGTTACCGTGGGGGGAATATTACCGCACCGCGGTTGAACAGCAATTGCAACCCTGGTGGCCGAAATTATTTGGTTACCACTTGTTGAAGATAGGCCATTTGAGTGCTGAAATTACCAGCGATACCTGTGCAATCTTGCATCAGGTTAATGTCGGGGCGGAGGGCAAAAATATGCAGGTGCTTGCCAGCCCATATCAGTTACCTTTTACCGAAAAATCTGTCGATGCCTGTTTACTGTCTCATACTTTAGCTTATTCAGTTGATCCACACCGTATTCTGCGTGAAGTGGACAGAGTATTGATCGATGAAGGCTGGTTGATCATCAGTAATTTTAACCCGTTGAGTCTATTAGGGGTGGGTAAACTGGTTCCGTTATTACGTCAGCGGCAACCCTACCTTAGCCGAATGTTTACTCAAATGCGTTTACTGGATTGGCTGAGTTTGCTGGATTATGACGTTATGTCTATGTCGTGCTTTCACGTTTTACCCTGGCATAAAGAAGGTGGGCGCTTTGTCAGTACCCATCTGCATGCTTTAGGGTGTGTTAGCCTGATTATTGCCCGTAAACGCACGGTGCCACTGACCTTCAATCCGATGAAGTTTGGTGCACGTAAACCCTGGTTTAGCCGGGCGGTTGGTGTAACCAAAAGTTATCGTGACCAACTCTGATTGGGGCAATGGGATCAGTCGGGACTATAACCGATATCGTCCTGTGTCGGTGAATTGGCCGCAAGCCGTGCAAGTTCATCGCAGCGCTCGTTCTCTGGATGGCCGGCGTGGCCTTTGACCCATTCCCACTGTATGGCGTGATCCTGAATAGCCAGATCCAGTCGTTGCCATAAATCAATATTACGTACGAGTTTGCGATCAGATGTTTTCCAGCCGCGTTTTTTCCAATTGTGGATCCATTGAGTGATCCCTTGGCGTACATATTGGCTGTCGGTGCTAATTGTCACTTTACACGGTGAGGTCAGGGCTTCCAGTGCCACAATAGCGGCCATTAGCTCCATGCGGTTGTTGGTGGTCAAACGGTAGCCTGCGCTAAACGTTTTTTCATGTTGCTTGTAACGCAATATTGCGCAGTAACCACCGGGTCCCGGATTGCCAAGGCAAGATCCATCGGTGAAAATTGCTACCTGTTTAGTCATCTCTGGTAGACTCTTCCTATCTGTTTAAACGTTAAGTCTGACATAAACGAGCGCTATGAGCACTGGCAATATGCAAGTTACACCGACCAGACAGATTGTTCTGGATACTGAAACCACCGGTATGAATAAGCTGGGCGTTCATTATGAAGGCCATCGGATTATTGAGATCGGTGCGGTTGAGGTGATCAACCGCCGCCTGACTGGCAGAAATTTCCATGTGTATGTGAAGCCGGATCGTCTGGTTGATCCGGAAGCTTATGGTGTTCACGGTATTAGTGATGAGTTTCTGGCCGATAAACCCTCATTTGCTGATATTACACCTGAGTTTCTTGCGTTTATCCGTGGTGCTGAATTAGTCATCCATAACGCGGCGTTCGATATCGGCTTTATGGATTATGAATTCCTTATGTTACAGCAGAATATTCCGAAAACGGAGACCTTCTGTACCATTACCGACAGCCTGTTATTGGCACGCCGCCTGTTCCCTGGCAAGCGTAATAACCTTGATGCTTTGTGCGATCGCTACCAGATAGATAATACCAAGCGAACCTTGCATGGCGCATTACTTGATGCCGAAATTTTGGCGGAAGTTTATCTGGCCATGACTGGCGGCCAGACGTCGCTTTCTTTCTCGATGGAAGGTGATCAGTCGCAGAGTGATTCGTCAAAAGATATCCAACGCATTAATCGCACTGCGTCTGCGCTGAAAATTATTTATGCTGCGAAGGATGAACTGGTAGCCCATGAGTCACGCCTGGATTTGGTGATGAAAAAGGGGGGCAGTTGCTTATGGCGCATGCCGTTTGAGTCGGAAGAGGGCGCGAACGCGGAATAAAACAACATTCAGTTTAAATACTGTGCAACCGGCTTATTTTACTGGAAAAAGTGTTGACGAGATTGCGTTACAAACGTAATATCCGTGTCGTTCTTAACCGGAACAGCAGCATGGTGCGGTAGTTCAGTTGGTTAGAATACCTGCCTGTCACGCAGGGGGTCGCGGGTTCGAGTCCCGTCCGCACCGCCAACATTCAAGCCCCAGCCTTTACCAAAAGGCTGGGGCTTTTCTTTTTTTCGAAAGTACCCCATTCGCTGTCATTGGATTAAATCGATTGGTATCAAGATAAATAAAGCCTGCGATACGCTCATTCTGATTTATTGAGTGTTAACCCACCGTTATTCTGGTGGGTTTCAGTTCACTTGAGTAATTAGTATTATTCTTTTTTATCAGAATATTACTTGTCAGAACAATACGGAGTAGTTCACACCAAAGGTACGCCCACGGCCTTTGTAGGTATACAGGTCGGGTGAGCCGTAGGTTGGGCTATATAGAATGGGTGCACGTTGACCCCAAACCGTGGTGTAGTCTTTGTCCAATAGGTTTTCAATACTGAAGCTGATTTTGCTGACCGGCAAGGCGTAGCTGCTGAGGAAATCGATAGTATTATACCCGTCAATCTTACGGCCCTTGCTGTCGGAGACATCAAAGGTCTGTTGGGATTGTACCCGCAGGTTCCAGTCACCCGGCGCCCAGCCAACGTAAGTGGTGGCTTTCGATGGGCTGGCGGTACCAACCGTCAATTTCTGCTACTTGCCATCCGTTTTGCTTTCAGACTTGATCAGGTTAAACGTGGCCCCAGTGCTCCAGTCGCTATCGTCGAAGAAGTAATCCACTGCACCTTCAACCCCGTAGATCCGGCGTTCGTCCGGTAACACATTGATGGTCATATCTTTTTTGTTGAATGAAATTGTCTGGTCAGATAGCGAGTAATAACCGGCGATTTGAGTGCGCAGGTTATCACCGGTGTAGCGCCAGCCCAGCTCATAGGCATCAACTTTAATGCCTTTCAGCCTGGAGTCATTGACGTTGA
>JBEGTQ010000135.1:0-19739 GCA_041179305.1 Pseudomonadota bacterium | reverse complement strand
ATCTGAGCCAATGATCGCAATATGATGAATCTGACGTATTGCTAGCATCTATTACTCCATTCTATATTTAAGTTACTTCAAGATACAAGACAACAGCAGACCAACCCCCTTAAGTCAATTCCGGTCATTATATCCCCGCATCAAAAAACGGGGATTTTATTGCATAATCAACACATTGAATACTCGATTCATCCTGGCTAAGATTATCAACCCCGACTCATAACCAACTTGTTTTTTTCCACCCATTTTTTTCCATGCATGATAAAAACGCTGTTTTCCTGCTGTTGACATTAACATCCATGGCATAGCTCTCAACGCCTAATTTTTGTTCAATTTTATAGCCGCTGCTATTACAATCCTTGTCATCCTTTTTACACATTAAGGTAATTTGCTTCTCAACACTTCTCGTAGCAACTTCATTTTTTACCGGATATTGAGCTAACGCAGTGTCGTCACAAAGTCTTTTCGCCTCTTGCAGTGGAAGTGTTGGGTTGTTTAATGGTTCCCATGTAACAGAACAGCCAGACAGCATAATTGCAGAAAAAATAGCTAACGATAGTTTTTTCATAAGAGTTACTTTTGTTAAAATTGAGTTAATTAACTTAAAAGACAATGAATAGTGGAACCTTGATTTTGTTGAATCGAAGATACAGCTACACGTTCTTTATTACCAGCCAATGCAAACAGACTGGAGACACCAAGCATTAAGGCAGCACCAAGTGAAGTACTTTCATAGCCAACCCTCGACGTAACTAACGATAATATTGGCATTACAATAATACTGTATCGGATTTAAACGGTAGATTAACAATTGTAGTGGAATAGGCTCCTCTTGCACATTGAATTTTAAATCGCAACGTTTTCCATAGACGCTTTTCTAACTTATAATTATGTCTAGCATTAAATATATTGTTCGCCCACTCAACGTAATACTTACGTTCAAAGAATGTGTCTATATCCGCATCAAAAAACCGTGATTTCACACTGTGATCAATATATTGAATACACGATCAGCAGTGACAGTTGAAATGCATGACAAAATTATCAGCGCATTCATTGAGAAAGAATTCTATTGTTGACTATCAATTAACATATTAAACAAGAAACATTTACTTCTATAAATTCAATGAGTAACGTAATAAACCTGAAGAATTAATTACGTTGCCAGCGAAATTACCAAACGCAAGAAACAGAATAGGCATCTACCATTTATAGTACCTTTTTTAGTTTCTTTTTACCCTATACAAGGTACTCCTATGATCAGTTGTAAAAAAACATTTAATAAATTCAGCTTTCCGGATTATACATCCCACTTGCGCAGTCATATAGAAGGAGCTGAAGCTCATCTTAGAAATGATTCAAATGAACTACGTCAATGTTCGCCAGAACAGATTCTATATCACGAATACCAAAATGCTAATTCGCCGCATGGTCCGGTCTTGTATGCTGCTAAGGGTGAACACTGGAATGGAGTGTCACCAAAGTTTCTTGAATTTATTAATACGTTCAAATTATCGCGGGAACAAATGGGTTATGCGGAATGTGGCTATGGGATCCAGAAACACCGAGATTTAATGCGGCAACTTATTATGGTCGAACATCACCTAACTGAGCGCCTTTCACCTCGTGAATTGGATATTGATGTTGGCTGCTTTGCTACCACAACACGGCTTGCCATGTACGATCTGGCCAAGGTGGCTATGCGTCATGCACGTGAAAAGTATCCCAACCAGTCACCTGTTGCGCTTGTTCCTACTCCTGGCTGGGATTATCGTGGCATTTTCAAAGATGTCGGCTTTGAAGTTGCCTATTTAACTATCGAGCCAGGAAACGGATGGCTACCAGACCTTGCACAATGGACGCGCATAGTTAATGGGCTTCGTGACGCGGGTAAACATATTGCTCTCGCCGTATCAAACCCACAGCACAACCCAACAGGAAAACAGTGGCCAACCACGGTCACAAAATATTTATTAAACGTGTGCTTGCAAGAAGAGGCCTATCTGCTGTTGGATGATGCCTATTATTGTGTACACGATCCACGTATACCTGTTGTTAATCATCTTAAATCGATCCTCGATTGTTTCGACCAAAACAACGGCGCCAATACGTTTACTGAGTCAGGGATGTTCGATCGATGGGTAACAACGAGACCGTTCGGCAAGCAATTCAGTTGCAATACGATGGGGGTTGCCGCAATCACCACATCACCCAAATTGTTACGGCAGCTCAATCGGGAGTCGTGGGTGAATCGCTATCACACGAATACCCACAACGCCGAAATCATGTGTGCGTGGCTTGAGACACCAGATGCAGCGGATTGGACCATTGAAACTGGCTTGTTTTACACACGCCAGAAGAAGCTGGTTCAAACGCGCCTAAAAGAAACAATGGGATGGCCGGACGACGGTGTCTGCATCGGGCCATCAACATCCTATATGTTGATCAAAATTCCGAAGATATACCAGGAATCGCTGAGAAGTATTGATAAATTCCGGGATGACATCTTTTACGCCACAGGGACGCTGGTTTCTGCGTCGTTATTCAACCAATATCAAGCTGAGAAAATACCGTTTGTCCGACTGCACTTGGGCAGCCATCCCGATGTTATTGAAGAGTTCCTAAGGCGTTGGCAAATAGCTGGCTTACACTATGAGCAGGATCAGATGTTTTCTGGAAGTGCAGCGATGCAACAGCCTCTTTTGTCTGTAAGAATGCGAGAAATGGAACCTAAGTGATCTATGGAGTCCACCTTTTAAGTGGTGGATTTTATATTTACCACTTCAGACTAACGGAAAACCACTGTCCCGCAGGGCATTATTTGGCTGACAAATAAGTGCGTTTTTAATGGTAAAACTCCATCAACCCGCTGATAGCGATAATATTCATCTGTAAATAATAATATTATTAGTTAATTATATATACGATATTTTTCAAGTTGTGGATGTGTTGGCTGCATCTTGAAATAAAGTGGGATGTATCACTTCTTATAAACAAAAAATCCGACCCATAATAGGGGTCGGATTTCAATATCTCACTGATATGCCGGGATACGGGCACGATTAATCAGCAATAACCATAATTCATTAGACGCTGATAACGACGACTTAATAATTTCTCGTCAGTTAGCACATCCAAATCACTGAGATCAGCCAGCAGTTGAGCTTTTAGTGAGGCAGCAATCGCCGTATAATCACGGTGTGCGCCACCTAATGGCTCAGGGATAACGGAATCAATCATCTTCAATTCTTTCAGACGATGAGCCGTGATACCCATTGCTTCTGCGGCTAATGGCGCTTTATCGGCACTTTTCCACAGGATTGAGGCACAACCTTCTGGCGAAATAACAGAATAAGTGCTGTATTGCAGCATATTCACTTTATCGCCCACACCGATTGCCAGTGCACCGCCAGAGCCACCTTCACCAATCACAGTACAAATGATAGGCACATTCAGACGCGACATTTCACGCAGATTACGTGCAATGGCTTCAGATTGGCCACGTTCTTCTGCACCAACACCGGGATACGCCCCTGGTGTATCAATGAAAGTAATGATTGGCAGCTTAAAGCGCTCAGCCATTTCCATCAGACGCAGTGCCTTACGATAACCTTCTGGTGCTGGCATACCAAAGTTACGGCGAATCTTCTCTTTGGTATCACGGCCTTTTTGATGACCAATGATCATCACCGGACGATCATCCAAACGAGCAACACCGCCGACAATAGCTTTGTCGTCAGCATAAGCGCGATCACCGGCCAACTCTTCGAAATGGGTAAAGATTTTATCGATATAATCCAGGGTATAAGGACGACGAGGATGGCGTGCCAATTGGGCAATCTGCCATGCGCCGAGATCCGCGAATATCTTCCGCGTCAGCTCTACACTTTTCTCGCGCAGACGCTGAACCTCTTCGTCCAGATTAATATCTAATTTTTCACCTTGACGGCTGACTGCGGTCAGCGAGTCAATTTTCTCTTCCAGCTCTGCAATCGGCTGTTCAAAATCAAGAAAATTCAGACTCATAGCATTCCTATTCTAGTCAAATTCCAGTTCCACCTGCTCATTACCTACCAGCGTTCGCAAATCTATCAATAAGCGCGCGGTGGGTGTCACGCGCCATGCGGCTCCAAACCGCAGCCGGGCGCGAGCATCTTCCCGTTGGTAATAAAGGTGCACTGGGATCGTCCCCGCTCGATGGGGTTCCAACGACTGACGGAGACGGTTCAAAAGCTGGTCATCAATTTGCCTGTCGGTCAGCGAGATAGCAAGCCCACGGGCATATTTTTCACGAGCTTCACTGATGTCCATTAACTCACGAGCGGTCATTTTAAGTCCACCACTAAAGTCATCAAAGCTGACCTGCCCAGTGGCTATCAGGATACGGTCTTTTTCCAATAAATGCTGATATTTTTCCAACGCATCCGTGAATAGCATCACCTCCAGGCGGCCAGAACGGTCATCCAACGTACAAATACCAATTCGATTTCCACGTTTTGTTACCATGACTCTTGCAGCGATTACCAGCCCCGCCGCTGTGGTCGTTTTGCCCCGATCCGTCGGATGCATATCTTTCAAACGCAACCCGCCAGCATAGCGTTCTATTTCCTTAAGATATTGGGTAATCGGGTGGCCTGTCAGATACAGCCCCAGCGTCTCTCGCTCACCGTCTAAAACTATCTGTTCCTGCCACCGCGGCACATTAGCATAAGATTGCTCAACCTGCTCAGGTGCATCGGCTAATACGCCAAACATATCTGCCTGACCAATGGCTTCAGCCTTGGCATGCTGGTCAGCCGCTTTCAGGGCTTCCCCTAGCGACCCCATCAGAGCAGCGCGGTGCGGCCCCAGGCGGTCAAAGGCACCGGACATGATTAGTTTTTCTAAAACCCGCCGATTCAGTTTTTTGGTATCAACGCGGGCGCATAAGTCAAATAACTCTTTAAAGTAGCCCCCCTCTTTACGTGCTTCCAAAATGGCTTCAATCGGCGCTTCACCGACACCCTTGATTGCGCCAATGCCGTAAACAATTTCATTTTCATCGTTTACATGGAAATGAAACAGGCCGCTGTTGATGTCTGGCGGCAGTATTTTAAGCCCCATACGCCAACACTCATCCACCAGGCCAACCACTTTATCGGTGTTATCCATATCCGCAGTCATTACCGCTGCCATAAATTCAGCCGGATAATGGGCTTTTAACCATAACGTTTGGTAGGAAACCAAAGCGTAAGCGGCGGAGTGAGATTTGTTAAAACCATAACCGGCGAATTTTTCCACTAGGTCAAAAATCTTAATCGCCAGTTCACCGTCAATCCCCTGATCTTTAGCTCCATCTTCAAATACCGAGCGCTGTTTAGCCATCTCAGCCGGGTTTTTCTTACCCATGGCACGACGCAACATATCCGCACCACCGAGCGAATAACCCGATAGAACCTGTGCAATCTGCATCACCTGTTCCTGATATAGGATGATGCCATAGGTTGGCTCCAGCACCGGTTTCAGGGATTCATGCTGCCATTCAATATCGGGGTAGGAGATTGCTTCCCGGCCATGTTTACGGTCAATAAAGTTATCTACCATCCCAGATTGCAGTGGGCCGGGGCGGAATAACGCGACCAGCGCGATCATATCCTCGAAGCAGTCAGGCTTCAGGCGTTTGATCAAATCTTTCATGCCCCTGGATTCAAGCTGGAATACCGCCGTCGTTTCAGAACGTTGCAACATATCGAAGCTTTTTTTATCTTCCAGCGGAATAGCGGCAATATCAATCGGCTCTAGCCCGGTTTTGGCACGCCGGGCGTTGATCATCTCCAGAGCCCAGTTGATGATGGTTAAGGTGCGCAAGCCAAGGAAGTCAAACTTCACCAGGCCGGCATATTCCACATCATTTTTATCGAACTGAGTAACCGGATTTTTACCTTCGGCATCGCAATAGAGCGGAGCAAAATCGGTAATCTTGGTCGGCGCAATAACCACCCCACCGGCGTGCTTACCGGCGTTACGCGTTACCCCTTCCAACTTGCGCGCCATATCAATCAGCGCCCTGACTTCTTCGTCCGCTTCATAGATTTCAGGCAGTTGCGGTTCAGCCGCAAAGGCTTTTTCCAACGTCATGCCCGGATCGAGTGGCACCAATTTTGAGATACGATCGACGAAACCATAAGGATGACCCAGCACGCGCCCCACATCACGGATGACCGCTTTGGCCGCCATGGTGCCGAAGGTAATAATTTGGGAAACAGCATCGCGGCCATACATTTCGGCCACATGTTCAATCACCAGATCGCGTTTCTCCATACAGAAATCAACGTCAAAGTCAGGCATTGATACACGTTCGGGGTTTAGAAAACGTTCGAACAGCAGGTCAAATGCCAATGGGTCGAGGTCGGTAATTTTTAGCGCATACGCAACCAAAGAACCAGCACCCGAGCCGCGACCTGGCCCTACGGGTACACCATTATCTTTCGACCATTGGATAAATTCCATTACAATCAGGAAGTAACCAGGAAAACCCATCTGGTTGATAACTTTCAGCTCAATATTGAGCCGCTTGTCATACTCTGGCCGTTTTTGCGCCCGAACCTCAGGTTCAGGGAAAAGAAACATCAGGCGCTCTTCCAAACCTTGCTTAGATTTTTTTACCAGAAAATCTTCCGTACTCATATCGCCAGTAGGGAACTGTGGTAAAAAGTATTCCCCAAGACGGATGGTTACGTTACAACGTTTTGCTATTTCAACACTGTTAATCAGCGCCTCAGGAATATCCGCGAACAGATCACACATCTGTTCTTCATCACGCATAAACTGCTGAGAACTATAGTTTTTAGGCCGTTTAGGATCGACCAATGTAAAACCTTCGTGAATAGCAACACGGATCTCATGGGCGTCAAAATCAGACTCATCAATAAAGCGCACATCATTGGTGGCCACAACAGGCAACCCACGCTCAGCCGCCAATGCTACTGCGGCATGCAGGTAGTTCTCTTCGTCTGGCCGACCGGTACGGATTAGCTCCAGATAATAACTGTCAGCGAAATGCTCTTGATAAAACGCAAGGCACTGATCAATCTGAAGTTGATTACCACGTAATATAAACTTGCCGACATCCCCCATCCGACCACCGGATAGCAAAATCAACCCTTCTTTGTGCTTGATAAGCCAGTCACGATCAATGATTGGGCCAACAGATCCATAACCACGCTGATAAGCCTCTGAGATCAATAAGGTAAGATTTTGATAACCTTCATTATTGCGTACCAATACCGTCAGATGGGCTAACTCATCACCCAAAATTTCACTTTGCACATAGAAATCTGCGCCGATGATGGGTTTAACCCCAGCACCGTGAGCGCTACCATAGAATTTTACCAAACCACACAGGTTGGTAAAATCGGTAATAGCCAGAGCAGGCATACCCAATACCGCAGCTCTCTTCACCAAGGACCCAATCTTGGCTAATCCATCAATCATGGAGTAATCGCTGTGAACACGCAGGTGGACAAAACGAGGTTCGGCCATATCCAGATACCAGAAATTAGTGGATTGAATCATATCCTCAGCAACTTATTGCCAAAGAGTCATTCCCATATGTTATGAATGTTGCTTGGTGATTTACACCAGACCCAGTACACGTTTGACTGGGCCAAAGCTACGCCGATGATGTTCGGTGGCCCCTAAAGCTGCCAATCTTTCCAGATGGAAAGCGGTTGGGTAGCCTTTGTGCTGTGCGAAACCATATCCTGGAAAACTCAGATCCAGTTCAGTCATTTCGCGATCACGCGTCACTTTAGCCAGGACAGACGCGGCACTGATCTCCGCAACACGGCTATCGCCTTTTACCACTGCCAATGACGGCATCGCCAGTTTTGGGCAACGATTTCCATCAATCAACACATAATCGGGTACGATGTGCAAACCCGCAACCGCTCTTTGCATCGCGAGCATCGTTGCATGTAAAATATTCAGCTGATCAATTTCTTCAGGTTCAGCGCGACCAAGGCTCCATGACAGTGCCTTGTCAGTGATTTCATCATAAAGAGATAACCGGCGCTTTTCACTCAGCTTTTTCGAGTCGGCTAAACCCACTACTGGTCTTTTAGGATCAAGGATCACGGCGGCGGTGACGACGGCGCCAACCAGTGGGCCACGACCCACCTCATCCACACCGGCAATCAAATTAACCCGTGGGTAAATAAAGATATCGTTCATCGCCCTGCCAACGCCAATACCGCTTGCGCCGCCTGTTTATCCGCACCGCACCGGATACTCTGATGTAAAATAAGGAAACGCTCTTTTAATGCTTCAACTGCATCGCCACCCTGCAACAAGGGTAAAACCGCATTAGCCAATTTTTGCGGCTGGCACTTTTGTTGCAACAGCTCTGTCACCAATTCTTCGCCTGCCAGCAGATTAGGTAATGAGACATAAGGTGTTTTGACTAATCGTTCTGCGAGCCAGAAGGTGAAAGGTTTCATCCGGTAGCCGACCACCATCGGACATTTAGCCAACATGCATTCCAACGCGGCAGTACCAGAGGCCAGCAAAGCGGCATCACTGGCAATCATCGCCACGCGAGCCTGACCATCTAACAAATATACCGATAAGTCAGGAGCCACCTCAGCCTTGATGCGTTCGAACTGCTCGCGCCGCTTGTTATTGACCAAAGGGATCAATACTTCTAACTCAGGCAAATTTTGCCTTAAGATGACAGCAGCCCGCAGAAAATCAGCACTGAGCATTTCCACTTCTGCATAACGACTACCCGGTAACAAGGCCAGACATGGCGCATGTGGCGCTATCCCCAACTCTATTCTTGCAGCCTGCTTATCAGGCGTTAACGGCATGGCATCGGCCATTGTATGACCAATAAAACGGCAAGGAACATTAAAGCGATCGTAAAACGCTTTTTCAAAAGGAAGAAAAGCCAATACCATGTCAGTTGCTTTCCCAATTTTGAAAACGCGCTTTTGTCGCCAGGCCCAAACCGATGGGCTAATATAATGAATGGTTCGGATGCCACGCTGTTTCAGACGACCTTCGAGGGTAATATTGAAGTCTGGGGCATCAATACCAACGAAAACATCTGGCGAGAGTTCACTAAAGCGTTGAGTCAGATGTTTTCGGATTTTTAATAACCGTGGCAGGCATTCTAATACTTCAACAATCCCCATCACTGCCAACTCTTCCATCTCATACCAGGCTTCACATCCCTCAGCTTGCATCAGAGGCCCGGCAACACCGACAAAACGAGCATCGGGAATCTGAGCTTTCAGCGCACGGATCAATCCTGCACCTAAAATATCGCCGGAGGTTTCTCCAGCCACTAAACCGATAGTTAAGGGACGCCCTGTATTCGACGGGCAATCAACTGCTAATGGGCTATTTTTCATAAGTTAACGAATAATACCGCGGGTAGAACGCATAAAAAAATCACTGAATACCTTAACCGCCGGAGACTGCTCCGCCAGTTTGGCAATTTCTGATTTCACTTCATCCAACGTCCGGCCACTGCGATACAATAACTTGTATGCGCTGCGGATCGCATGAAGAGATTCTTTATCAAATCCACGACGCTTTAATCCTTCAATATTGATACCGAATGGTGTTGCATGGTTACCCTGAGCAATGACATAAGGAGGCACATCCTGAGCAACACCAGAACACCCCCCCACCATCACATGCGCACCTATCACGCAATATTGATGAATAGCAGTTATTCCGCCAATAATGGCAAAATCGTCAATTTCTACATGACCCCCCAATGTTGCATTGTTAGCAAGAATGCAACGGTCGCCAATCATACAGTCATGAGCGATATGGGCATTAATCATCAGCAAATTATCGCTGCCTACTTTAGTCAATCCACCACCTTGTACAGTACCACGGTGGATAGAGACACTTTCACGGATGCGGTTGCGGTCACCAATCTCAACGCGAGTAGGTTCGCCGGCATATTTCAGATCCTGATTTGCTTCACCAATAGAGGCAAACTGGTAAATCTGATTGTCACAGCCGATCTTGGTTATACCGTTAACGACGACATGGGATTTAAGTTCCGTGCCTGCGCCAATTTCCACCTGAGATCCGACAAAGCAGAAGGGGCCAATACGAACACCGGCACCAATAATGGCACCTTCTTCGACGATAGAACTTGGATGGATGATGGCAGTTTTGTCAATCACGTATCAGGACTCCTTGCTGCGAGCACACATCATAGTCGCTTCACAAACAATTTTACCGTCGACAGTAGCCATACCTTTAAAGCGAGTCAGCCCACGGCGTGTTTTTTCGAAATTCACTTCCATAATCATCTGATCGCCAGGCACTACTGGGCGCTTAAAACGGGCTTCATCAATACCCGCAAAGTAATAAAGCTCACCCGGCTCAAGTTTACCCACGCTTTTAAATGCCAGAATGCCAGTAGCCTGGGCCATCGCTTCTAAAATCAGCACGCCAGGGAAGATAGGCTTACCAGGGAAATGGCCTTGGAAAAATGGCTCGTTAAAAGTGACATTCTTCACTGCACGCAGAAATTTTCCTTCCTCGAAATCGAGGACACGATCTACCAGCAAGAATGGAAAACGGTGCGGGAGTAGATCCAAAATCTCTGCAATGTCCAGAGTATGAGTGTTAGTAGTCAAAATACTCTTCCTGTCTAAAAAACTAATGCTATCAACAACACTGCCTGAACGACCCCAAAAAGGTAGACATTAGGCAGGCAGCAAATTAAGAACTCTGTATATCCTTCGAAACTGAAGTTGTGTTGGCTACCAGTATTTATACAAATGATTTACCTGAATATGTTAATCAGGATTCATTCGCTTGACGCTTACCTGCAAACTCCAATTTCTTTAGGTATCCACTTTTGGCACCAACTGCCAATAAGTTTAATTATTTGATAAGAGTATCGGGCTTGAGCAGCTATTCTTTATCGACTTTACGTTCAACCGCTTTTAACCGTTTATTAATTCGATCAATATTCATCATTAAGGCAGCCGTCTTGCGCCAGGCTTTATTTGGTTGTAACGGAATGCCGGAGGAGTATAGCCCAGGCTCAGTAATTGGCCGCATCACCATTCCCATTCCGGTAATTGTGACTTTGTCACAGATTTCCATATGACCATTGATCACGCTGGCACCGCCAATCATGCAATAGCGGCCAATTTTGAGGCTGCCAGCCATGATAACACCACCTGCAACCGCAGTATTGTCGCCAATCACAACGTTATGCGCAATCTGACATTGATTGTCGATAATGACACCATTGCCAATAATCGTATCATCCAGTGCACCACGATCAATCGTTGTACAGGCACCAATCTCAACACGATCGCCAATATGCACCGAACCGAGCTGTGGGATTTTTATCCAGTTTCCGCGATCATTTGCATAACCAAAACCATCAGCACCAATGACCGTACCTGATTGAATCAGGCAGCTTTTCCCGATAGTAACTTCATGATAAATAGAAACATTGGCCCACAAACGGCTATCTGCACCAATGTGGGTATTTTTGCCAATAAAGCAGCCAGCTCCGATAACAACATTATCGCCCAGTACAACACCGGACTCTATCACTGCATTTGCACCAATAGAAACCCGCCCTCCCAGTATTGCCTGTGGGGAAATCACCGCACTCGGCGCAATATCCTGAGCCGGTTGAGGAGTGGTATCCATGATTTGAGCCATTCGTGCATAGGTAAAATAAGGATTTTTAACCACTAAAGAAGCCGCTTTACAAAAAGGTAAATCAGCTTGGGTCAATACTACCGCGCCTGCATTGCAGGTAGCGAGTTGTTCTCTATAGCGGCTGTTTGACAAAAACGTGATGTGCGAAGGCTCGGCAGAATGCATTGAAGCAATGCCGGTGATGACGATATCGCCATCACCGTGCATCTGAGCATCCAATTGCTGGGCTAAATCAGCCAGTCGAATTGAAGGCATATTTTATTTAACCTGTTTCAGTACGTCAGCAGTAATATCTTTAGAAGAACCAGCGTATGCAACAGCGTTCGCGTCAATGACTACGTCATAACCACCTTTGTTGGCAACAGATTTAACCGCGTCCTGGATACGGCTCAGGATTTTGTTACGCTCCTCCATTTGACGACGGCGATTGTCTTGCTCAAAAGCCTCAGCTTTAGTGGAGAAAGTTTTACGATCTTCCATTACCTTACTTTCCAGTTTGGTACGGTCACTGGTTTTCATGGTAGAACCGTCACGTTGTAGCTTCTGCATTTTGGTCTGCAAATCGCGTTCCATTCCTTGCAATTCGGTTGCACGGCCTTTGAATTCATTCTCCAACTGCTTAGCCACAGTTTCACGTGCAGGTAATTGTTGAAATATGTTGGAAACATTAACAATAGCAATTTTGTCAGCAGCTTGAACGCTGGCAGAAGCTGCCAATGCTAAACCAAGACCTGCGGCACACAACCACTTTTTCACTATAAACTCCTTACCGTTACCCGTCTGTGTCAGAGACACCTTGAAGTGCACTTTATACTGAATCTTGCTTAATGTAACGCCAGCATGAACCAAAGTTACATTAAGCTTTTTCACTGCCAGTGCTGTCTTTTAAATTCAGTTCAGTTTCGTCAATCAATTACCAAGTCTTACCAATGTTGAACTGGAATTGCTCTGCCTTATCACCCTCGTAATCTTTAATCGGTTGAGCATATGAGAATACGAGTGGACCCAATGGAGACATCCATTGCAGTGACACACCGGCAGAGACACGAATATTGCTCGCTTTACTGTAATCAGGAATACCCGCCGCCTGCGATACTGCCGAGTTTTCCCAATTGGTATCCCATACTGTACCGGAGTCAATGAAGAATGAGGTACGCACAGAGTTTGCATATTTATCGCTGATAAACGGTGTCGGTGTAATCAATTCAACACTGGCCACTGCCATCGCATTACCACCAACGGCGTCAGTAGAATTATAAACAGTTCCGTTAGCTCTGTAGTATGCGGCTTTCGGACCGATATTATTTGATCTGAAACCACGCACAGAACTTGAACCGCCAGCATAAAAGTTCTCATAGAATGGTATCTCTTTAGAACCGATACCACCACCATAGCCTAAGCGGCCACGACCTAAAAGCACCCATGTACGATCTTCATCTAATGGCTGATAAGATGAGGTATCAAAAGTAGCTTTATAGAATTCGTTATTAGAGCCAGGTACAGTTACTTTACCGTTTAACGAGGATTTCGTGCCCGCAGTCGGGAAGAAGCCACGATCCAAATTGTTATATGTCCAACCCAAGTTAAGTGTGAAATCATTTGCGCTGAAACTGGCGCGATCAGTTAAGTTAGGATGTTCCCCAACCGAATCAAGATAACGCCACATGGCAACTTGTGGCCGCATATCAGACAGGTCGTTATGGACATAACCCAGGCCGGCACGCAATGAGTTGTTCTCATTGATTGGGAAGCCTAAAGTACCGTCAACACCGTAGCTGCTGTTGGTATAACCAGATAAGTCTGCGTTATCCGCTTTAAAATTATTGTAAAAGACACGACCGCCCAAACTCACACCATCAACAGTGAAGTAAGGATCAGTTAAGGTAAATTCAGCATATGTCTGATAGTCGTTCTTTGTACCGTTGATACCAACTGTATTACCAGTACCCAACCAGTTTTCTTGCTGAACACCAACCATGAAACTCACGCCACTTTCAGTACCGTAGCCGATACCAAAGTTTAAGCTACCAGTATTTCGTTCTTTCACTTTATAGGTCACATCTACCTGATCAGCGGTGCCAGGAACACGTTGCGTTTCAACATCAACAGTTTCGAAATAACCCAAACGGTTCAAACGATCTTTGCCTGCTTCAACTTGATCGTTACCCAACCATGCACCTTCCATCTGACGCATTTCACGACGCAATACCGAATCTTTACTGCTGCTGTTACCTTCGAAACGCACATTACGAACATAGAAACGGTTACCCGCATCTACATTGATATGCAAATTAACTGTTTTATCTGCATCATTGATTTCAGGTTGAGATACCACACGCGGGTAAGCATAACCATAACGACCCAACAACTTCTTGATGTCATCTTCCATGCGCGTGACTTTACTGCCGTTAAACAATTCACCCGGTTCAATCTTCGTGAGCTTTTCAGCTTCTGATTGATGACCTGCAAGATTACCATTCACAATCACACTATTAATCTTGTATTGGTTGCCTTCGGTAATATTGACAGTGATATAGATGCCTTTCTTATCTGGCGTCAAACTCACCTGAGTCGAATCGATATTAAATCGTGCATAACCACGATCCAGATAGAAACTGCGTAAAATCTCAAGGTCGCCAGCCAGTTTCTGTTTTTGATATTTACGATCACCGACCACGTTCCACCACGGCACTTCATCACGCAATTGGAAGCGAGAGATAAGTTCATCAGTAGTAAAACTGTGGTTACCCACGATGTTAATCTGCTGAATTTTTGCCGACACACCTTCGGTAAAGACCAGTTTAAGATCAACACGGTTACGTGGCAGTGGCGTAACAACAGCTTTCACTGAAGCGCTGTATTTACCCACGCTGTAGTAGAAGTCTTCGAGTCCTTTTTCAATGCTGGATATAGTGGTTCGGTCCAGGGCCTCGCCAACCCGGACGCCAGAGGCTTCCAGATTCTGCTTAAGCATGTCATCTTTCACCGCTTTGTTGCCGGAGAAAGTGATGCTGGCAATCGTTGGGCGTTCTTTGACTTGAACAATCAGCGTATTACCATCGCGCAGGACACGAACGTCCTCGAAGTTGCCTGTAGCAAACAACGCACGGATAGTTTTACCAATGTCTTCATCACTGACGGTATCGCCTACGCGAACCGGCATATTAAGTAACGCCGCACCGACGGCGACCCGTTGCAGGCCTTCGAAATGAATATCTTTCACTACGAACCCGTCTGCACCGTATACGGTGGCGCTGCCAAACAGCAGCGACGCTATGAGCAACTTTTTCATCGCCATCGTTATTATGCGTTCTTCCTAACCTATCTCCAGCCGTTAAAGACGGGAGAAATCATTGAAAAGTGCAAGCCCCATTAATAGCACCAGCAAAACCGAACCGATGCGATAACTGAAGTCCTGTACTCGCTCAGAAACCGGCCCACCCTTCAGCTTTTCTATCGCCAGGAAGAGCAGATGTCCACCATCTAATACCGGTAACGGGAACAAATTGATAATGCCTAAATTGACGCTGATTAACGCCAAAAACATCAGGTAATACACCAACCCGTACTCTGCTGAAACCCCTGCGCCTTGTGCAATAGATATCGGGCCACTCAGGTTATTCAGTTTCACATCACCAGTAATCAGTTTACCCAACATGTTTACCGTCAACCGCATCAACTGCCAGGTTTTATCCCCAGCGTGATAGAGTGCCGTAAACGGATCATATTGGCGAATCGTTTTATACTCATCCGAAAGCGGTATAACTTTCGGTATTACCCCCGCAAAACCTTCACTGCGATTTTCTCCAACCGATTTTGTATCTGGTATCAGGGTCAAAGACAAGAGGATACCTCGCCTTTCAACATCTAAAACCAACGGCTTACCCGGATTATCTCGAATCTGTAAAACTAATGTCTGCCAATTATTCAATAAGTTACCGTCTATTTTAACGATCCTATCCCCTGCTTGCAAACCCGCATTTTGCGCGGCGGACCCTGGCTGCACTTCTGCCAAAACCGATTCAATCTGGGGGCCGCGAGGAATAATGCCCAAGGCTACCACCGGATCTTGCTTATCAGGTTCGAACTGCCACTGGCGCAAATCCAATGTTTTTTCTACCACATTAGCAGAACCAAATGGAGCAATACCGACTTGTGTTTGTTTATCACCAATTTTACCGATTAGCGCCAAACGAACTGAATCCCAGTCAGGCGTTTCGATACCATCGACAGACTTAAGTTCCATTCCTGGAGAAATATTGGCTTGTGCAGCAATCGATTGGGGCGAAATATCACCCACCACCGGACGCACACTTGGCACACCAATGATAAACACCAGCCAGTAAGCAATAACAGCAAAAAGGAAATTGGCAACAGGACCCGCGCTGACAATTGCCGCACGTTGTAAAACGGTTTTATTGTTGAAAGATTGATGGCGGAGTTCCGGAGCAACAGCTTCTACGCGCTCATCCAACATCTTAACATAGCCGCCCAGCGGGATAAGCGCGACAATAAACTCGGTACCCTGGTGATCCGTCCGTCGCCATAGCGCTTTGCCAAAACCAAGCGAAAAGCGTTCAACACGGACACCACAGCGCCTTGCCACCCAAAAGTGACCGAACTCGTGCACTGTAATTAAGATCCCCAGTGCGATAATAAACGCAGCCAGGCTCCAGAGTATGTTCATCATATTTCCCTAAACTCGCCGTCAGCGACGGATTAAAACACTAACAGCATTAAGCAGGCAAATACCGGCACGGCTGCGGTCAGGCTATCGATACGATCCAGTACCCCACCATGACCAGGAATCAAATGACCACTGTCTTTGATCCCCGCTTCACGTTTAAACATACTTTCAGTCAAATCGCCGAGCACCGAGGCGAGTGCAGCAACCACGGAACAGATTAGCAGTTTTTCTGGGATGATATCCAACAACACGTATCGGCCAAACAGCCATGATATCAGAGCTGATGTCAGTAAACCGCCAATTAATCCTTCCCACGTTTTACCTGGTGAGACTTTAGGCGCTAACTTGTGCTTGCCAAATAACTTGCCAAACATATAAGCACCGGAATCGGCTCCCCACACCAACAGCATGATATACAACAACCACCAGGCACCGATATTATGATTATATTCATAGCCATACTGACGTAGGGCAATCATACCCCAGAAGAACGGGATAATAGTCAGAATGCCGAAAATGATACGCAGAAAACGTGAATTACGCCAAAACTCAGCAGAACGAGGGTACGTCAGCACCAACAGCAATGCGGTTATCCACCACCCCATAGAGAGCCAAAGCGGACCACTCACTTGTGAAAGATGCGCCGAATGTTGGTATGCAGGCAGGCTAAGCAGCATCAAAATAAGTAGAAAACCACAGAGTACCGCTAACCAGATACGCTGAGAACGACTGGCAAACCCGGCTAACTGCCCCCATTCCCAGGCCGAAAGCATGCAAACAACCAGAGTAACAATAGCAAAACCGGCCGGCGGAAGCAGAAACAGCGCACCAATGACAAGCGGAATCAAAATCAAAGCAGTTATGAGACGATACTTCAGCAAAAGTTCTCCCTAGGATGCAGGCGCATCGATAGGTGTAGTTCCCCCGAAGCGACGCTCACGTTGTGCAAATGCATTCAGCGCACCTTCAAAGACATGTTCATCGAAATCAGGCCAGAGTACATCAGTAAAGTAAAGTTCAGCATAGGCAATCTGCCACAACAAAAAATTACTGATGCGATGTTCACCACTGGTTCTGATCAGTAAATCTACCTGAGGTTGCTCATGCAGGCAGATATGCGAGTTTAGCAATTCTTCACTGATATCTGTGGATTGCAATTCCCCTCGCTGCACTTGCTCAGCTAACTGGCGGACTGCCTGAATAATATCCCAACGACCACCATAATTAGCAGCAATGTTGAGTTTCAGACCGTCATTATTTGCGGTTAACGCCTCTGAGCGGCGGATCCGCTGTTGCAAACGCTCACTAAAACGGCTGATATCACCAATGATCGATAAACGAACATTATGTTTATGCAGGCTTTTTACTTCACTGTCCAGTGCACGGACAAAAAGCGCCATCAGTGCGGCGACCTCCTGAGCAGGGCGATTCCAGTTTTCACTACTGAAAGCATAAAGCGTGAGTGCATCCAAGTGATGATTAGCAGCGAAACTGACTGCGCGACGAACCGACTTCACTCCCGCTTTATGACCGAAAACCCTTAATTTACCGCGATTTTTAGCCCAACGCCCATTGCCATCCATAATAATAGCAACGTGGCGCGGATTCAGGGGGGAAAAATTAGCCCTATCTTCATTTACAGACGACATAATGCGAAATCATTTCCTCAAGAAATCAATTGTTCGCCCCGAATATTAGGCAACATATACACAAAAAAACCTGTACCCAGTCACAGCCTCTTAAACGACAGCCAAAATAGACGGTTAAAATACCTATTAGGCCACTAATCAACAGCCTATCTGCGCCCTTAACGGCGCAGACTATACCATCTCAATCTTAACCTAACAAACACCCACAACTGCAAACATAGCTTAACTATTCAACTTTGCGATTAGCAGAGACGCCATATGGCGGGCTTTGCGGTCAATCACCAAAACCTCTTCAACACTGATTGGCTCTTGTAATGCAAGTTGCTCAACCACCGTACAGTTAACCACTACAATATCAGTGAAACGAATACGCGAATCTAGAAATGCCATCACCGATATTTCATTCGCCGCATTGAGCGCTGTGGTGGCAGCCTGCCCTGCGTTGCTGGCATCTATTGCCAATTTTAGGCATGGATAACGTTGATAATCCGGTACAGCAAAAGTCAGTTCACCAATATTACAAAAATCCAATGGTGCCACCCCAGAGTTCACTCGCAACGGATAAGCCATAGCATGGGCGATTGGCGTGCGCATATCCGGCGTTCCCATTTGCGCCAGTACACTGCCATCATAATAGCGTACCATTGAATGAATCACCGATTGAGGATGTAAAATAACCTCAATTTGCTCTGCACTGGCATTAAACAACCAGCGAGCTTCAATATACTCCAGCCCTTTATTCATCATAGTTGCTGAATCGACGGAAATTTTACGCCCCATCGACCAGTTGGGGTGGGTGCAAGCTTGAGCCGGTGTAACATCAGCAAATGTTGATAACGGAGTTTCACGCAGCGGGCCACCCGAACCAGTTAAAATAATGCGTGAAATACCGTTCTCACTTAATGAAGAATAGCCCAGTTGCCGCTGAATTTTTTCAGGTAAACTCTGAAAGATCGCGTTATGTTCACTGTCGATAGGCAATAATTGCGCATGATTGCGTGCAACTTCATCCATAAAGAGTTTGCCACAGGTAATTAGTGACTCTTTATTAGCCAGTAATACCTGCTTACCGGCGCGAATAGCGGCCAATGTAGAGGGCAAACCAGCGACGCCCACAATGGCGGCTATCACCTGATCGACCTCACCCAAAGCGGCTAATTCACCAGCGGCTTTATCGCCAGAATAGACTTCCGTCCTTGAACCGTTCTCTGCTAACACCAGGCGTAAAGCTTTAGCCGAGTTCTCATCAGACATCGCCGCATAACGGGGGGTAAACTCAAGACATTGCTGTGCCATCCGCTCGACATTGCGACCAGCGACCAGTGCAGTTACTTTGAATAATTCAGGATTAGCACGCACAACACCGAGCGTACTATTACCAATGGAACCCGTAGAGCCAAGAATAGTCAGTTGCTTCATGAGGGTGCTCTGAATAACTTTTTTATGATAGGTGAGGTACCAAACAATTCGTCTGACAGGCAGTACGTTAGTTAAAAACCCTCATACCCCATTTTATGGTAGACCGCTGCCGATAACACATTGTTCGAATAACGTGTTGTTTTTACAAGCATTGATGCAATAATAACGCTAATTCTGCTAAAAATATTGACCTGGCAAAAACAAAGCGCCGCCTGAGCAACGCCCTGTAACTGCGCGCGAGGATTAGAAGTTCATCAACTCAGCTTCTTTCGCAGCCAATACTGCATCAACTT
>JBEGTQ010000134.1:0-5910 GCA_041179305.1 Pseudomonadota bacterium | reverse complement strand
CTGAATTTCTCTGTTTTGTTGGCCAGCTGTTCAGTTACCTGATTCGCTGTGTGCCGTGTCGATGGAGGCGCATTATAAGGAGTTCCTGACAACCTGCAACCCTTAATATGAAAAAATTTTGTGGCCGTTTTTTATTTCAACAAGTTGTTGTAATTATCATCATAATTGCTATTTTTCGTACTGTAACGCGGAGAAATCCTGAGCAAAAACACTTACCTGTTGCCAATCTGTATATTCAACCTCTTTACTGGTATCGGTCTCCCCCCCTGTCATGCGCATAATTAGTTGAATCATCACCTTATCTATCCAGCGATAACGGGGGTAGCGTAGAGCACCAGCGAAGACAGAGCATAACGTTGGCTGCCATGGCGTGCTGAGTAAGAATTTACGGACATAGGCATTGGTTTGTGGAGAACGTTTTTCCAGCTTACGCGCTGTCAGATTCACTGCAAAGAACGCACTCGGCATCTGATTTAGCTGTTTGAGGTGTTTGTTGACAAATTTACTTAGCACTGGATTGAAATGCCCGTAACGCACTGACGCACCAATCATAACTTGCTGGTATTGGCTCAGATCGATTTGCTCCATCTGTGACAGATCCTGTATTTCACAAATGGCTGTAGTCGATAATTGTTTAGCGATATAAGCAGCGATAGTTTGCGTTTGACCGTCTCGGCTCAAGTAAAGAATCAGGACTTTCATTGCAATGTTCCTTCATGCAGAGTCATTCACGCCAAAATGTTGGAGTGAACAAAACCAGTAATGTGAATACTTCCAATCGGCCAAATAACATGGTGATCACCAATATCCACTTTGCAGCAGGGTTCATTGATGTGAAGTTATCCGCCACAACCCCTAAACCAGGGCCAAGGTTGTTCAGCGTCGCCGTTACCGCAGCAAAGGCTGAGAATTCATCAACACCAGTCGCGACAATTGCCAACATGCTAATAATGAATACCAGAGCATAGGCAGAGAAGAACCCCCACACGGCTTCCAGTATTCGTTCCGGCAACGCCCGCCGCCCTAATTTGATGGTATAGACTGCATTCGGATGAACCAACCGTTTTAACTCACGGGAACCTTGTAGATAGAGCAACAGAATACGAATAACTTTCAGACCGCCGCCGGTTGAGCCCGCGCAGCCACCGACAAAAGCAGAACATAATAACAGTATCGGTAGGAACAATGGCCATTGGGAAATACTGCCAGTGGTGAAGCCAGCTGTCGTAGCCATTGATACTACCTGGAAAAATGCCTGATTTACCGTCTCCAAACCGGATTTATACACATTATGGTACCAAAGCACCAAGGTGCAGACGACGACCAGCGTCAATTGTACAAAGATGAACATGCGGAATTCAGGGTCACGCCAATAGACTTTCAAACTTCGCCCACTTAATACCGCAAAGTGCAAACCAAAATTACAACCGGAAATCAGTAAGAAGATAGCGATAATCGTGTTGATGGTTGGGCTATTGAAATAGCCAATACTGGCATCATGGGTAGAGAAGCCGCCAATCGCGATAGTTGAGAAACTGTGAGAGATAGCATCAAACACTGACATTCCGGCTCCCCACAGAGAAAGTGCACAGGCAATTGTCAGTAATACATAGATGAACCACAGCGTTTTAGCCGTTTCAGCGATGCGGGGTCGCATTTTATTATCTTTCAGCGGCCCAGGCATTTCTGCGCGATAGAGCTGCATTCCTCCGACACCCAAAATAGGCAAAATAGCCACTGCCAACACAATGATCCCCATACCACCAAGCCATTGCAGCATTTGTCGATAAAATAGAATCGCTTTAGGAAGAGAATCGAGCCCCACCAGCGTGGTCGCTCCGGTGGTGGTCAGCCCGGAGAACGATTCAAAGAAGGCATCTGTTAATGAGAGATTCGGCTGCTCTGAAAATAAGAAAGGTAATGCTCCGACACTGCCCAATACAGTCCAGAACAGTACGACAATTAAAAAGCCTTCGCGAGGTTTTAGCTCGTGCTTCTGTTTTCGATTTGGTAACCAAAGAGAAAGACCAATCGCCAGAGCAACAAAAAAGGTTTCACTGAAGGCACGGCCAGCACCATCACGATAGATCAACGCCACCAGTCCAGGAATAAACATTGTTCCTGAGAATAAGATGACCAGCAGACCAACAATACGGGTTATGGCACGAAAATGCATTCCAGCACGTTCCTTAGCAATTCACTTGAATGAGGATTATTACGAAATGGGCGTTAATTGCAACGTACCACGGCTGAGATCACGCAATATTTGATCTCTTCACTGATGGCAACCGGTGCCACAAGTATAAAATAAGGCTGCATCAGGCTAGCTTTAGATCACGCGTCATATTTTCAATTCGCTTATCGTGAATAATGATATTGTCTTCTATACGAATACCACCGTAAGGTTTCAGCGCATCAATACGATCCCAATTGAAATGCTTACTGAACTCACCACTACGCCAAGGCGCCAGCAGAGATTCGATGAAGTACAAGCCCGGCTCAATGGTCAACACCATACGCGGCTGCAAGATACGGGTACAGCGCAAATAAGGATATTTGGATGGCGCAGCCAGATGGGTACCTTTATCATCTTGCATAAAACCTGCACTATCATGTACTTGTAAGCCAAGAGGGTGGCCCAGACCGTGCGGCAGGAACGGGGAGGTAATACCTCGTTCAACCATTGCTTCTTCACTGATATCGGTGACCAGATAGTGTTTATGCAACAGTTTGGCAATGCGCTGGTGCATCTGGATATGGTAATCGCTGTAGCGTTCACCACTCTTGATGGTTTTGATAAGTTCAAGCTGCTCAATGTTAAGGTCTTTAATCAACGCGGCAAAGTCACTGTCGTTGTCGGCGGCGTAAGTGCGAGTCAGGTCTGCGGCATAACCGTTATATTCAGCGCCTGCATCAATCAGGAAGCTACGCATTTCTGACGGAGGCTGATGCCGCAAGGTGGTGTAATGCAACACGGCTGAGTGTTCATTCAGCGCCACGATATTGTCGTAAGGGACGTCAGTATCGCGATGACCGGTAGCCATCAGATAAGCCAGATTGATATCGAACTCACTCATGCCGGACAGGAACGCTTCATGTGCTGCCCGATGGCCGAGAACGGCCGTCTTTTGTGCTTCGCGCATACACGCCAGTTCATAATCTGTTTTAAACGAACGGTAATAGTGAAGGTAGTCTAACACTGGCTGCGGATTAATATTTGCAGCACTGAAGCCTAATGCCTGCGCACGTTGTTGAGCATAACCAATATAGGCCACACGATCACGCTGCACAGGTAATAATTGCGCAATATCATTAGCATTTAATAATGGTTGAATATCAATGAGTTTAGTCCAGAAGCTGTCCGGTAACAGCTCAACACAGTGCCAGTAATCAACCGGAGAGTAGAACCATAACTTTGGTGTATTAACACCATCAACCCATAACCAACAGTTTGGTACTTGGGTCACCGGTACCCAAGCTTTAAATTGCGCATTTACTTTAAAGGGATAGTCACAGTCATCAAGGAAAATGCGTTGTAACTCACCGGAATGAATCAGCATGGCGTCTAACTGATGCCGCTCCAGCGCATCACGGGTACGCTGCTGTAGGGTGGATAAATGTTCGTTATATAAAGAAGCCAGCGTTTCCATCAGAGTACCCTCTGCTATTTTTTTCATCTTATCATAGTCGCGAAAACATGTTCCGATGACCTGACATTCACCGACCAAATATGTTTCTACATACAGATTATAAATTTAATGGTTAGCCGCTCAAATTATCGCGGATAAATATGATAATAATCAATTTCTCCTCACAATCGACTGTGATCTTCACTGCAAAAAACAATCTCTCATTTGCAATTAATCAACAAAATAATCACACTTCTTGAATATCTGGTCATACCAGATCACATGCGCTTATTCAGGAGATAGATATGCTCTACCAAAGCGAAACACTACAGCTTCACTGGCTCGAAAACGGTATTGCCGAGTTAATATTTGATGCTCCGGGTTCAGTTAATAAACTGGATACCAAAACCGTAGCCAACCTGGGTGAAGCCCTGTCGGTACTGGAAAAAAAAAGTGAACTCAGAGGATTGCTATTACGGTCAGCCAAAGCGGCTTTTATTGTCGGTGCCGATATTAACGAGTTCCTATCCCTGTTTAATGCCCCGCCAGAAAAGCTGCATCAGTGGCTGATTTTTGCCAATGATATATTCAATCGACTGGAAGACCTGCCGGTACCCACTATTGCGGCAATCAATGGCTACGCGTTGGGTGGCGGATGTGAATGTATTCTGGCAACGGATTTCCGTGTGGCTTCGCCGGAAGCTCGTATTGGCCTGCCGGAAACCAAACTGGGCATCATGCCAGGCTTTGGCGGTTCAGTTCGCTTGCCGCGGTTATTGGGCGCTGACAGTGCGCTGGAAATTATTACTGCCGGCAAAGATGTTATTGCCAAAGACGCATTAAAAATTGGGTTGGTTGATGCCGTCGTGGCACCCGAAAAACTGGTCACTGCCGCCTTAACCATGCTTAAACAAGCTATTGACGGCAAACTGGACTGGAAGGCAGCTCGTAGTCCGAAGCTGAAACCACTGAAACTCAATCCAATCGAAACTGCCATGTGCTTTACCATCGCCAAAGGTATGGTCATGCAAGTCGCCGGGAAGCACTATCCTGCGCCACTAACGGCAGTAAAAACCATCGAAACCGCCGCTAAATTTGGCCGAACTGAAGCACTGGAGCTGGAAACCAACAGTTTTGTGCCGTTGGCAGGTTCCAATGCAGCTCGTGCATTAGTGGGGATATTCCTCAACGACCAGTTTGTTAAAGCGCAGGCTAAAAAACTGTCCAAAGGTGTCAGCGCACCGAAACAAGCTGCGGTGCTGGGTGCCGGAATTATGGGCGGAGGGATTGCCTATCAATCGGCACTGAAAGGTATTCCCGTCATTATGAAAGATATTAATGACAAATCCCTAACGCTGGGGATGAACGAAGCTGCCAAGTTACTGAATAAACAACTGGAACGTGCCAAGGTGAGTGGCCTAAAAATGGCTAATATTCTGGCAACCATCCAACCGACACTAGATTACACCGGCATTGAACGTGCTCAAATCATCGTTGAAGCGGTGGTAGAAAATCCAAAAGTAAAAGCGGCCGTCCTGGCTGAAGTTGAAGCACTAATCGGTGAAGATACCGTTTTAGCCTCTAATACCTCTACGATCCCGATCGACCAGCTCGCAAAATCACTTAAACGGCCAGAAAATTTCTGCGGTATGCATTTCTTCAACCCAGTGCACCGGATGCCGCTGGTTGAGATTATTCGTGGCGCAAAAACCTCGGATAAAACTATCGCTGCTGTAGTGGCATACGCCACACAAATGGGTAAAACGCCAATTGTGGTGAATGATTGCCCAGGCTTCTTTGTTAACCGCGTGTTATTTCCCTATCTGGCTGGGTTTGGCATGTTAGTAAGAGACGGCGCAGACTTCCGTCAAGTTGATAAAGTGATGGAAAAACAGTTTGGTTGGCCGATGGGTCCTGCTTATCTACTGGATGTGGTGGGGATTGATACCGCACACCACGCACAAGCAGTCATGGCAGCCGGTTTCCCTGAACGCATGAATAAAGATTATCGCGATGCAGTGGATGTCATGTTCGATAACCAGCGATTTGGCCAAAAGAACGGCTTGGGTTTCTATCGCTATACCCAAGATACCAGAGGCAAACCACGTAAAGAAAATGACGAACAGGTTGATAGCTTGTTGGCAGCCATCAGCCAGGCCCCACAGAAATTCAGCGATGACGATATTATCGCTCGCACCATGATCCCGATGATAAATGAAGTGGTGCAGTGCCTGGAAGAAGGTATTATTGCCAGTCCAGCCGAAGGAGATATGGCATTGGT